>NZ_JADMQH010000017.1:0-159722 GCF_015559655.1 Bacteroides sp. 1001136B_160425_E2 | reverse complement strand
GAAAGTTATAAATCTACCCTCACCACCCCTCACCCTTGACCCATTCATTAGCGCAACGTTTAACTCGTTTCTATGCAGGAATGAATCTATTTTAAGGGTGTGATTGCCCTGAATCAAATCCCCAAAATTTTCAGACTGAGCCGGGTTCTGGTGGAATCACTCATATGTGAGGTGGATGTTGCTCATTCTTTTTCAGGTAAAGACACTAATTTATGTATTAAATGAGAAAATACTATCTACCCCTTTATATTTTCTTTTAAAAACGATACCTTTGAAGTGTTTTCTTTCTTTTTTATCAAGTACGGATTGATTTCCGGCAAGTTCTCCTATATTTCCCGAATTAATATTCATTAACTTATTTGCCGTAATACTTTTTAATACCTCTTGTGTATTAGCTAATAGATATTGAACTATTAACTTTAAAGACTAATATTATGGAAAAAGATTCTCCTTTTTCATCCACCGGCAGAAGGTGTATTGTAGCCCTAATGTGCATATTTGTCACTGCTTTTGTTTATGCACAACAGCAAAAAATATCGGTTAGTATCAAAGAGCTTCCTCTTAAAGAGGCTATCAGTCAGATAGCAGAGAAGGCTTCAATGCATGTAGCCTATAGCAAAGAATTTGTGGATACGAGTAGGAAAGTGTCATTGGAGGTAAAAGACACAGAGGTAAACAAAGCACTAACTCTTTTGCTAAAAGGGACTAACATTGGGTTCCGTTTTCTGGATGACAGTATTTTATTTTATAATAAAGAATATCAAAATAAAAATGAACCTGTTGATTCGCAAGGAAGTAAAAGGGAACTATACGTGAAAGGTAAAGTTACTGATGAGAATGCGGAACCGATCATCGGAGCCACCGTATCGGTAAAAGGATCGACTACAGGTACAATCACTGATGTCAATGGTCAGTATTCTATCAAGGTACCCTATGGAAGTACACTTAGGTACTCATACGTCGGCTATCGTGAAGAAAGCGTCATAGCGAAAGAAACGACAGTAAACGTAGTGATGAAAGAGGATGCTGTCAGTCTGGAAGATGTAGTAGTTGTAGGCTACGGCGTGCAAAAGAAAGTGAATGTAACAGGTGCTGTATCTATGGTTAAAGCGGAGGCTATTGAGAACAGACCTATTACTAACGTAACTACGGGGCTGCAAGGATTGTTGCCTGGAGTTAGTATCGTTTCCTCTTCGGGGCAGCCGGGTGCTGTGCCAAGTATCAACATTCGTGGTACGGGAACCATCAACAGTAGTACAGCGCCTTTAATCTTGATTGATGGGGTAGCCGGGGGAGACATCAATTTATTGAACCCTTCGGACATCGAAAGCGTATCAGTACTGAAAGACGCTGCTTCATCAGCCATTTATGGAGCACGTGCCGCTAACGGTGTTATTCTTGTAACGACTAAAAAGGGAGAAAAGAAAGAACGGGTAGTATTCCAATATAACGGATATGCCGGGTTCCAGACTCCCACAGCATTGCCCGAACTTGTTAACGGAAGGGAATACATGGAACTCTCCAATGAAGCCATGAGTGCGGCCGGATTTTCCAAGCCCTATACCCAAGAGGCTTTCGATAAATATGATTCGGGACTGTATCCCAATGAATATTCCAATACAGACTGGATTGATGAAATATACAAAAGCCGGGCTTTTCAGACGGGGCATAATGTGAGCGCACGGGGTGGAAGCGAGAAAACCGGATTTTTTATGTCGTATGGTTTCCTGGATCAGGATGGACTGATTGTAGGTGACGGATATAGTTCAAAAAGACATAATGCGCGTATCAGTGTAAACACGGAGGTGTATGATCGTCTGAAACTGACCGGACAGATGAGTTATGTCGATTTCTATAAAAAAGACTTAGGCTATAGTGGCACATCAGGAGTATTCCGCCTGTCACAGCGTATGTCTCCGTTACTTCCCGTCATGTGGCAAATCCCTGACGAGAATGGCCGGATGGTAGATAGTGAGAACTGGTCGTACGGTTCGGTACGTAACCCCTTGCAGGTAGCTTATGAGTCGGGAATGGAAGAACGGAAAACTCGTGTGCTCAATGGTATTTTCAATGCAGATCTCAAAATTATAGACGGGCTGAACGTAGGTATGCAGTACTCTGCTAATATATATACCCGCCAAGTGGATGAATTTAACCCGAAGATGTTGTCTTATTACTCGGACGGTAGCCCGCTGAAAGCAAATGAAGATGCCAAGGACTATATCTCACAAAGCCATCTCGACGTTATGACCCAAACGTTGCAATTCACCCTGAATTTTAATAAAACCATAGGACGCCACGAGTTGGGAGCGTTATTGGGATTCTCGCAAGAATGGGAAAACAGAAGCACACTGGGTGCTACGCGTGATAATGTGATGGTTGAGGATATTCACGTTATTAGTGCCGGAATGATTAATTTTATGAATAGCGGAACAAAAGATGAGTGGGCTTTGCGTTCTTACTTTGGTCGTGTCAACTATGCTTTTGACGGTAAATACCTGTTTGAAGCTAACCTGCGTGCCGACGGAACTTCAAGATTTGCCAAGGGCAATCGTTGGGGATATTTTCCCTCATTCTCGGCAGGATGGAATTTTTCACGTGAAAAATTCATGGAGTTCGCTACTTCGGTATTGAGTTCGGGTAAGCTGCGTGCTTCCTGGGGTGAGTTGGGAAATCAAAATATTCCCGGTAATTACTACCCCTACTTGTCACCTATCATAACCGAGGAGTCCTATCCTATCGGAGCTTCTAATACACCTGTTATGGGACTTTGGCAAAACAAAATCGGTAATCCTGATATCAAGTGGGAAACCATCCGCATGCTTAATTTCGGGGTAGACCTTAGTTTTTTGAACAATAGACTGAATGTGGACTTTGATTGGTATAAGAAAGAAAATATTGACGCATTGGTTCGTCCCGATGTTCCGGCTATTGTCGGAGTTTCCAGTAGTAACGTAGGTTATGTCAATCTTGGTAAGATTGATGTCAAAGGATGGGAACTCAATCTGTCATGGCGTGATAAGATCGGAAGTGTAAATTACAATCTCGGGTTCAATCTGTCGGATGCCCGTAATAAGATTACCGATTTGGGTGGAACTCCGGAGTCCCTGACTAGTACGGCTTCCGGTTCGTATCGTCGGGTAGGTGATCCGATAGGTGCTTTCTATGGTTATCTGACTGATGGGCTGGCGCAAGTGTATGACTTCGAATCGGTGAATACAACTACAGGTAAGTACCAGAAACCAAAATTCCCTCTTGTTGCATCACAAAACGGCATTGTACAGCCCGGAGATATTAAGTATCGGGACATTAGTGGTCCTGACGGCGCTCCCGATGGGGTAATTGATGACTACGACAAAGTGGTGTTTGGCGAGAAAGAGCCCCATTACACCTATGCAATCAAGGGTGGTTTGGAATGGAAAGGCATTGATTTCAGTTTCTATTTGCAAGGAGTAGGCAAAGTTGCCGGTTACCTTGAGGATGAGGCCCGGCATGCGTTTATCAATGACTACTCAATCCCTAAAAAAGAGCATCTTGACAGATGGACGCCTATGAATCCAAATGCTTCTTATCCCAGACTTTATCAGTCGCAGGAGCACAACAGGCTCTTTAGTGACTACTGGAAAGAGGATGCATCGTACTTGCGTCTGAAGAATATTCAGATAGGTTATCGTTTTCCTGCCCGGATGGTGGCACCTCTTGGCATTAATAGTCTTAGAGTATATGCTTCGGCAGATAACTTGTTTACTAAAACCGATTACTTCGGGGCTTATGACCCTGAAGTGAGGACCACCAGCGGAGATGTCTATCCGCAAGTAAAAACCTATGTTTTTGGATTATCAATAACATTCTAACCTATTAAACGACTATAAAGATGAAATACTCAAAATACTTTTTAATCATTGCTTTATTTGGTATAATTACCTCATGTAGCGATTTTCTGGATAGAACGAACCCTAACGAGCCGGACAATGTAACATTCTGGGTGAATGAAGATCAGCTTAAAAATGCCTTGCCTCCCTGTTACGAAGCTTTACAAAAAGACTATCTTGTGAATTGGAGTGAATCGACTGCCGAAACTGTTATGTGGGGGAATATTACTAGTGGACTAAGTAAGGTTTCGGGAGGCAAACACTCTTATACTGACGGCTTCCCCTTCACTACCTATTGGACAGGAGCGTATAGTTATATTTATCGCTGCAATAATTTTTTAGACAACTATAATAAAGCGCAGGTAGCTCAAAATAAGAAGGACGTTTATGCCGCAGAAGTAAAAACCATCCGGGCGCTTATGTACTTTTACCTCACGACATTTTGGGGTGATGTACCTTGGGTAGGAGAAGTCATCCAGCCCGAAGATGCATATATCGAACGTACTCCCAGAGAGAAAGTCATTGACCAGCTCGTCGAGGATTTGAAATGGGCGGCAGAGCGCATGCCTGAAGAAAGGTATACGGGCGATAGACTGGGAAGACTCGACCGCTGGGGCGCTTTAGCCATATTGGCACGTATCGCCTTGCAAAACGAAAGATGGGAACTGGCTGCAAAAACGAGTGAATATATCATTGAAAACAGTCCCTATGGCCTGTATGAATACGAAAAACTATTTCATCATGAGGGGGATGTCGAGAATGATCCGAAAAATATCGAAGCCATCGTATATAGCCTTTTTGTACCCGAAATCCGTACACAAAGTCTACCCAATGAAACTTGCAGCCCGACCGACTATATACGTCTCAATCCAACGAAGTCGTTAGTGGATGCCTATCTGTGTACAGACGGTAAACCGGCAAAAACCGGATTGGAATATTATAAAAAGACCGGTGTGCAGACCTCATCGTTATACAAGTCGCCTGAAGAGCATTATGTGGATTATTTCCAGAACAGAGATCCTAGAATGAAGATGACTTTATATGCTCCGGGTGACAAATGGCCGGGAGGAGATGACGGTGACCCTGATACGGATAAGGCCAACGAGATATTTAATCTGCCTCGTTTTGCTTCATTGCAAGATAATAACCGTGTGGGGGCAAATAGCCGTACAGGTTTTTATCTGAAAAAGTATAACGATATTGATTTGGCCGGCTCAAGTGTAGGCGGACATGGAAATCTCAATGTCATCCGCTTTGCCGAAATCTTGCTGATTTATGCCGAAGCCACTTTCGAACTACAAGGCAAGAAACTGACACAAACACAGATTGATTACTCCATCAACAGGCTTAGAGATCGTGTGAATATGCATCGTATGAACCTTGACGAACTTAGCGCATGGGGGATGGATCTCGAAACCGAATTGAGAAGAGAACGTCGCATTGAGTTGGCAGGTGAAGGAACAAGATACGCCGATGTGATGCGCTGGCGTGAAGGCGAACTTCGTTTTGGACGTGCCATCACCGGTCCCAGTCTGAAAGTTTGTATGAACGATTTGGGCGCCAACCCGTATCCTGATACCGGAGTAGATGAGTTTGGTGATGTTATCTACGAAAAGTCTACCGCGGAAGGCGGAGCACGCTACTTCGACGCAACGAAACATTATTTGTGGCCCGTGCCTAATCCCGAGCGTCAGAAGAATCCTCTGTTAGGACAAAATCCAGGTTGGGAAAAGTAATCATTAAAAAAATAGAAACCATGTATTCAATGAAGAAATATTTATTATTGTTTTTATGCCTGACTTTGGGCGTTGTCTATGCGCAAGATACTCTACGGGTGCGGGTAATGACCTATAATTTGAGATTTGGCGAACTGGCATCTTTAGAAGAACTTGCTCATCACATCAAATCCTTCAAACCTGATTTTGTGGCGCTTCAAGAAGTGGATAGCAAAACAGACCGTAAGCGTGCCCCGCATCAGAAAGGGAAGGATTTTATATCCGAACTTGCCTATCATACAGGGATGTTTGGGCTTTACGGAAAAACGATTGACTATTCTACCGGTTATTACGGTATTGGGATGTTAAGTAAATATCCATATATTTCTGTCCAAAAGATAATGCTGCCCCATCCGGTCAAAGAGCATGAGAGACGGGCCATGCTGGAGGGATTATTCGAAATGGGTAATGATACCATTGTTTTTACCTCTACGCATCTGGACGTCAACTCTCAAGAAACACGGGCGGAGCAAATAAAATTTATTACCGATCATTTCAAGAATTATAAATATCCTGTAATTTTGGGAGGCGATTTCAATGCGCGTCATTACTCGGAGGCAATACGTGGTATGGATAGTTGGTTTGCTGCGAGTAACGATGATTTTGGAATGCCGGCATGGAAACCTGTGATTAAGATAGATTACTTGTTTGCTTACCCGCAAAAAGGATGGCGTGTGATTAGTACGCAAACTGTCCGGTCGCTTTTGTCAGACCATTTACCGATTATTACGGAACTGGAATATGTGAAAGAAGCATCAAAGAAAAAATATTGATACTCACTTATAACATTTATGATTTTCTATGATACATACAATAGTCAAGTATTTACTGATTTCAACAACGCTTTTTTTCTGCTCATGCCACAAGCCTAAGACGGATATTATCACCCCCGCCAAACAGGTAATAGAACGTCAGATTGGGGAAAGAGCACAGTCTATCCACTTTGAATATATCGAACCATTCGATGGTAAAGATATATTCGAAGTGATAGCAAGCGACGGTCGGCTTACCTTAAGGGGAAGTAGCTCCGTTGCTATCTGTTACGCTTTTCATACGTACATGAAAGAGGCCTGCAAGAGTATGAAAACATGGAGCGGTGAACACATAACGTCGGTGATGCCGTGGCCCGATTATGAATTGTATGAGCAAGTGTCCCCTTATGAGTTGCGTTATTTCCTTAATGTTTGTACATTCGGCTACACTACCCCTTACTGGGACTGGGAGCGTTGGGAAAAGGAAATTGACAGGATGGCTCTTTATGGTGTAAATATGCCGTTGGCTACCGTGGCCAGCGAAGCCATTGCGGAACGGGTATGGCTGCGTATGGGATTGACCAAGGAAGAAATCCGTGAGTTTTTCACTGCCCCTGCACACCTTCCCTGGCATCGCATGGGCAATCTGAACAAGTGGGACGGTCCTTTATCTGATGCCTGGCAACATAACCAAATCGCTTTGCAGCATCAAATCCTGACCCGTATGCGCGAGTTGGGTATGCAGCCCGTAGCACCCGCGTTTGCAGGTTTCGTGCCGGAAGCATTTGCGCAGAAACATCCCGACACACAATTCCGGCACATGCGGTGGGGTGGTTTTGATGAAGAGTACAACGCCTATGTATTGCCACCGGATTCACCTTTCTTTGAAGAAATAGGCAAACTGTTTGTCGAAGAGTGGGAAAAAGAGTTTGGAGAAAATACGTATTATCTCTCGGACAGTTTTAACGAGATGGAGCTGCCTATCGATAAGGAGGATAAAGAAGCGAAATATAAGTTATTGGCCGAGTATGGAGAAACGATCTATAAATCAATTACAGCCGGAAACCCGGATGCCGTTTGGGTTACACAGGGATGGACATTCGGATATCAACATTCATTCTGGGATAAAGAATCGCTTAAAGCCTTGTTAAGCAATGTACCTGATGATAAAATGATTATCATTGATTTGGGCAATGATTATCCGAAATGGGTATGGAACACCGAACAGACATGGAAAGTACATGATGGGTTTTACGGAAAGAAATGGATATTCAGCTATGTACCCAACTTTGGTGGGAAAAACACCATGACAGGAGATCTGGACATGTATGCAAGCTCCTCGGTCAAAGCGTTACGTGCCGCAAATAAAGGTAACCTGATTGGGTTCGGTTCTGCCCCTGAAGGACTCGAGAACAATGAGGTTGTTTACGAACTGTTAGCCGATATGGGATGGTCATCGGACAGCATCGACCTGGACGACTGGATGAGGATATACTGCGAGGCCCGTTATGGAGGTTATCCCGATGCCATGGAGGAAGCCTGGAGACTTTTTCGGAAAACAGCATATAGTTCTTTATATTCATACCCCCGTTTTACCTGGCAAACCGTAATACCCGATCAACGGCGGATCAGTAAAATCGACCTTAGTGATGATTACTTGCAAGCCATACGTTTGTATGCTAGTTGCGCTGACGAACTGAAAAGCTCTGAATTATACAGAAACGACCTCATAGAGTTTGTTTCGTATTATGTAGCGGCTAAAGCTGAAAATTTTTATAAGCAGGCCCTGAAAGATGATTCGGAGAATCGTGTTCTCGCAGCGCAACGTAATCTGCAACAAACTGTTGATTTGTTGATGGACGTTGACAGGCTGCTGGCCTCTCATCCTTTATATCGATTAGAAGAATGGGTGGAACTTGCGCGCAATAGCGGAACAACTCTTCAGGAAAAAGATGCTTATGAAGCAAATGCCAAACGCCTGATTACAAGTTGGGGTGGTATTCAGGAGGATTATGCTGCCCGTTTCTGGAGCGGGCTGATTAAAGACTACTATATCCCTCGTATACAGCTCTATTTCACAAAAGACCGGAATAAAATCCGGGAATGGGAGGAGCAATGGATTACATCTCCCTGGAGCAACAGTACGACTCCGTTTGATGACCCGGTCAAGGCTGCGTTGAATTTAATAGAGAAAACAAATAAGTGATAGCTTTTATGAAAAAGATTGTATTGGCATTCGACTCGTTTAAAGGTTCGGTCGGTTCTTTCGAGATAGCGAAAGCTGCCGAAAAAGCGATTCAGGAGGAATTACCCGACTGTCAGATTATACGTTTCCCCATAGCCGATGGCGGCGAAGGGACTACAGAAGCTCTATGCTCTGCCCTTCATGCCCAAACGGTGTCATGTCGGGTGCATGATCCATTCATGAAGCCAATTGAAGTATCGTATGGTATCGTAAGCAAAGGTGCGATGGCTATTATCGAAATGGCTTCAGCCTGCGGTTTGCCATTGATTGACTCAAATCGAAGAAACCCCATGAAGACTACGACTTATGGAGTTGGAGAGATGGTTGCTGACGCATTAAAACGCGGGTGCCGGGAATTCATTATCGGGATCGGCGGAAGTGCTACGAATGATGCGGGAATTGGTATGCTGAAGGCTTTAGGTGCACGTTTCTTAGATAGTGGAAACGGTGAGTTGGAGCCTGTCGGCGAAAATCTGATAAAAGTCCATCAAATAGATATTTCCCAATTAAATCCGGCATTGAAGGAGAGTCACTTTACGATCGCCTGTGATGTTAGCAATCCATTTTTTGGAAAAGAGGGTGCGGCCTATGTATATGCTCCTCAAAAAGGGGCAACTATGTTGCAAGTGATAGAGTTGGACAATGGGTTGCGGCATTATGCACAGCTGATAAAGGAATATACAAATATGGATATATCACAGTTTCCCGGTGCTGGAGCGGCCGGAGGAATGGGAGGCGGCCTGCTTCCGTTTTTGAATGCAGAATTGCAATCCGGAATAGAAGTTATATTGAGAACGCTTCGTTTCGAGGAGGTCGTCCGACAGGCAGACCTGATACTGACCGGAGAGGGGAAGCTGGATCGCCAGACTGGTATGGGAAAGGCGCTGGACGGAATTTTACGTGTCGGTGACAGATGTCAGGTTCCGGTGATAGCACTGGGGGGAGCGGTCGAAGCTACCGAAGCGCTAAATAGGATGGGGTTTACTGCCGTATTGCCTATTCAACCTTTCCCGGTAACACTTGAAGAAGCGATGCAACCGGAGTTTACGAAAGAAAACATAGAGAGAACGGTGCGACAGGTGGTGAGAATCATAAAACAATTTACTAAATAATACTCAATGACAGCGATAGGCGCATTAATCGGGCTTTCATTATCCATACTGTTAATCATAAGAAAGCTTTCTCCGACATACAGTCTGATTATCGGAGCGATAGTTGGAGGGCTGTTGGGAGGACTATCTTTAAATGAGACCGTAACGGTGATGACCGAAGGGGTGAAAGAGGTCACCCCGGCGATATTGCGGATTCTGACAGCCGGAGTCTTATCAGGTATATTAATACAAACCGGGGCTACCACGGTCATCTCCAATGCGATTATAAACAAAATGGGTGAAAAACGGGTATTTATGGCATTGGCACTCGCAACGATGTTGCTTTGTACTGTAGGCGTATTTATAGATGTGGCTGTGATAACCGTTGCGCCGGTGGCTCTTTCGATAGGCAAGCGTCTAAACCTGTCTCCATCCGTGTTACTTATTGCTATGATCGGGGGAGGCAAGTGTGGAAATATCATATCACCTAACCCGAACACCATTATAGCGGCCGGAAATTTTAATGCAGATCTATCGGCTGTAATGTTTGCCAATATTTTACCGGCAGTGATCGGTTTGTTTTTCACTGTTTTCGTTATTGTCCGTCTGATGCCTCAAACAGTAAAAAACAAAAAAACGGTGATGCAAACAGAGAATAAAGAGGAAGAGGGAAATCTGCCGTCGTTAAGAACCAGTCTGATTGCTCCTGTTGTTACGATTGTTTTATTGGCATTACGTCCTGCGGCAGGAATTAATATTGATCCTTTGATAGCTTTGCCGGTAGGTGGCTTATGTGGTGTTGTCTGTATGAAACAATGGAAAAATATTCTTCCGGGTATAGAGTATGGACTGCAAAAGATGTCTGTGGTAGCTATTCTGTTGATCGGAACCGGAACTATTGCCGGCATCATAAAGAACTCTTCTTTGAAAGACTGGATTCTTACAGGACTGGAGCATGCTCATATGAGTGATGTCTTGATTGCTCCTATATCAGGCGCGTTGATGTCGGCGGCTACAGCATCGACAACAGCCGGAGCGACACTGGCTTCTTCTTCATTTGCTGAAACGATATTGGCTATAGGCATTTCTGCGGTTTGGGGGGCAGCTATGATTAATTCCGGAGCTACAGTTCTTGACCATTTGCCACATGGCTCGTTCTTTCATGCGACAGGAGGCGTATGCGAACTCAACTTTAAAGAACGTCTGAAGCTGATACCTTATGAATCGCTTATAGGGATAGTGTTAGCTGCCGGAACGACTATTTTATATATAATAAGTAATTAAAAGAATCAAATATTATGAATCCGAACAAACGGTTGCTTTCGCTTGATGTACTTCGGGGTATTACTGTTGCCGGGATGATCTTGGTCAACAACACAGGAAAGTGTGGGTATAACTTTGCTGTTTTTGCACATGCCAAGTGGGATGGCTTTTCGCCGGCCGATCTGGTATTCCCGATGTTTATGTTCCTGATGGGTATTTCGACCTACATCTCCTTGTGTAAGTATAACTTCCAGTGTCGACCGGCCATTGCGAAAATCATAAAAAGAAGTCTTTTATTAATATTTATAGGTCTGGTTATGGAGTGGTTCATTACATCAATAGATAGTGGTAACTATTTTGATCTGAGTCAGCTCCGGTTGATGGGAGTTATGCAACGGCTTGGGATTTGTTATGGCATTACAGCCTTATTGGCCGTAACAATACCGCATAAGCGGTTTATGCCATTAGCCGTCATTTTGCTGGCTGTCTACTTTATTCTTCAGTTATTTGGAAACGGATTTGAGAAGAGTGCGGATAATATCGTCGGCATGATTGATTCGGCTATTTTAGGATCTAACCACATGTATCTTCAGGGCCGCCAGTTTGTCGATCCCGAGGGGATACTTAGTACGATTCCCGCTGTATCTCAAGTAATGATAGGTTTTGTTTGCGGAAAGATAATCATCGACATTAAAGACAATGACCGCCGGATGCTGAATCTATTTCTTATAGGTACCACTCTGTTGTTTGCCGGCTATTTGTTAAGTTATGCCTGTCCTTTGAATAAACGTTTGTGGTCTCCTTCGTTCGTTTTGCTTACTTGTGGGATTGCGTCATTGTCATTGGCATTGCTGCTCTATATCATTGATGTGAAGCAGAATAAAAAGTGGTTTTCGTTTTTCGAAGCGTTTGGAGCGAATCCGCTTGTAATTTATGTGTTTAGTTGCATAGCCGGCGGATTGCTTGTTCATTGGCATATTCATACGGCTGTATTCAGTAATTTGCTTAACCCGTTATTCGGAAATTACTTCGGTTCATTTATGTACGGTGTATTTTTCCTGTTGTTCAATGGGCTGTTGGGATATGTTTTGTTAAAAAGAAAAATCTATATAAAATTATAAATCAGAATGAAAAGAAAAAGTGTATACACGTGTCTGGTTATGCTGTTTATGTCGTTGGCTCTTCAGGCTAAAGACAAAGACGTAGCTGTTGCGGAAGCATTATTGAAACGTTTGCTGCCGTCATACATCGAGAGTTTTCAATTTCAAAAGTTGAAAGGAGAGAAAGACTGTTTTACGATAGAGTCTGTAAAAGATAAAATTGTAATCGGTGGAAACA
Organism: Bacteroides sp. 1001136B_160425_E2; assembly: GCF_015559655.1. Taxonomy (NCBI): domain Bacteria; kingdom Pseudomonadati; phylum Bacteroidota; class Bacteroidia; order Bacteroidales; family Bacteroidaceae; genus Bacteroides; species Bacteroides sp. 1001136B_160425_E2. The sequence continues at coordinate 147,386 of NZ_JADMQH010000017.1, read as the reverse complement.
ACGCCAATTCAATGGCGATGGGACTGAACCATTACTTGAAATATTACTGTCTCACTACCGTGTCATGGTATGCGGATATAGCCGTTGAAATTCCTGAAGAATTGCCAATGGTTGGTGAGAAGGTCGTTTCGGAAGCGCGAGTGGATACTCGCTTTTTCCTGAATTACTGCACGTATGGTTACACGATGCCTTGGTGGCAATGGAGAGAATGGGAGCGCTTTATTGACTGGATGGCCCTTAATGGAATAAATATGCCTTTGGCAATTACCGGACAGGAAGCCGTGTGGTATAAAGTCTGGTCGAAAATGGGAATGTTGGACATCGAAATACGCTCTTACTTCACGGGACCGCCGTATCTGCCCTGGCATCGGATGGCTAACATAGATCGCTGGAACGGTCCGTTGCCGATGGAATGGCTGGAACATCAGGTAAGCTTGCAGAAAAGAATACTCGCACGTGAGCGTGAATTGAATATGAAGCCTGTATTGCCAGCCTTTGCCGGACATGTACCTGCCGATTTAAAACGGCTCTATCCTGAGGCCGATATTCAACATTTGGGCAAATGGGCCGGCTTTGCTGATGCATACCGTTGTAATTTTCTGAACCCTGACGATGCTTTATTTGCGAAAATTCAGAAGCTATTTCTTGATGAACAAAAAAAACTTTTCGGAACCGATCATATTTATGGTTTAGATCCTTTCAATGAGGTTGATCCGCCCAGTTTCGAACCCGAATATTTGCGTAAGATAGCATCGGATATGTACGCCACATTGACGGCTGCCGATCCCAAAGCCCAATGGATGCAAATGACGTGGATGTTTTATTTTGATAAAGATAAATGGACTTCCGGGCGGATGAAGGCTTTGCTGACGGGAGTGCCACAGAATAAAATGATATTACTTGACTATCATTGTGAAAATGTTGAATTATGGAAAAGAACAGAGCATTTTCATGATCAGCCCTATATTTGGTGTTATCTGGGCAATTTCGGGGGAAACACAACTTTGACAGGTAACGTCAAAGAGAGTGGCGCACGGCTTGAGAATGCTCTCATTAACGGTGGAGGCAACCTTAAAGGAATCGGCTCTACGCTGGAAGGATTGGATGTGATGCAGTTTCCCTACGAATACATTCTTGAGAAAGCATGGAATCTGAATGTAGATGATGATAAATGGATTGAATGTCTGGCTGACAGACATGTGGGATGCGTGTCGCAGCCTGTGCGCGATGCTTGGAAAATATTATTCAATGACATTTATGTACAGGTGCCGCGCACATTGGGCACTTTACCCGGATATCGCCCTGCATTGAATAAGAATAGTGAAAAACGGACAAGTAATGTATATAGTAATGTTGAGCTATTAGAGGTTTGGAGAAAACTGAACGAAGCGCCTTCTGACCGGAGGGATGCTTTTCGCCTGGATTTGATTACTGTAGGCAGACAGGTGCTTGGAAACTACTTTCTTGACGTGAAAATGGAGTTTGACAGGATGGTTGAAGCTAAAGACTATCAGGCTTTGAAAGCTTGCGGCGAGAAAATGAAGGAGATATTGAATGATTTGGATAAACTGAATGCCTTTCATCCTTACTGTTCGTTGAATAAATGGATTGATGATGCGCGGAAGATGGGAGATTCTCCCCAATTGAAAGACTATTATGAAAAGAACGCTCGCAACTTGATTACTACTTGGGGGGGAAGCCTGAACGATTATGCCAGTCGTTCGTGGGCAGGATTGATAAGTGATTATTATGCAAAGCGCTGGGAGGTGTATATCAATACATTCACCAAAGCGGTCGGGAAAGGTGTAGAGGTGGATCAGAAGCAACTTGAAGATGAATTAAAAGCAATAGAAGAAGGTTGGGTAAATGCAACTGATCGGAAAGATACTCGAAAAGATGTTCATTCAACAACTGACGGATTATTATCATTCTCCATCTTTTTATTCAGCAAATATCAAAGACTGGTGAAATAAATAAGAGGCCTGTTTCATTTGTTGCTCGCGAATCATGCTATATCAGAAGGAATTAATATATTTGAAAATGAGGACTTGATATAATAAGCTTTTTATTTTCATATTTAAAATGATTAAGATGTCCCAGAAATACTCACAGGATGAAGCCCAAGCTTTGGTTAAGGCTCTGAAAGAGGGGAACCAGCTGGCATTTAGTATTGTATACAAGACGTATGCGGCGCAGACCTTTTCTTTGGCATTTAAATATTTGCTGAATAAAGAATTGGCTGAAGATGCTGTGCAGAACTTATTCTTAAAACTCTGGCTGAGAAAAGAAGAGATTGATGAAACAAAACCTATAAACAGATACCTTTTTACAATGTTGAAGAACGATCTGCTCAATACGCTGAGAGACTCAAAGAAAAATATCTATTTACTTGAGGATTGCCTTTCAATGGTTTTGGAATTGGAAGACAATTCTCAAAACGAAAACCTTAAACAAGAACAAATGAACATCATACAGCAAGCTCTTGAGCAACTTTCGCCACAACGCCGCAAGGTTTTTGAAATGAAAGTTTCGGGAAAATACTCCAATCAGGAAATAGCTGATAAACTCAATCTTTCGATCAATACAATTAAATTTCAATATAGCCAATCTTTGAAGCAGATTCGTGCGACAGTGGGAGAGCTTAGCTTGCTGTTGCTTTATTGTATGATGTAGTGCTATCGCTTTTGGTTGATATGGAACGTTCTTTTGAATTAACACGGTTTAACGTAGTCTGTATAATACTTTTTTGTAACAGTGTGTATTACTAATAGATATTGAAATATGAAATCAAAAAAGAAACATACAAGTCAGTACTTTGAAATAGTTGACGGCATCGGGAAATATATGGATGACGACATTCAAAGGATAATAGAAGGCAAACAGCTCGAATTGGGCGACAGAGAATTGCCTCCTTTTGATGAATATCGCATTTATAAGAATATTCAGGAAGCCGTGATGCGGGAAGAAAAACGAAAGAACAGGAGAATAAGGATGCCATTGTTCTTTAAGTGGACGGTAGCTTGTGCAATTGTTTTGCTAGTGATAGGTGTAGGATATAATTTCTATCAAAGTCGTAGTGAGGCAAACCTTGTTTATCGGGAGGTCTGTGCTGTAAGGGGTGAGAAGCTACTCGTATTACTTCCTGATGGTAGCCGGGTGTGGTTAAATGCCGATTCTAAATTGACCTATCCGGAACAGTTTGCAAAATACAACAGGAATGTTACGCTGGAAGGAGAGGCTTATTTTGAGATAGCTGAAAACAAGAAATCACCTTTTCAGGTGTTTGCCGAGAATGTAAAAATACAGGTGACGGGAACGTGTTTCAATGTAAAAGCATATGCTTCGGATAAGGTAATTAAAACTACACTCGACAAAGGGAGTATAAATATCGGACATGTGAAAAGCCGTAGACCTATGCAACAAGTGCTTCCCGGACAAACTGCAGTTTATGAAAAAAGAAGCAATGTACTAAGGATAAAAACTGATAGATATCACGATGATGCTTCGAGTTGGAAGAGCAACCGGCTTATTTTCAGAAATGCGTCACTGAAAGAAGTGCTTACAACACTCTCGCGGCATTTTGATATAGAGATTACAGTTAAAAACGAAAAGATTGCTTCGTTTACGTACAACTTCGTTTGTAAAGGAAACGACTTGAACTATGTGTTGGAGGTGATGCAATCCATAACACCGGTTAGCTTTAAAAAAATATCAGAATATACATATACCATTGAATAAGTAAACTTAATCTAATAACAAAACCAAATTTATGAAAGCACTTTTAAAGCCCATTGTATGGGTATGCCTTTTCTTCTTTGCGTATCAAAGTACGTATGCGCAGGCTCTTAAAATAATGAGCTATAATTGCCGGATGTCCGGACAGATGACTGGTTACTCGGTGAAGGAGTATGCTGTATTTATCAGGAAATACAATCCGGATGTTGTAATGTTGCAAGAGATAGATTACAACACGAAAAGGAATAAAAATCAAGATTTCACCACTCAGCTGGCTGCGGAGTTGGGATTGTTTTCCGTCTTCGGGAAAGCGATGGATACTGGTGGTGGAGAATATGGAGTGGCCATACTCTCAAAATATCCTTTTGTTTATATCAATAACAAAACTTTTGAAGGTATAGACGGAGCCAAAGAACCCCGGACATTATTGTATGTAGATATTCAGGAACCGGGAACTTCAGACATAATCAGGATAGGAACGACTCATCTGGATCATTCGACGGACCTGATAAGGAGCGCGATGGCCGAACAGATTAATGAGCGGATTGGTACGGTAGATACCCCGACGTTGCTGGGGGGAGATTTTAATGCCAGGACCGACTCTAATGTGATTTGTGAAGTCATGAAGAACTGGCAGAGAATCTGCGATGATACGTTCACTTATCCGGCAGATCAGCCGACAATCAAGATTGATTATATATTCGGACTTCCACAGAATAAGTGGAAAGTGAAGTCGTTTAAAGTTTTATCTAATCCGGAAGTTTCTGACCACAGGGCTTTGTTTGCTGAAGTTGAATTTGTAAAATGAATGAAATATGAAATCAAACTATCTATATCTGCTATTTATATGTGTCATCTCTTGTCTGTTCGTTTCGTGTAGTGATGAGGATAACAAGGGAGAAGATATTCCGGAATGGAACCGGTTCAGAACAACTAACGTATTGGTTTATGCGCACTTGTCAGAGCAAAATTTATTTAGCTCTTGTAGTTATAAAGAGGTGGCGTCATCTATCAGAAACACGGTTCATGCAGTGGCATTGTTGGACAGGACGAACGCTGTCTATGGACAAACTGCAATCATAAATACGGGTACGGAGACTGCTAGAGAGAGTAAGAAAGTGCCGGTGTTTGTGCCTGTCAGCTATAGTAACGGAGAAAAAAAGATAATCGGTAGTATGGTTCTTTTTCCTTCTACTATTTCCGAAATGACACAATATGTAGTAAAAAACGATTGCAGATATCTTGAAACAAAAACAGAAGCAGTGAACGGAATAGATATGCTCTTCTGTTCTGTATCATTAAATAGTGAAGACCTGATAGCTCCGGCTGTTGACGTTTTCAAGAAAAAGGTAAACGAACAGACGGTTCTGGTAGGCACTGTTAAACGTGCGTTATTGCCTAATCTTGAGTCGGCAATTACTTCTAACTTAACTTCTGATACCTATTCTTTCGTAGAAGTGGAAAATAGAAATAGAGACTCCGAGTATTGTATATTTGTCCTGACTTCACACAAATGGGCTTTTAGGGGGGTAACCGAAACAAGTGTAAGCGGAGATTTACATTGTTTTCAATTACAAATCGAATCTTTAAAATAAAAAATGAACGGTCATGAAGCAATATATCAAAAATATAATGATCCTGATACTTGCCCTTCCATGGGGTTTGTTGTTGACAAATTGTAGTGATAGTGAGTCTGATTATTCGGACGACAACGCGTATCCGCCACCTACTGTAGAACTCACTTCTCCTTCCGAAATAGATGTGGTGGAGTATAACTCGACGGTGACTGTATCTGCCAGAAGTTTCTCTGCTGTGGGTATACATAGTATATATGCTACCTTGTTGAAGATGGATGAAAATGGAGAATATGAAGAGATAAACGCGACTGAACGTCAACGTTTAAAGATAGATACTTTGCAAACTGATATGACACTTGAATTTGACTTGAATGTTAAGGTCAATACGCGTGAAGCAGCCGGGATACTGGTAACATCAACGGACGTTTTGACAAAAACGGCACAAAAGGTAATACCTATTAAAAAGATAACTAAACTTCCATCCCAGATATTCACCGAACCATCAGATTTCCCTGTTTTAGTACCCGATGAAGAGGTTTCTCTGTCTGTAGTGATCCGTTCTGCTGTAGGTATTAAGTCTGTAAAGCATACGTTGTATAATAAGGTATTGGGTGAACTGAAGGAATATACAACTATTCCGGTATCAGGTAATCCGCTGGAAATGGAATTTATCCTGAAAACTGTCGTAGACAATAAAGATACCAATGGAATCAAGATCGTGGTGGAAGATATAGAAGGGGTGAAAGAGGAAAAGATTATCAATATCGAAGGTCTTGAGGGTGTTGACAATAACGTTGCGCTTGTTTTCAACGATATCGAAATGGCACCCGAATGGGAACATTCGGTAGAACCGGATCAACCTTATATTTTCTCCATAGAAGGAATAATGATACAAGGTGTGCAAAAGCATGTATTAAGCCTGAAGGAAATTAAAGGATATGGCTCAAAGGCAAACAGTGTAGACTTTGCTTTCATCAATATATGGAGAAATCCGGAGTTTGTAGCCGTTAAAAATAGAGGTTTCTCTTATGTCAGTGCATCAAGAATTATTGGAGGACCAGTGGGACGGCGTTATGATGTGGATAACTGGATCAAACCGGCAGGCGTTGTTACTAACAAAACGTTGTTTACTCTTATTCCAGATGATAAGGTTACTGACCTTGGTATTGATGTGATGATGGAGAACGCGGCTTCGGACGTCAAGACTTTTGAAGCGTTGAATGTGTTGCAAAGTATAGCTAAAGGAGGTGCTGATATGTTAATGCAAAGAGTCAATGCGTCTGATGGCTATCCGAACGATCCTTGTAGTTTGCAGATAAAGGACGGTACTTATATTGCCTTTGTTACTGCGGCAGGCAAATATGGTGTCATTCATGTTATTGAAGCCGCAAACGATACAGATGCGCTAGTTGCCGGAGGATGTAAAATAGCTACTCCTACAGGAGTGGTAGGAAGCCAGGGACCAGCCTATTCGGGAGCTGGTATAACCGGACTCACCTATGATGGTGTGGCATTACTTTACGGGCGCACATGCAAGTTGAAAATTGTGGTTCAAAAGTAACGTTGTTATAATTTGAGGAATAAAGATATATATTTATGTGAAAAAAGGATAGAACGATTCAAAATTTGAGATATCTCCTCAATATTGACTATACTTGGAGGTTGTCCTAAAGACTTGATCTGATAAAATCACCTTTGCTACAACAGATTGTAGTAAGGGTGATTTTTCTTTTAGGGACTTTTCGGGCAATCTCTAAGTAGATTATCATCCTTGGTTAAATCAGAAAAAGAGGTTCGTTTATCTACATTATAAAAAAATATCAGATGTTTTTCAGGGTAATTCAAAAGCTACGGGTCTATTTAATAAAAGAGTTTATAAAACATAACTGATATGGAAGACATTTATATTATCATAACCAAATATTTATCGGGAACAGCTTCATTGCAGGAGGAGAAACAACTCGTGAAATGGCGGAATGCCGATATTGGACATGAACAAGAGTTTCAGGAGTTATGTGAAAGTTGGCAAATCGCTCATGCAGATTTGAATACGGTGATTCCTGATAAAGAACAGGTATGGGGAAAAATTATGGATAACCTGCGTTTGGCAAAACCTGTAAAGATGTATACTCGCCGTTTATTATATCGTACTGTAGGTGTTGCAGCTATATTAGCATTAGTGCTGGGATTTTCACTTTCTACACTTTTCCCAAAAGAAGAGGAAGAGGTAAAATTGGTTTCATTTACAGCTCCTGTTGGTCAAAAGGCGGAGGTTAGTCTGCCGGATGGTACCAAGGTTTGGTTGAATTCAGGTTCCACATTAAGCTATTCGACGGATTATGCGAAAGATCGCCGTTCTGTAAAATTGAATGGACAAGCTTTTTTTGATGTAGTACGAGACAGTGAAAAACTATTTGATGTTTCGGTTGGTGATGTAAAAGTGTTGGTTCATGGTACTGCATTCGATATTAATGGATATGGAGACAACTCCGAATTGGAAGTTGTATTGCTTCGAGGGCATGTGACGGTTGTTTCAGCTGCAACGGACAAATTGCTGGCAGATATGAAACCCAATCAAAAAGCTATCATCCCCATGCAAGGGGTAGAGAAATGTAAGTTGGCGGCTTGTGATGCTGAAATAGAGTCTGTGTGGCGTTTGGGTAAATTGAAAATAGAGAATGAAAGTTTAACGGATGTAGTCAGGAAAATGGAAAGGTGGTACGGTGTGAAAATTCAATTACATAATGTGCAGGAGAATAAACGATACTGGATGACAATTAAAACAGAATCTCTACGAGAGATGCTTGAGATAGTTAACCGGGTGACTCCAATTGCATACACTATTAATGGGGAGGAGGTGCGCATAACCGGAAGAAAGTAGTCGAAGAATAGAAAGGACGCAGAAGAGTGCCATCTTCCACGTCCTAAGAGCAAAACCTGCGTGTGTATGTTGTCCGTAAAACGGATAGCACAGGTATAGCCTTGCTTTACGCAGACAAAGGTAATAATTAATTCCTTTATTTAACCTTAAATGAGTTTACAATGTTAAAGCTGAAACAAATATTATGTAGCATTCTTGTTTTGGTCAGCCTGCTTTCTTGTCCTTCTTTATGGGCACAAAAAAACAGTAAAGTCAATATTGCTGCCAAACAGATAACTTTGAAGAATCTGATACAAGAAGTTGAGAAACAGACAGATTATACTTTTGTATTTGACAATTCCATCCCTCTGTCACGTGTTGTTTCCTTGAAAGGAGGTTCCCAATATCTTTCCGATATATTGAAACAGGCTTTTGATAAAAGTGATATTTTATATGAAATAGTAGGGAAACAGATTGTTTTACAAAAGATTCAGACAAAAACCAGCCGGATTGTCTCGGGAGTGGTGAAAGATGAACAGGGAGAAGCTGTCATCGGTGCAAGCGTATTGGTAAAAGGTACTACTAACGGTACAGTTACTGATTTTAATGGGAAATTTGAACTGCAGAACATTCCTGAAAATGCGACCATTGATGTGACATTTATTGGATATGTGTCGCAAAGTAAAAAAGTGACAGGAGGAACACGTTCGCTGAATTTCATCCTTGAAGAGGATACGGAGACGCTGGACGAAGTGGTTGTGGTAGGCTATGGCGTACAGCGTAAACGGGATCTTTCCGGTTCTATAGCTTCCGTTAAAGGTGATATTATTACTGAATATGCTAATACTTCCGTTGCATCAGCCTTACAGGGCCGTGTGTCGGGGGTACAGATTCAGCAGACAAATGGTCAACCGGGAGCCGGAATACAGGTAAGAGTGCGCGGTTCCAATTCGATCCGGGGAGATAATGAACCGCTTTGGATTATTAATGGTTTTCCCGGAGATATCAATATGATTAATACCGCCGATATTGAATCGGTTGAAGTGATGAAAGATGCGTCCGCAACAGCTATTTATGGATCACGCGGAGCTAATGGAGTTATTCTGATTACAACTAAACAAGCCAAAGAAGGTAAGATTACAGTAGAATATAATGCAAGTTTCGGTGTACAGAGTCTGGCTAAGGAACTTGATTTATTGGATGCGTGGGAGTATATGAACTATCTGAATGAAAAGGCAGCTATCAATAACCAGCCCACGATATATACCGATGAAGAAATCAAATCGACTCTGCATAGTACCAACTGGCAACGGGAATTGTTTCGTAATGCACTTGTTACCGACCACTCCATTAATATTTCGGGTGGTACGGAGAAAGTTCAGGGTACGTTAGGGGCCAGTTATTTCGATCAGCAGGGAATTGTGAAAGAGAGCGGATATAAACGTATGTCTATTCGTTCCAGCTTGAATTATCATATCTCGAAATATGTAACAGTTTCGAGTAATTTGATTTTTAGCCGTTCGAATCATAACCAGATGAACTCGCAGGGAGGTAGTCGTGGAACATCTGTTATTGGTTCTACACTAATCTTGCCGCCTACGGCAACCCCTCATTATGACGACGGAACCTGGAATGACTTTCAAACGCAGCCGATTGCGCCGGTAAATCCGTTGGCGTATGTGAATGAAGTGGATAATAAATGGTATGCCAACCGTATTATGGCAAATGCTTCTTTGACTATAAAGCCGATTGACGGATTGACAATTCAACTGTCTGCCAATGTTAATAATAACCAAAACCGCAAAGATTATTATAAGTCATTGTTGTATCCTAATTCGCAAGGAGCAGCTTCCATTACATTCGGAGAAACGGTCGACATAACGAGTAATAACATCATAACCTATAACAAGACTTTTTTGAAGAAACATCATTTAAGTGTTATGGGTGGTTTTACTTATGAACAAAGTACCTCGAAGACAGCGGGCACAGGGACGGCCGAAGGCTTTTTAAGTGATGTGACGGAGAGCTACGATATGGATGCGGCTGCTGTCAAGGGTTTACCGACATCCGGTTATTCAAACTGGCGTTTGTTTTCATTTTTGGGACGTGTCAATTATAACTATGCTGATCGTTATCTGCTGACAGCCAGTCTTCGTGCCGACGGTTCGTCTCGCTATAGTAAAGGTAACAAATGGGGATATTTCCCGTCGGCAGCAGTTGCCTGGCGACTTTCGCAAGAGTCTTTTCTGCGTGATGTGGAGTGGCTTTCGGACTTGAAGTTGCGTATGAGTTATGGGGTGACCGGAAGTACTGCCATTTCACCATATTCTACCCAGAATACACTGCGAACGGAAAATGTTGTATTTGATAAAAATACGGTCGTGGCTTATGTTCCGTCCGATACCTACACTGGTGATTTGAAATGGGAAACTACTTCGCAGTTTAATATGGGGATTGATCTTGCCTTATTTAATAACCGGTTGCGTATGACTGCCGATTATTACCGGAAGAAAACTACCGATTTGCTGAATAATGTGGAGATGCCCCGTTCAAGTGGATATACTACCGCTTTGCGTAATATAGGTTCGATTCGTAACTCGGGGTTTGAACTGCAGCTTGACGGACGGATTATCGATCGTACCGTGAAATGGGATTTAGGTGTCAATTTCTCGCTCAATCGGAGTAAAGTGTTAGTCCTTTCAGAAGATAAGGATATTTTTGGAGGTGAACTGGATAACACCATTTTGAAAGATCAGCTTAATCTGATGCGCGTTGGTGAACCGATGTATGTTTTCTATGGATATGTTGAAGATGGATATGACGAGAATGGTCATATTGTGTATAAGAATATGGATGACGACCCTGCTATTACGGCGGCAGATAAGACCATAATAGGTGATCCTAATCCCGATTTTCTGGTGAATTTAACGACTTCCGTCAGTTATAAAGGCTTTACGCTAAGTGCCTTTTTGCAAAGTTCAATAGGTAATGATATATATTCGCTTAGTATGGCTGCCCAAGCTTATGATTATGGATATAATGGTAATACGTTGCGTGAGGTATATTATAATCACTGGACGCCTGAAAACCCTACCGCAAAATATCCTAATTTGGATCAGACTTCTTATAAGATGTCCGATCGCTTTGTTTATGACGGAAGTTTCGTGAGATTGAAAAATTTAGAGTTAGCTTACGACGTGCCTTGCGCCCGTAGTAAATTCATCAAACGTGCCCGTGTCTATGTGAGTGCCCAAAACCTATTTACTATTACGAGCTATCCTTTCTGGGATCCGGATATTAATGCCAATGGCGGCGGAAGCTCGATGATTCAGGGGGTAGATTCGTATTGTTATCCCAGTGCCCGTACTTATACACTTGGATGCCGACTCACTTTCTAACATGTAAAAACTGATGTCTTATGAAAAAATTATTGATATATATTGCCGCTTTTATTATGATATTGGCAATGAATACATCTTGTGAAGATATGGGCGCTTTGGAAGAGCGTCCGAAGAAAGTTGATGCGACGACTTTTATGGCAAATGCCGGAGAGGTAGAGAGTGTTATCAACTCCATTTATTTTCAGCTCCGTCGTGATGCGGGATTCAGTCGTTATCTGATTGTTCTGGAAGAGGGATTGGCAGATTACTGTATAGGAAGAGGTAACTATGCGACAGCTTATGACACAGGACTCACTAGTGGCGGAGTTGGCTTCTCAAAAGATAGCTGGGCTGTGTTGTATCGTGCCATCCGTTTTGCAAATAATATTCTTGATGGCATAGGTAACGCTACGCTCTCCCAACAGGAATATAACAATCTTACCGGAGAAACACGTTTCCTGCGTGCATTTGCCTATTCGTGGCTGGCACGGAACTGGGGAGCCGTACCTTTCTTCGACGAGCGGAATATGAATGATTTTAATAAGCCTCGTACCCCTGAAGCTGATATCTGGAAATTTGTGATTGATGAAGCTGATTATGCAGTGGCAAATCTACCGGAAGTGGCCAAGGCTGCCGGACGTCCTTCGCGTTATGCTGCATTGGCTTTGAAAACAGAAGCTTGCCTCTATGCCGGTCGTTACGAAGAAGCTGCAGAAGCGGCTGGTCTGATTATCTCGTCCAAGCGTTATTCGCTGGTTGAAGTTGGTAAGGCTGATGATTTCATTGATCTTTACGGTCATACAGCCAATGCCACTTCCGAAGAGATTTTTTATATGAAGTACAATCGTGATAGTGGGTCGACAATAGGTTACATGTATCTCTGTAAACCGAATCCTTTTATGAATATGGGGGCTGTAGGAATCTATACCGACTATCAGAAAAATAAATTTATTCAAAACTGGGATCAGAATGATTTACGATATCAGTTTGGATTATATAAGCAGACACAGAACGGAACATTAAATGCGTTGACCAAAACAGGTATGATCTGCTCGAAATTCAGAGACCCGGAGTGGACAGGAAACAGTGCAACTCCCAATGACAACCCTGTGTATCGCTATGCTGATATTTTGCTTTATTATGCAGAAGCTGTTTGCCGTTGGAAGGGGGCTCCCACTGACGATGCCATGGAGAAGCTGAATATGGTGCGGAGGCGTGCTTACGGGCAGAAGCCGGCACAGGCTTCTCCTTCAGACTTCAAACTGGCCGATTATGCAAGTAAAGATGCTTTTCTTGCGTTGGTATTGCAGGAACGCGGTTATGAAACGATTTTTGAAGGTAAACGCTATAATGATCTGAAACGTTGTGGAAAACTAGCCGAAGCAGCTTTGGCAGCCGGGCGTATTTCGTCCCTGTCGGAAGTAGGAGATGCGGCTTATTGGTGGCCCATTCCGACAGATGAATTTAATTATAATATGGCATTAGACCCGACGAAGGATCAGAATCCCGGTTATTAACAACTTATTAACTTGATATCTTATGAATAGATTAAATATATTAATTGCAACAATCTTTTTCTTATTGGCAACGACTGGTTGTGCGCAGCAGGTTGAAAGATGGTCGACAGAAAAAGCAAACGCATGGTACGCATCGCAAAAGTGGCCGGTAGGCATTAATTACGTCACTGCTACGGCCATCAATCAATTTGAGATGTGGCAAAAAGAAACTTTCGATCCGAAGACCATAGAACTGGAACTGGGGCGTGCAGAGGAACTCGGATTCAATACGGTACGTATATTCCTGCATGATATGGTATGGGAAGCGGATCCTGATGGGTTTAAACAACGGTTGGATGCATTCTTGGGCATCTGTCAAAAACATGGAATGCAGGCTATTGTCACTTTCTTTACGAATGGCGGGCGTTTTGAAAATCCTAAATTAGGTGTACAGCCAGCTTCCGTACAAGGTGTTCACAACTCTCAATGGATACAGAGTCCTGGAGCGCCGTCTGTCAATGATCCTTCAACATATCCACGTTTGGAACGCTACGTCAAGGATGTGATGAGTACATTTAAAGCAGATGATCGTATCTTATTGTGGTGCCTGTATAATGAACCGGAAAATTTTAAACAGAAAGCACGTAGTATGCCATTGTTGCGCGAAGTATTTCGTTGGGCGCGTGAGGTGAATCCTTCACAACCACTTTCATCTCCGATTTGGATTTACCCCGGTGGACACGGTACACGAAGCAACCTGCCCATTATCAGTTTTTTAGGCGAAAACTGTGACGTTATGACCTTCCATTGTTATTATGGTCCTGAAGAGATGGAAAAATTTATTGCTTTTATGAAACAGTTTGACCGTCCTGTGATTTGCCAAGAGTATATGGGACGTCCCCGTTCAACTTTTGAAGAGATTATGCCGATTCTTAAACGTGAGAAGGTAGGTGCTATCAGTTGGGGATTGACAGCCGGTAAATGTAATTTCCATTTGCAGTGGTCAAGCAAGGCTGGTGATCCGGAACCTGCAGTGTGGTTTCATGATATATTTCGTTTGGATGGCACACCTTATAGTCAACATGAAGTTGATTTTATCAAAAGTATGACTTCAAGCGGATCGTTAACGGATTGAATAATAAAAGAACGAATATGATGAAAAAACTAAATACTCATAAATACCTTTTGGTAACAGCGATGGGACTTCTTGTCGCTTGTACGTCTTATACTTCAACAGATGAGTGGCCTAATCCACGTCCGAATTCAAATCCTGGTCCGGAACCGGTCACAGGAGAAATAACTTCTATCCAGTCACTCAATAAGAGTGAAAATACAGCTATAAATTCTCATGCGGACGAATGGGAAAACAGTTCTCTCGAACTGGATTATCGACGGTTGCTGACTTTGGAAAGTCCGGCACTCTCGGCTGTGAACGCTCTTTATCCCCGTATCAAGAAACTGGGCGACGGGTCTTATTTGCTATTATACCAACAAGGGCCGCAGGCTTGGAATGTCTATTATGCTTTGAGTACTAACCTGATTACATGGCAGAATGCATCCACTCCTTTGTTCCAGAGTGAAAGCGCCCAGCAAAGCTCGGGGGCCAGTGATACTCGCTGTTTCTCATCATGTGATGCAGTGGTTTTGGCAAATAAAGATATTTTAGCATTTGCCTCCTTCCGCTTGAACCAAGGATACAGGTTCGATCCGCAGAGTAATGGTATTATGATGAGGCGCTCTTCTGATAACGGACGTTCTTGGTCAACTGCCCAAATTATTTATCAGGGGACGACTTGGGAGCCTTATGCATTGCAACTACGTTCGGGTGAAATACAGTTGTATTTTACTGATAGTGAGCCTCTCACTGGGGACTCAGGAACTGCTATGCTGCGTTCTATGGATAATGGGCGGACATGGACTACTGTCGGAAAGGTGATTCGTCAAAAGACCGGATTGGCTATAGATGGTTCGGGTAAGCAAATTTATTCCGATCAGATGCCTTCTGCTCGCGAATTGAACAATTCAACGAAGATTGCGGTGGCTACAGAAACACGTTTCAGGGATGAAGGAGATGTTTATCATATTTCAATGGCGTGGAATTCAGACAATTGGGCTTCGGCTCCATTGACTGGGGATGAAGTAGGTCCTTCGGACCGTAAACTCAATTTTGTGCAAAAGGCTGCAGCGCCTTATCTGGCGCAATTTCCTTCCGGAGAGACTGTTTTGTCGTACAATGCTTCTTCTCTTTTTACCATGCAAGTGGGTAATACGGAGGCTTCACAATGGGGAGAAATTTATCAGCCGTTCAGTGGAAAAGGATATTGGGGAGCAACGGAAATTATTGATCCGCATACGTTGGTGGCTGCTATGCCCGCTACTTTTGTCAATAGCGAGAATAAAAATGCTGCCCGTATTCAGATTGGACAGTTTGTCCTGAATCACCGGATCAATGCTGTCGAAATGACACCGGTGATAGATGCTGATAATTCGGATTGGAGTGCGGTTAGTGATGCATTATTTATTGGTAGTGTGTCCACTACACAAGCTGTGTTCCGTTTCGCGTATGATGCAGAGAATGTATATTGTCTGGTGGAACGTCTTGATAAAGATCTGACCACAGAGGATAATATGGAACTAGTTTTCCAAGGCGGAGATGCCACCGGTACGCCTCTTAAAATTTCACTTATTCCGGATGCTGTTCAGCATACGATTAAATGCAGCCTTTCTTCGGTAACTTGTAAAACCGCAGTTTATGGAACTTTTGGTGATACGGCAGCTGATAAGGGATATATAGCTGAGATTGCTATTCCGCGGACTTTGCTCCGAGTGGTAGCCGACCGTCTGATGTTTAATGCTACGTTATACGATCAGAATGGCAGCGATACTTTCAGCGGACTGACTGCTACGAATTATGAAAAATGGTTGCCGGTTGTTCTAAAGGCAGCTACAGATCCTGAACCTCTACCAGGAGAAGGAGATATCGGTACAGGACCGTCCTGGAATAATGACGATACGGAAGGTACATGGAAATAATGATAACATTTTAAATTTGTGAGACCATGAAAAAAAATAAAATCCAGATTCTTTTGGTGGTTAGTTTATCATTAGGTAGTTGCATACAAACTGATGATGAGGCGTTTTCCCCAGAACCAATTATAAACGGAGGAGGGAAATCCATTACGGCAATTTGTTCCGTCGCCACCACAACACGCACATCGCTCAATGCATCAATGAATGTGGTTTGGAATCAAAATGATGAAATACGGTTATTCGGAGCTTCAACACCCAATGGTACTGTTTATGCTACTGTAGCTAATGGAGTTCGTACAGCTGTTTTTGATCCGGTAGACGATTCTGTGGATGATGCAGTCCGATATGCCGTTTATCCGGCGTCAGCTGCGTCAAGCAGTCAACTTGAAGGTACGACACTTGCTGTTGACTTTTCGGCACTTGCCGGACAGAAATGGATGGGTGCGTTCAATGCTGACAGTGAAATCTCATCTTTGCCGATGGTAGCAGCCTCTGATGGTGAAGCCTTTTCTTTTAAGAATCTGTGTGGCGGAGTACGGTTACAACTAAATGATTATCAAATGATGGGGATTAGCATTAAGTCTGTAGCTGTACATGGTAATGACGGAGAACTACTGGCCGATATAGCTGATGTCAATGTAGCGGATGGAATCGTATCACTTCGGAAGTCTTCCACTTCTTCTGCTGCGACTGCTGCATTGATTACTTGTGATACAAGCGTACCTCTTTCCGCAGATAATAACCCCTCGGGCCATACAGACTTTGTTTTATTTCTTCCTGCAGTAAATTATACCAAAGGGCTGACTTTTGTCATAACTGATGCTGCCGGACGGATTTACGAACAAGTGACTCCGGGGGCGTTCGCTATTGAAGCCGGAGTTGTCAAACCAATGAAGTTATTGCCTGTGACGTTGTATTATGGTAAGGCAAATTGTTATTGTACAGCATCTGCCGGAATGCTTGAAATAGATGTCACACCTTATTATTCGTTGGCAGGAGATTATACCTATGAAAATCGTCCAAGAGTGAATGTCGCTGGGGAAGTAGTAGATAAAGCTGTATCTGCAACTGTTGTGTGGACACAAACTAATTCGTCTTCATCGGGAAATGTCCTTTCTGCTGTTCCTACATTGGAAGGAACGATTTTGAGAGTTCCCGTAAGTGGCGTGAAAGGGAATGCACTTGTGGCTATTCAGGATGCATCGGGCAAGAACTTATGGTCCTTCCATGTTTGGGTGAGTGAAGTCTCGGATCTTACCTATATGAATGAGGAACGCGGAACGTTCAAAATGATGGATCGTAATTTGGGTGCAACTTCTGTTACGCCTAAAGACCAGAATGCTTATGGAACATGGTATCAATGGGGGCGAAAAGATCCGTTCCCGCGTCCGCTTGATATTGTCCGTTCGAGTGCGACGACTGTGGATAATAAGGAATTGACTGCCAATGCAATCACTTCTGCAGAAGTGGGAACTGTGAGTTATACCATATCCAATCCTGATATAAGAATCTTCTCTGCAAATGATTGGCACAACGAATGGCGGAATAATGGACTGTGGGGAAACTCTGATGGTTTGACTAAGAATGTAAAGACTGTGTATGACCCCTGTCCGGAAGGCTATTGTGTACCTGATCAGAACTGTTATCAGGGATTTACCTTTACTTCAAAGACGGAATGTGACACTAATTACGGTCATCTGTTTGTGATTGATGGGGTACAAACTTCTTACTTTCCGACAGGAGGCTATCTGGATAAGGGGGCTAATAAAATTGCTTATCAGGAATATCGGGGGTATCAGTGGACCAGTAACCCCGGAACAACAGGAGCTTATTACTTCTATTATAATAATGCAAATCTTAATTTTACAGGTATGGACCGTGCTTCTGCAGCATCTGTCCGCTGCGTCAGGATGGAGTAAAATGAAAGATATTTTTTAATCATAATAATACATGCACTTATGAAATATTTCAATATTTTGTTTTTGATTTTGTTTCTCACTACAAGCGCAAAAGCGCAATCGGTCAAGGTGTCTGTAAGCAAGGTCACTATTCCGACATACACAGAGCCGGAACGTGAAGAACTGCCGATGTTTGCCGAGAATCGGGTACACCAGCGTTCGAGCGGCAATCCTTATCCTAATAAAATTGTTCTGAAAGTGAATCGGGAACAAAAAGTGGATAAAGAGTATACGCTTATCAAATTAGAGAATGAATATTTGGAATTACAAATATTGCCGGAAATTGGAGGAAAGATATATGCAGCCAAAGATAAAACGAATGGATATGATTTTTTCTATAAGAACCATGTCATAAAACCTGCTCTTATCGGTGCATTGGGTTCGTGGATTTCGGGTGGACTGGAGTTTAACTGGCCTTTTCATCATCGAGCTTCGTCTTTTATGCCTACTGATTATGAGATAGAAAAATTGCCGGACGGGGGAGTGATCGTTTGGGTTTCGGAACATGATCCGACAGACCGTATGAAAGGTATGGTTGGTATTGTGCTTAATCCTGGTGAGTCTATCTTTGAAACGAGAGTCAAGTTGTCGAATATCACACCGTTAAGACATTCGTTTTTATGGTGGGAGAATGTGGCCGTACCTTCAAATAAGAATTATGAAATATTTTTTCCGCATGATGTAAGCCATGTCTTTTTCCATTACAAACGTTCGGTTACTACTTATCCGGTTGCAACGAATGCGGCAGGAATATTTAACGGTATTCGTTATGACGGTGCAGTTGATATAAGCAAACATAAGAATACGATTCAGCCTACCTCTTATTTTAGTGCGGCATCACAGTATGATTTCTTTGGCGGTTATGATACGGGCAGAAAATGTGGGGTTGTACACATCGGAGATCATCACGTATCACCCGGTAAGAAGATGTTCACGTGGGCTTACAATCAGTTGTCCCAGTCTTGGGAAAATGCTCTCACAGATACAGATGGAGCCTATTGTGAGTTAATGGCAGGCAGCTATTCTGACAATCAGCCGGATTTTACATGGCTTGAACCGATGGAGACTAAAACCTTCTCGCAATATTGGTTCCCAATCGGAGAAATCGGGGTTCCGGATTTTGCGAACACGACAGGAGCTATATATGTCAAGGATGCGATTAAAGTGCAACTGAATAAGACTCGTAATGTGAAGATTACGGTCAAAGGTGATAATCAGATTTTGTATTCAGGAAAAGCTACGATCAAAGCTAGAGAAGAATATATATTGCCTGCGGATGTAAAAATGAAGTTGGGGTATTCAATAGACGTTGATGCTAATGACGGAACTGTTTTAATGTCTTATACAGTGAAGAAACATGATACTTTCAATATCCCTCATACAACGCAGGATATGCCGAATTTCAAGAAGGTGGAAAGTCCGCATTTATTGTATCTTGAAGGTTTGCATGTGGATCAATATCGTGATCCGGCCACTAAGGGAGAGAGCTATTACAAAGAAGCTCTTGAGCGTGATCCTAATTTTGCTCCTGCATTGATCGCTTTAGGAGAGGCTAAATTACGTAATGCTTTTTATAGTGAAGCCTTGGACTATTTTTTGAGGGCGGAAAAAGTGTTGACACAGTTCAATACACGTCTTGAAAATGGGAAACTATACTATTTGTTAGGACATGTTTATTTAGCATTCGATGAACAGGAGAAGGCTTATGATTATTTCCAAAAAGCGGCATGGAGCAGTGCTTATGTTTCTTCTGCCATGACTTATGTCGCTATGCTTGATATTCGTAAACAAGAATATGACAAGGCTGTCCGGCATCTTAATACTGCCATTGCTTATCATAAAGATAATGTTGTTGCCAATGCGTTGATGATATATGCTTTTTATTTACAAGGAGATAAAAAGGCATCTGAACGTCAATTTCTGTCTGTAGAAGCGAATGATAAACTTAATCATTTGGCACGTTATTTCGGGGTGTTGACTGGTAAAATCAGTGCCCGGGATTTTATGGAGAAAATACGAACGGATAAGAATCAGGTGTGTCTCGATTTGATGGAAACTTTGCTGGTCGCTGATTTGAAAAAAGAGGCTGTTTCCCTGATAGAAATGCTACAAGCACAGGAACCTCTTGTTTTTAGTTTGTCTGCTATATACGCGGATATAAAAGGTGGCTCTCCGGATGATTTGGCAACGGAAGGAATCGCTTTCCCCAGTCGGCGGATTGAAATGAAAAGTTTATCTCATTGGGCGAAACAAGGTAATCAGAATGCTAAATTCCTGTTGGGATGTGCCCTTTATGCTAAAGGACATTATGAAAATGCTGTCACTCTTTGGGAAAGCTTGTCCGGTAATGATTATCGTGCCGCACGAAATCTGGCTGTCGCTTATTATTCACACATGAATCGTAAAAGTGAAGTATTGCCGTTATTGAAGCGGGCATTATCGTTGAAGCCGGATGATGAACAACTGATTTTTGAAACAGTTTATGTGATGGGTAAGCTAGGAGTCGCACCAGTTGAACGTATTTCTTTCCTTAATAATCATAAGGCTGTAATCAGTCGCGATGATATTATGCTTGAGTGGGCGCGAGCTTATAATATGGCAGGACAGGAGGATAAAGCAATAGAACTTCTTTGTGGGCGTAACTTTGTTCCGGCTGAAGGCGGAGAACATGCCGTAGCTGAACAGTATATGTTTGCTTATTTCCTGAAAGGGCGTCGATTAATGAAAGAAAATAAGATGAAAGAAGCGGCTGATTGTTTTAAGACTGCGCAGACTTTACCTCAAAATTTGGGAGCAGGTTTATGGAATATCGTTAGACTGGTTCCATTTAAATATTATGAAGCAATCTGCCTAAAATCTTTGGGACAAGAAGATAAAGCCAAAGAGAATTTTGATTTTATAACGGGTATTGAGATTGACTATTTTAGTAATATGAACTTGCCGGAACTGCCTTTTTATCAAGCGCTTTGTTATCGTGAAGCGGGTATTTCCTTCAAAGGAGATATGCTTGTCAACTATAAATTGAAGGACTGGAAAGAAGGAATAAAGGCTGTTGATGCAGGTTATTTTGCCACTACTCCTTTTTTTATAAGTTACTGCGATCGTGCCGTGCAACAAAGATGTGCTTATTATAGTTATTTACTTGCTTTGGCTTATCGCTACATGGGTGATACAGAGCTGGCACAGAAATACATTGAGCAGGCAGCTGTAAGTGATCCTTATGCTCTGAATATTTTTTCAGAAAGACAATTTTGAATGATTGTGTAAAGCTTGTTTGGACGTGGAATCATACGGATTTGCAGTTAGAAGGAATCTGTATGATTCACGTCATTGCTAGCGTTTTTATTTATTGTAATGAATGTGATTTCGGTTTTTGTATTAGAAAGTGTTTTGAAAGTATGGTGCTCTTTATGAAAATGTATTCCGAAAGAAGATTATTTTTTGTAGATTTGTGAGACTGATAAACACAACTCCGGGAACAATGGATATTCAAGCCTTTCGAAATTATTATGATACGTATTATGAACAACTTTGTTGTTTTCTCAACTTCTATACGCATGATGTAGCTGTGATAGAAGATGTTATTCAGGAAGTATTTCTCAAACTATGGGAAAATAAAGATTGCATTGAAATTACTTATATCAAAACATACCTTTTCCGGGCTGCCAAAAATCGGGTATTAAATTATCTTCGTGATGAGGAAAATAGACATCAGTTATTAGAGAGTTGGTTTAACCAGCAGCTGGAAGAAAGGAGATATAAAGATTGTTTTGATATGGATGCTTTGGTAAAGGTGGTGAATCAGGCAATAGAACAGCTTCCGGAGAAATGTAGGGAGATATTTTCCTTGAGTCGGAAGGAGGGGCTTTCTTATAAGCAGATTGCCGAACGTCTCGGGATTTCTGTGAAAACAGTAGAAACACAAATAAGCATTGCGCTCAAACGAATAAGAGAGCTCTTATCTTCTTCTGCATTTGCATTTTTGTGGCTGTTTATTCGATAAAATATTTATTCTTTACTATTGAATGTCAGATGAATAGATTTTTTGCTTGTTTGTATTTAGCTGTGTTTGTTACTGCTTGTGCGGAATGTGAAGTCATTCCTGGAGTGAAAACTACATTTTATGGTATTACTCAAGATGGTGATACCGTTACTCAATATACCCTGACCAATGCTTCGGGGGCTCAATTCAAGGTCATTGACTATGGGTGTCGTGTGACGAATATTATGGTGCCGGACCGGGAAGGAAAAATGGCGGATGTAGTGCTTGGATATGAAAATCTTAAGGACTATGAGACTGGAGCCGAGCGGTTTTTCGGGGCTTTATTAGGACGTTATGCTAACCGTATTGCCGGCGGGGATTTTATGATTGATTCTGTTCGGTATCAACTTTCGTGCAATGAATCTCCAAACGGACATCCCGGACATTTGCACGGTGGTGTGAAGGGATTTGATCGTGTCATGTGGAAAGCGATACCTGTCAATTGTTCTGATACGTTTGGCATTGTTTTTACTCGTCGCAGTCCTGACGGAGAGGAGGGATATCCTGGTAATTTGGACTGTAAAGTCACTTATTACTGGACCCCGGATAATACTTGGCGTATAGAATATGAGGCAGTTACCGACCAGCCGACTATCGTTAATATGTCGCAACATTGCTATTTTAACCTTCAGGGGTATGACGGAGGTTCAGTTTTAAGTCATATCGTACAAATCAATGCGGATTCAGTCACGGTAAACACTCCGTGGTATGTGCCGGCTTCGGTTGAACCGGTAATAGGAGGACCTTTGGATTTTCGTATTCCTCACAGTTTTGCAGAACGTGCCGACTTTCCTAATGAACACATGAAACTTATGGGTGGCTATTCGGCCAATTGGATACTTCGTGATTATAACGGAGATTTACATTATGCTGCAACTGTCACGGAACCTCAAAGTGGCCGTCAATTAGAAACTTACACTACAGAGCCCGGCTTGTTGATCTATACCGGTATCGGGCTTTCAGAAAAGATTGTGGCCAAAGGTGGTCCACAACAGAAATATGGTGGCCTGATATTGGAAACCATCCATCATCCGGACACGCCACATCATCCTGAATTTCCATCCTGTGTGTTGCGTCCTCATGAGAAATATTATTCCGTTACGGAATATAGATTTTCTGTGCAAAAGTAATTTAATGGAGTATACTACGGAATTACTTATCTTTTTCCGGGAAAACTCTGACTTCTATCAAAAAAAGTAATAATTTTGGCATTGATTTGTAGATTGCCTAAATTACGAAAGATAGAATGTTAGATTTAAAACAACTTACAGCTGATGTATGCCGGATTGCTACAGAGGTTGGACATTTTTTGAAAGAAGAACGAAAGAACTTCCGTCGTGAACGTGTGGTAGAAAAACATGCGCATGATTATGTGTCTTATGTGGATAAAGAATCTGAAGTGCGAGTGGTGAAAGCTCTTACTGCTTTACTGCCTGAAGCGGGATTCATCACAGAAGAAGGCTCTGCTACTTATCAGGATGAACCCTACTGTTGGGTGATTGATCCGTTGGATGGAACCACGAATTATATTCATGATGAGGCTCCTTATTGTGTGTCCATCGCCTTACGTAACCGTACCGAACTTCTTTTGGGGGTCGTTTATGAAGTTTGCCGGAATGAATGCTTCTATGCCTGGAAAGGCGGAAAAGCTTTTATGAATGGCGAAGAAATTCATGTGTCGAACGTTGAGGACATCAAAGATGCATTTGTCATTACAGAATTACCTTATAATCATCTGCAATATAAACAGACTGCTCTTCATCTTGTCGATCAACTTTATGGGGTAGTGGGAGGTATGCGCATGAATGGCTCGGCCGCTGCCGCAATCTGCTATGTGGCTATTGGGCGTTTTGATGCATGGATGGAAGCATTTCTCGGAAAATGGGATTATTCTGCAGCGGCACTGATTGTTCAGGAGGCGGGAGGAAAGGTGACTGACTTTTATGGCGAAGATCATTTCATAGAAGGACATCATATTATTGCAACGAACGGAAATCTTCATCCTTTCTTTCAGAAACTCCTGTCAGAAGTTCCTCCGTTGAATATGTAAGTGCCATTGCAACCTTAAAATCTCTATTATTATGAAACACACACTTCTTATAAAAGACTGGCTTAGTTCATTCTTATCTTTGCTATTTCCTCGTTGCTGCGTTGTTTGCGGCCGACCGTTAGCAAAGGGTGAAGAATGTATCTGTACAGTATGTAATATTAATCTACCCCGTACTAATTATCATCTTCGGAAAGATAATCCGGTAGAACGGCTTTTCTGGGGACAAATTCCTTTGGAACGGGCTACATCTTTTTTCTTTTATGAGAAAGGAAGTGACTTCCGCTTGATTCTTCATCGGTTGAAATATGGCGGACAAAAGGAAATAGGCGTGATTATGGGGCGGTATATGGCTGCCGAACTTTTGTCTTCCAATTTTTTTCAGGGAATTGATGTGATAATCCCCATACCGCTTCATAAGAAAAAACAGCAAATCCGTGGTTATAATCAGAGTGAGTGGATTGCCCGTGGTATTGCTGCTGTAACAGGAATCCCTATTGATACAGATTCTATATTGCGTAAGAAAAATACGGAAACGCAAACGCGTAAATCGGTATTTGAACGTCGTGATAATGTGGAAGGTATCTTCGAACTTCAACATCCTGAAACACTTGCAGGGAAACACATACTGATAGTTGACGATGTGTTGACCACCGGTTCTACCACTCTGGCATGTGCTTCCTGTCTGGTAGATGTGGAAGATATACGGATTAGTATATTGACGTTGGCAACGGTGGAATAAATATGAAGGCAATGAATAAATAATAAAGAGGCTTTCAATATGATTCATGAACCCAGAATTCCGATATAATCCGAAAAACATTGGATCAGAGAAATAAAAAAGAGATAAATCTTCCGATTTACCTCTTTTTTTTGCTCTTCCTCTTGGACTTGAACCAAGGACCCTCTGATTAACAGTCAGATGCTCTAACCGACTGAGCTAAGGAAGAATGTTTGCAATCAAGATTTTCAACTTTGCTCTTCCTCTTGGACTTGAACCAAGGACCCTCTGATTAACAGTCAGATGCTCTAACCGACTGAGCTAAGGAAGAATGTTTTTCTCAATTGCGATGCAAAAGTACTAGGTTTTTTTGAAATATGCAATATCTTTGCAAAAAAAATATTAGTAATGGACAAAATAATAGGATTAGGCAACGCCTTGGTAGACGTACTTGCAACCCTAAAGGATGATGCTCTCTTGAATGAAATGGGTTTACCCAAAGGAAGCATGCAACTTATCGATGATGCTAAGTTACAGCAGATTAACGCAAAATTCTCACAGATGAAAACCCATTTGGCGACAGGTGGATCGGCAGGAAATGCCATACTTGGACTGGCTTGTTTGGGAGCCGCAACCGGGTTTATAGGAAAAGTAGGAAATGATCATTATGGAGATTTTTTTCGTGAAAATCTGCAGAAAAATAAGATTGAAGACAAATTATTGACCTCGGACCGGCTACCTTCCGGTGTGGCATCCACTTTTATCTCGCCGGATGGGGAGCGCACTTTTGGAACCTATTTGGGAGCAGCCGCTTCTTTGAGGGCGGAAGAACTGACGCTGGATATGTTTAAAGGTTACGCATACCTGTTTATAGAGGGCTACCTCGTTCAGGATCATGAAATGATTCTTCATGCCATTGAACTGGCAAAAGAAGCAGGTTTGCAGATTTGTCTCGATATGGCTAGCTATAATATTGTGGCCAATGATCTGGAGTTCTTCTCTTTATTAATAAACAAATATGTCGACATTGTCTTTGCGAACGAAGAAGAAGCAAAAGCCTTTACCGGTAAGGAGCCGGAGGAAGCTTTGAGAGTGATTGCCAAGAAATGCAGTATTGCTATTGTAAAAGTCGGGGCAAATGGTTCTTATATCCGCAAAGGGACAGAAGAAATAAAGGTTTCGGCCATTCCGGTTCAGAAAGTGGTGGATACTACCGGTGCAGGTGACTATTTTGCTTCCGGATTCTTATATGGATTGACCTGTGGATACTCGTTAGATAAATGTGCAAAAATAGGTTCTATTCTCTCGGGAAATGTTATTCAGGTAATCGGAACAACGATCCCACAGGAACGCTGGGATGAAATTAAGTTAAATATTAACAGGATTCTGGCAGAATAACAAAGGATTAAGCTACTTTTACGACTCATTTAGATTAAAAAGAGGTATGAAAAAATTGCTGAACGGGCGAATAGCTATTGTTGCAGTAGCGGTGATAGCCACAGTTGCTTTCTTTAGTTTCAAGAGCGGAGACGACCGTAATTTCCAGATTGCAAAGAATCTGGATATATTTAACGCGATTGTGAAAGAACTGGATATGTTCTATGTAGATACCATCGATCCGAATAAAACGATTCGGGAAGGAATCGATAATATGCTTTACACCTTGGACCCTTATACGGAATATTATCCGGAAGAAGACCAGAGTGAGTTGGAGCAGATGATTAAAGGATCATTTGGTGGTATAGGTTCTTACATTGCTTATAATACAAAACTAAAGCGTTCGATGATTTCTGAACCTTTCGAGGGAACGCCAGCTGCAAAAGCCGGCCTGAAAGCGGGAGATATCCTGATGGAGATTGACGGAAAAGACCTTGCCGGTAAGAATAATGCGGAAGTCAGTCAGATGTTGCGCGGACAGGCGGGTACCAGCTTTAAGTTGAAGATTGAACGTCCGAATGTGAAAGGCGGACGTACACCGATGGAGTTCACAATTGTGCGTGAGTCTATTCAGAATCCGGCAATACCTTATACTGCCGTACTGGATAATAATATAGGTTACATCAGCCTTAGTACTTTTTCCGGTAACCCTTCCAAAGAATTTAAGAAAGCACTGCTGGATTTGAAGAAACAGGGAGCCACTTCATTGGTGATAGACCTTCGTAGTAATGGCGGTGGATTGCTGGATGAAGCAGTAGAAATTGCGAATTATTTCTTGCCGCGTGGAAAAGTGATTGTGACGACCAAAGGAAAAATCAAACAGGCCAGTAACACTTATAAAACGTTGCGTGAACCATTGGATTTGGATATTCCGATTGCCGTACTGGTAAATAGCGGAACGGCTTCTGCTTCTGAAATCTTATCAGGTTCTTTGCAGGATCTCGACCGTGCTGTTATCGTTGGTAACCGTACTTTTGGAAAAGGACTGGTACAGGTTCCCCGTTCTTTGCCTTATGGCGGAACGATGAAAGTGACTACCTCCAAATATTATATTCCGAGCGGCCGTTGCGTGCAGGCTATTGATTACAAGCATCGCAATGAAGACGGAAGTGTCGGCACTATTCCCGACAGTTTAACTAAGGTATTCTATACAGCTGCCGGACGTGAAGTTCGTGACGGAGGTGGTGTAATGCCGGATATTACGATCAAACAAGAGAAATTACCGAACATCCTATTCTATCTGGTACGTGATAATCTGATTTTCGATTATGCAACGCAGTATTGTTTGAAACATCCCACTATCGTTGCTCCGGAGAAGTTTGAGGTGACAGATGCTGATTATAACGATTTTAAAGCATTGGTGAAGAAAGCTGACTTCAAGTATGACCAACAGAGCGAGAAAATTCTGAAAACGTTGAAAGAAGCTGCCGAGTTTGAAGGATATATGGATGATGCTTCAGAGGAGTTTAAAGCACTAGAGAAGAAGTTGAATCATAATCTCGACCGTGACTTGGATTATTTCTCTACTGACATAAAGAAAATGATTGCTACTGAAATCATCAAGCGTTATTATTATCAACGTGGTACTATAATCCAGCAGTTGAAGGATGATGACGGTTTGAAGGAAGCGATGAAAATACTGAATGATCCGGTGAAATACAAAGAAATGCTTAGTGCCCCGGCTGCTAAGAAATAAAGAAATATTTTTCAAATATAGATAATACAGAAAACGCGGCTTTGTCATCGGCAGGCCGCGTTTTCTGTATTATCTGTATCTAATTGTAAATAGTCATATAAGGGTCATCCTCGGATACAGTCATTTATATTCTCAAACTGACACATTTATTGGCGAATCAAAGGGAGAGTGAAATAAAACCTGCTTCCCTGCCCCTCCTGGGAGCGCAGCCAGATACGTCCTCCCATTTTTTCTACTAACATTCTGCAAAGAGTCAGCCCCAATCCGGTTCCCTGAACAAAATCGTTGACCTTTCCAAAGCGGCGGAAAATAGTGGCAACTCTTTCTGCCGGAATACCGATGCCGCTATCTTTCACGTAGAACTCTACAAAATCCTCTTTTTCCCGATACCCGAAATGAATTTCTCCTTTGGGGGTAAACTTCGTGGCGTTACTAAGTAAGTTACTTATGATTTGTATAATACGATTCCAGTCACCGGAGGCATACATGTCCGCATCTACATCATCTAAAATAAGTTTGACTCCGTTTTGCGTCTTGTGGCAAAACTGTTGCTCCAGTTGCAAACAGATATCTGTTAACTTGATCGGACGGATGTTGAATTTTAAAGAGTCGGCCTCCAGTGAGGCCAGATCCAGAATATCGTTGAATAGATTCAGTAACATTTCCGAATTGCGTTCGATGATTTCCGCATATTGATTTTTCTCTTCCGTAGATGTTGCGTTAGTGATTAGTTTGGAGAATCCGACAATCGCATTGAGCGGAGTGCGTATTTCATGGCTCATGTTTGCAAGAAAGGCAGATTTCAGCCGGTCCGATTCTTCTGCCTTGACTCTGGCGGCCTTCAGCTCTTTCTGTTGTTGCGCGTTCGTCTGTTCTGCCTCCCATTGTTGGGATATATCACGGCACATACATAACAGATATTCATTATCCAAAGGAAAGATGCGGTTTTCGTAGTGATGTAAAACACCGTCCAACATCAGGTCATGTCTGGCTGTGGAACTTTCTCCCGTGAGGATCACTTTATCCATATTCTTGCGGACGCTTTCATAAGCTTCTTCCGGCAGGATATCTTTTACGTTAGTGGTGGTGATATTACTGGCATTGATACCTTCTACGTGGTTGGTAGCCGGCGAAGAAGCAAGCTCTATAATATTGGCATCATGGTCGAAGACGGTGAGCATATCGGGGAGGGCATCCAATATCCGGGTGCTATATTTATCGCGAAAACGTTTTTGGGAGGGAGGCGAAGAATGAGAGGAAAGAAAATCAATCTTCTCCTCTAATTGTTCGATTATTTCTAAAAGTTCCTCCTTCGTTTTGCTCTCGTAATGTCTCATAGAAGATTTATTGTTATTCATTAGAATGTTGTAGAAATTGTTTCATCTGTTGCAAATATAAGACAATATTCTGAGACGCGGATTGCCTCCCAAGTTATTATAACATAAAAAAAACGGATAGCTTTTGCCCTACTAATCAGAATGTTCTATCTTTGCACCAATTATATATAAATGATTTACAATATGTCTACAGAATTATTCTCTACTCTGCCCTATAAGGTGGCAGATATTACACTTGCTGATTTCGGACGCAAGGAAATCGATTTGGCAGAAAAAGAAATGCCCGGCCTGATGGCTCTTCGCGAAAAGTATGGAGAATCCAAACCGTTAAAAGGTGCCCGCATTATGGGATCGTTGCACATGACCATTCAGACGGCTGTGCTGATTGAAACATTAGTGGCTTTAGGAGCTGAAGTACGTTGGTGCTCTTGTAATATATATTCAACGCAGGATCATGCGGCAGCTGCAATAGCTGCTGCGGGTGTGCCTGTGTTTGCATGGAAGGGGGAGACTCTTGCTGATTATTGGTGGTGTACATTGCAGGCATTGAACTTTGCCGGTGGTAAAGGGCCGAATGTGATTGTAGATGATGGCGGTGACGCTACGATGATGATTCACGTAGGTTATGATGCGGAGAATAATGCTGCCGTATTGGATAAAGAAGTACATGCAGAGGACGAAATAGAACTGAATGCAATCTTGAAGAAAGTATTGGCGGAAGACAGTACTCGCTGGCATCGTGTAGCGGAAGAGGTGCGTGGTGTGTCTGAAGAAACTACGACAGGCGTACATCGTTTGTATCAGATGCAGGAAGAAGGCAAGCTGTTGTTCCCGGCATTCAATGTGAATGATTCGGTCACAAAATCTAAGTTTGACAATCTGTATGGCTGTCGCGAATCGCTGGCTGACGGTATCAAGCGTGCAACGGATGTGATGATTGCCGGAAAAGTGGTGGTAGTATGTGGTTATGGTGATGTGGGTAAAGGCTGTTCTCATTCTATGCGTTCTTACGGAGCGCGGGTACTCGTGACGGAAGTAGACCCGATCTGTGCATTGCAGGCTGCCATGGAAGGCTTTGAAGTGGTGACTATGGAAGAAGCTTGCATGGAAGGTAACATTTTCGTGACTACCACAGGTAATATCGATATTATCCGTATCGACCACATGGAGAAAATGAAAGATCAGTCTATTGTTTGCAACATCGGTCACTTCGATAATGAAATTCAGGTGGAAGCCTTGAAACATTATCCGGGCATCAAATGTGTGAACATCAAACCGCAAGTAGACCGTTATTATTTCCCGGATGGTCACAGCATCATTCTGCTTGCTGACGGTCGTTTGGTAAATCTGGGATGTGCAACCGGCCATCCGTCATTTGTGATGAGTAATTCATTCACCAATCAGACATTGGCGCAGATAGAGCTGTTCAACAAGAAATATGATATCAATGTATATCGCTTGCCGAAGCATCTGGACGAAGAAGTTGCCCGCCTGCATCTTGAAAAGATCGGCGTGAAACTGACTAAGTTGACTCCTGAACAGGCTGCTTATATTGGTGTGTCAGTGGACGGACCTTATAAAGCAGATCATTATAGATACTAATTAGATTTACGATTTGACGATTTTCTATTTACGATTGATAAATGTGGGAGATCGGTATTCTACCGTTATCAATTGTAAATGTTAGATTGTCAGATCGTAATTTATTTTATATTCAAACTTCAATCGTAAATAGTAAATCGTGTCATTGTAAATGAAAAAGTTTCTTCCCGACTTAATAGCCATTCTGGCTTTTATCATTCTTTCTTTCGCCTATTTTTTTCCGGCTGATATTGAAGGTCGTATCTTGTTTCAGCATGACACGGCTGCCGGAGTCGGCGCGGGACAAGAATCGAAAGAGTATCTCGAACGTACCGGAGAACGTACGCGCTGGACGAATTCGATTTTTGGAGGTATGCCTACCTATCAGATGTCTCCGAGTTACGACTCGACAACATCCCTGAAAGGGGTGGAGAAGGTTTATCGCCTCTTTCTCCCGGATTATGTAGTGCTGACTTTTATTATGATGCTGGGATTCTATATTCTCTTGCGGGCCTTTGGTATATCGGCCTGGCTGGCAGGATTGGGCGGAGTGATGTGGGCATTTTCTTCCTATTTCTTCATTCTGATACCGGCAGGGCACATTTGGAAGTTTGTGACGTTGGCTTATATTCCACCTACGATTGCGGGTGTCGTTCTGGCTTACCGGAAGAAATACTTGTTGGGCGGAATTATTACGGCGCTGTTTATCGCCCTTCAGATTCAGTCGAATCACATTCAGATGAGCTATTATTTCATGTTTGTGATCCTGTTCTTCGTGGGAGCGTACTTTGAAGATGCTTATAAAAAGAAAGAACTGCCCCATTTCTTCAAGGCCAGCGCAATTTTGGCATTGGCTGCTGTGGTAGGAGTTTGCATCAATATCTCCAATCTGTATCATACTTATGAATATAGTAAGGAGACGATGCGCGGCAAGAGCGAATTGAAGCAGGAGGGCGCTGCGGCCAGCCAGACAAGTAGCGGGTTGGACCGTGACTACATAACCAACTGGAGTTATGGTATCGGCGAGACATTGACGTTGCTGGTTCCGAACGTAAAAGGAGGAGGATCAGGGTCTACGATGTCGCAAAGCGAAGTTGCTATGGCAAAGGCCAATCCGCTATATAGTAGCATCTATTCACAGTTTCCACGACAATACTTCGGTGAACAGCCATGGACTGCTGGACCGGTATATGTCGGGGCATTTGTAATGTTCCTGTTCGTATTAGGTTGTTTCATTGTGAAAGGTCCTCTCAAATGGGCATTGCTGGGAGCTACTATCTTTTCGATTCTGCTTTCATGGGGAAAGAATTTCATGGGACTGACAGACTTCTTTATCGATTACGTTCCGATGTACAACAAGTTCCGCGCTGTTTCTTCCATTTTGGTGATTGCTGAATTTACCATTCCTTTGCTGGCGATTTTTGCCTTGAAAGAGATTTTGAACAAGCCGGATACGTTGAAATTGAAAGAGAATCGCGTAGGCGTGATTGCTACTCTGGTATTGACTGCCGGTGTTGCGTTGATTCTGGCGGTTGCTCCGGGAGTCTCCTCCTCCAGCTTTGTTACAGCACAAGAAATAGCTACTTTGGAGCAAGTGCTTCCTGCCGAATCCCGTGTCCAACATCTTGCGCCGATTGTAGCCAATCTGACCGAAATGCGTAAAGCTATGGTTGCTTCAGATGCATGGCGCAGTTTCTTTATTATCGTGATTGGTTGCCTGTTTTTATTCTTATATCAACAGCGGAAGTTGAAAGCTTCTTTCACATTGGCTGGTATTGCGCTTTTATGTCTGATAGATATGTGGAGCGTCAATAAACGCTATTTGAATGACGAACAGTTTGTGCCGAAATCCAAGCAGACGGAAGCGTTTGTTAAAACACAGGCGGATGAGATGATCCTTCAGGATACTACTTTAAATTATCGTGTGTTGAACTTTATAGGCTTTCCCGGTAATACGTTTAATGAAAACAATACAGCATACTGGCATAAAAGTGTCGGTGGCTATCATGCAGCGAAGCTCCGTCGCTATCAGGAAATGATAGATCATCATATCATGCCCGAAATGCAGGAGACCTATCAGGCGGTGGCTACTGCCGGCGGACAGATGGACAGTGTAGACGCTTCCAAATTCCGTGTACTGAATATGCTGAATACAAAATACTTCATTTTCCCTGCCGGAGAGCAGGGGCAGGCTGTTCCTGTGGTAAATCCTTATGCATATGGTAATGCGTGGTTTGTTGATAAGGTGCAGTATGTAAATAATGCAAATGAAGAAATTGATGCTTTGAATGATATTCTTCCAACGGAAACAGCCGTAGTGGATGTGAAGTTTAAAGAACAATTGAAAGGTGTGACAGAAGGATATAAAGATTCTCTATCTACCATCCGATTGACTAGTTACGAGCCGAATCGTCTGGTTTATAAAGCTTCCACTCCTAAAGATGGAGTTGTTGTTTTCTCCGAAATATATTATCCGGGATGGCAGGCGACTATTGACGGTCAGCCCGTTGATATTGCCCGTGCAGATTATATCTTACGTGCGATAAATGTACCGGCAGGGGAACATACCATCGAAATGTGGTTTGATCCGCAAAGCATACAGGTTACAGAAAGTATTGCTTATGCAGCGCTGGCTTTGTTGCTGATCGGGGTTATGGTCCTTGCATGGATGCAGCGGAACAAGATAGCGAAGAAGTCTTGAATGAAATAGCATATAAACCTATTGTATATATCATAAGGTTATTAAATAAGGGCGGCTCTCTTCATCACGAAGAGAGCCGTTACTTTGCATTCACTAAAAAATTATGAAAAACAAACGCTGTTCATAGAAACATATAAAGTGTGATATTTATAGACTTTTCTGTTCAAAATCCGGGTTTTCGTCGGAATGAATCTCTTTATGCATTCTTCTTTGAGAAGCTTTTTTTCGCGCGGCACTTTGTTCGGCCTGCCATTTCTCATACTGCTCTTTTGTCAGAATCTTTTTTATTTTCTTCTCTTTGGCTTCTGCGGCTTTCTTTAGTGAGTCGGCAGAATTGGTATCTCTGCGCATCATCGGACCGCCTCCCATTCTGCCTGGGAAACCACTTTCTCCCATCATGGGTGGTTGACCTCCGCCCATTGGCGGACGTCCTCCCCGCATGCCAGGCCCTTCTCCCATTGGCGGACGTTGGTCACCCGAATTTTGCATAGCCTTGAAGAATGCTTTCTGCTCTTTCAAGTTTAACTTATATATTTTTTTATATTGTTTATCTGTCAGTTGAAGTGACTTGTTCATTTGGTCTGTCATCTGGGTTGCTACCTTTTCCGGATTCAGAACTTCGCGTGGAAGACGCTTTTCTTGTTGCCGCCTTTCTTGCGTTTTATTGGCTTCTTGTGCATTGGCAAAACCTGCGCAACACAGTAAGCAGGCTATCAATCCTATCAGTTTCATGTCTTTTCTCATCTTTCTTATGCTTTTATTGGTTTTAATACTTCAAAACTAGGCAGATATTGGAATAGATAAAAATAAAATCGACTAAGGACGGAGATTTGTCTATCAACAGCCTGACTTTTCTTCGTCCTATGGCTTTATATTATTATGCCTTAGAATGAATAGAAGCTGTATGTAGGGAGACAAGTCGTTTCGTATAGGGAAACTAATCGTTTCAAGGCTTGAAACAAGTGTTTCCCCAGTGAGAAACCTTAGTTTCCTAGGTGTGAAACTATAGTTTCATCACTAGAGAAACTATAGTTTCGCACTGAGGAAACTAAAGTGCCAAGCCATAGAAACTAAAGTGCCAAGCCATAGAAACTAAAGTTTCCAAGTATGAAACTGAAATAGCCTCTTGTTGGCGCTTCTTTCTGCGATGAGCATATCACAGGTTTTAGGTGGTGATAGGTGATAGATGCAGATGATAGATTAAAAGAGGATTTACGTTTTTATCTATGGGAGTGGTTGTTTATTGTTTCTTCATTGAAAAAGGAAAATATGAATATAAACAAATAGTTTGTGGATAGTCTTATTATGCTGTAAGCTACTAAATTTGTAGCCAATAATAGAGCATTATGTTATGAAAAGACTACTATTCATTTTTTCCTTTTTTTTCTTATTCGTGTTAAACGGGAACACACAGGAGGTAGAGATTCTGACATTAGAGGATTGTCTCCGTATTGGTATTGACAATAACTTGTCGTTAGAAGGGAAACGTAAAGAAATACAGAAAAGTAAATATGGCGTATCTGAAAACCGTTCGAAGCTGTTGCCGCAAATTAATGCGATGGCCGGTTATAATAACAATTTTGATCCTCCGGTGTCAGTCACAGACGGTTCATCTTACGGAGTTCCCTATAATATAACGAAAACATTGCAACATTCTGCTAATGCAGGGCTGGAAATGCAGATGCCGCTTTTCAATCAGACTCTTTATACTTCTATGTCCATAGCTAAAGTGATGGAAGAAATCAGTCGTCTGTCTTATGGAAAAGCCAGGGAAGATGTTATTCTTCAAATCAGTAAGATGTATTATCTCGGACAGGTCACAGCTGAACAAATCATGCTGATAAAAGCAAATATCACTCGTTTGGAAGAATTGAGAGATATTACACAGGCTTTCTTTGATAACGGAATGTCTATGGAAGTCGATCTGAAAAGAGTCAATATCAATTTGGAAAATCTGAAGGTGCAATATGATAATGCACAAGCCATGATGAAACAGCAATTGAATATGCTGAAATACATTATGGATTATCCGGCTGAAAAGGAAATCGCACTGACACCGGTAAATGCCGATAGCATTACTACGGTAGCCCTGACCGGCTTGTCGGAAAACATCTATGAACTTCAACTCTCACAATCGCAAGTGCAACTGGCGGAACGACAAAAGAAGATCATTACTAATGGATATATCCCTTCTCTTAGTCTGACAGGCAGTTGGCGATATGCTGCATATACGGATAAGGGTTATCATTGGTTCCACTCCGGTCCGTCCAATCAATGGTTTCGTTCCTATGGGGTGGGGCTAACCTTGCGTATTCCGATTTTCGACGGACTGGATAAAACCTATAAAATAAAAAAGGCGATGATTGATATAGAGAACAGAAGACTGGCATGGGAAGATGCCCGGAAGAATTTGCAAACTCAATATCTGAATGCTGTGAACGACCTGATGAACAATCAGCGTAACTTTAAGAAACAGAAGGATAACTACTTGCTTGCCGAAGATGTGTACGCAGTCACTTCCGACCGTTACCGGGAAGGCATCGCTTCCATGACGGAAGTGCTGCAAGATGAAATGCAGATGAGTGAAGCTCAAAACAATTATATCAGCGCACATTATAACTATCGGGTGACTAACCTGATGCTGCTTAAACTGACCGGACAAATAGAATCATTAGTCAAATAATACGCAAATAACAATCATAAATATGGAAACAATGGAAAATAACATTCCTTCCGCTACTCATCAGGAGAAAGCAAAAAAAATGAAGAAACTTCGTCGCTGGCAGATTGCTATCAGCCTTCTCGGAGTGGCTATTATTGTTTGGGGAGTGATTGAAGTGATCTGCCTTTTTTTGAATTATAGCCAGACGGAGACTAGTAACGATGCACAAATAGAACAATATGTGTCTCCTATCAATCTACGTGCCTCGGGTTACATTGACAAAATCTACTTTACAGAACATCAGGAGGTACATAAAGGAGATACTTTGCTGATACTGGATGATCGTGAATATAAAATCCGCGTAATGGAAGCTGAAGCTGCCTTGAAAGATGCGCAAGCCGGTGCGACAGTCATCAATGCAACACTCAATACCACGCAGACAACAGCATCTGTTTATGATGCGTCTATTGCCGAAATTGAAGTACGGTTGGCGAAACTGGAAAAAGACCGGAAACGGTATGAGAACCTCGTGAAACGAAATGCGGCTACTCCTATCCAACTTGAACAGATCGTCACTGATTATGAAGCTACGCATAAGAAACTGGAGGCTACGAAAAGGCAGAAAAAAGCAGCTCTTTCCGGTGTAGATGAAGTGTCCTACCGTCGCATGAATACCGAAGCGGCCATTCAAAGAGCAACAGCTGCACTTGAAATGGCCCGGTTGAATCTTTCTTATACGGTTGTAATAGCTCCTTGTAACGGAAAGCTCGGCCGCCGCTCATTAGAGGAAGGACAGTTTATTTCGGCAGGGCAGACCGTCACCTATATTCTTCCTGATACCCAGAAATGGATCGTTGCCAATTATAAGGAGACACAAATCGAGAATCTGCATATCGGACAGGAAGTATTTGTCACAGTAGATGCCATTAGCGATAAAGAGTTTAAAGGCAAAGTCACCTCTATATCAGGAGCTACCGGGTCTAAATATTCATTAGTGCCGACGGATAATTCGGCAGGTAACTTTGTGAAGATTCAGCAACGTATTCCCGTACGAATCGATTTCACCGATTTGTCGAAAGAAGATAACGAACGATTAGCCGCAGGCATGATGGTAGTAGTGAAAGCCAAACTCTAATCCCTCCGACCTTTCTGTCTATATACACTGCCTTATAATTTTTAATTTGTAATTTTTAATTAATCCGATGCCCTCTTATCCTAAAAATTATCCTTTCTATAGCTGGATGCCCAAGCCGTTGGGTATTATCATTCTGTTATTCTTCTTTCTGCCGATTCTTACGGTAGGCGGGGTTTATTCGGTGAATAGCACCGAAATGATGAGCGGGCTTGGCATTATATCCGAGCATATCCAGTTTGCCAATTTTGTAACTTCTATTGGTATGGCAGCCTTTGCGCCTTTCCTATATCAGTTGGTGTGTGTACGGCGGGAGAAGATGATGTGTATTGTCGGGTTTGCGTTCATGTATATATTCAGTTATATCTGTGCAAAGACAGACAGCGTTTTTCTGTTGGCGCTTTGTAGTCTTCTGACGGGTTTCTTGCGTATGGTACTGATGATGGTCAATCTGTTCACACTCATTTGGTATGCGGGTGGAATGGAAGCTACCCGCAATATAACTCCGGGCTTGGAGCCGAAAGATACTGCCGGTTGGAATAAATTGGACATTGAAAGATGTGTGAGTCAGCCGGCTGTTTATCTGTTTTTTATGATTCTGGGACAGTCAGGCACAGCATTGACGGCTTGGCTGTCCTTTGAATATGAGTGGAAATATGTGTATTACTTTATGATGGGGATTCTTTTGATCTCTATTTTGCTCCTGTTTATTACCATGCCGAATTATAAGTTTCCCGGAAGGTTTCCTATTAATTTCCGTAAGTTCGGCAATGTCACTGCATTTTGCATCTCGCTGACTTGTCTCACGTATGTGCTGGTTTATGGAAAAGTACTCGACTGGTATGATGACGAATCTATCCGTTGGGCGACAGCTGTAAGTATTCTTTTTGCGGGAGCTTTTCTTTATATGGACGTAACGCGCCGGTCGCCTTATGTTTTGCTGGATGCGTTCAAACTGCGTACTATACGTATGGGAGCATTACTTTACTTATTATTGATGGTGATAAACTCCAGTGCTATGTTTGTCAATGTGTTTGCAGGAGTGGGGATGCATCTTGATAATCTGCAGAATGCTTCATTAGGTAATTGGTGTATGGTAGGTTATGCTGTTGGTGCCGTGATTGCTATGGTGTTGGGAGGTAAAGGATTACATTTTAAGTATCTGTTTGCGATGGGATTCTTCTTCCTGTCTTTATCAGCTGTTTTCATGTATTTCGAGGTGCAGACAGCAGGAGTTTACGAGCGTCTGAAATATGCAGTTATCATCCGTGCCACAGGCATGATGATTCTGTATGCGTTGACGGCAGCTTATGCCAATCAACGTATGCCTTTTAAATATCTTTCCACTTGGATCTGTATTATGCTTACCGTACGTATGGTTGTGGGACCGAGTATTGGCGGAGCAATTTATACAAATGTTTTGCAGGAACGGCAGCAACACTATATCACCCGTTATGCGCAAAATGTGGACCTGCTTAATCCGGATGCTTCCACTTCCTTCCTCGGTACGGTACAGGGTATGAAATATCAGGGAAAGAGTGAGACGGAAGCCCGTAACATGGCTGCTATATCTACTAAAGGGCGTATTCAGGTGCAGGCCACGCTCTCTGCACTCAAAGAGATGGCGGGATGGACAATTTATGGTGGATTAATTTGTATGATATTTGTGCTTGTTGTTCCTTATCCTAAACGAGAATTGCTAACTTAGTGTCGTTTTTGATAATGATCTGTTAATATATTAGTATGATGGATGGCGGACAAAATCGTTTATTGCAGTTTGATCGCAATTTGTTAAGTGGGAAAAATATATGTAGTTCCGAAGGGATATTTGTAAATTTTCCACCCTCACTGAAGAAACCTTTTCAAATGAAAGGACTGGGGCTGATTATTTGCCACCAAGGTAATTTCCAGTTTTCGCTTAATCAGAAAAAGCATTCCGCTGAAGCGGGCGAAAGTTTGTTTATTCCCGAAGATGGCGAGTTTCAGGTTTTGCAAGAGTCGGAAGACATGAAGGTGCAGATTTTGATCTATCAGATAGAACCTATCCGGGATATTATGGGGAATCTGGTTGTTTCCATGTATATGTATTCTCGCCTTACTCCCGAAGAACCTTCTTGTGTATGGGCTACTGGTGAGGAAGAAGAGATAGTAAAGTATATGTCTTTATTGGACAATGTGTTACAGTCGGAAGAAAATTCATTTAAACTTTATGAGCAGAAATTACTTCTACTTGCATTGACGTACAGGATTTGTTCCATTTATAATCGCAAACTCGTTAATGGCGGGCGGGAAGTGGGAGGACGCAAAAACGAAGTCTTTATTCATCTGATCCAGTTGATCGAAAAATATTATATGCAGGAACGCAGCGTTGAGTTTTATGCGGATAAATTGTGTTTGTCTCCTAAATATCTTTCTGCCGTTTCTAAAAGTATCTGCGGATATACCGTGCAGGAACTTGTATTCAAAGCTATCATTCGTAAGAGTATTTCGTTACTTAAAAATACGCAGAAGGATATTCAGGAGATTTCAAATGCCTTCGGCTTCCCCAATGCCTCTTATTTCGGTACGTTCTTTAAGAAGCAGGTTGGGGTTTCACCGCAGCAATATCGGAAGAATCTTTAAACATTTATTCTTTTTCACCGTAGGCAAGATCGCCTGCATCGCCCAGTCCCGGAACAATGTAAGAATGTTCGTTGAGTTCGGGGTCGATGGCTGCGCACCAGATTGTTGTCTTGTCTTCAGGAAATACATTCTTTATATGATCGATAGCCTTTTGGCTGGCGATAATCGAAGCAACATGAATTTCGGCAGGGTGTCCTTTCGTCAGCATTGCCTGGTAACTAAGTTCCATACTACCCCCAGTTGCCAACATAGGGTCGGTGATAATCAGCGTTTTGTCATCAATGCGGGGAGAAGCGATATATTCTATGTGTATATCGAATTTTAGCGTATCTTTATATTTGCGATAAGCGGAAACAAACGCATTCTCCGCCCCGTCGAAATAACTAAGGAAACCTTGATGGAAAGGCAAACCTGCACGCAGAATAGTGCTGATTACTAGATTATTGTCCGGCGTACTGACCGGAGCGATTCCCAGTGGTGTCTGGATGTTCTTTACCGAGTATTTAAACTCTTTACTCATTTCATAAGCCATGATTTCTCCGATCCGTTCGATGTTACGGCGGAAACGCAGGCGGTCGTTCTGAACTTCTACATTTCTAATTTCGGATATGTACTGGTTTAGAATCGAATTAGTTTGGCCAAAATCAATTACTTTCATATTATTTTTTAATCAGATTTTAATCTCATTTTCACAGTATTGTCAGCATACTGGCTTGCAAAGTAAACGATAATCTTTCAAATTGCAATATTCAGTTTGCAGATATTGTTAGGAATTTATAAAAGAGTTTCAATTAGGGAAAAATTTCTCTAATACCTTCTTCCTTTCCAAAGAAAGTATTACTTTTGTAGCCGGATTTACAAGGGGGTATTCTAGGCTCCCCTATGTTAAGGTGAAAAGAGATAGAAAACAAAATACCAATTTTAATTAATTCAAAGAAAATGGCAAATTTAGATTTAAGCAAGTACGGCATCACAGGTGTGACCGAGATTTTGCACAATCCGTCTTATGATGTTTTGTTCGCTGAAGAAACAAAACCGAGTCTGGAAGGCTTTGAAAAAGGTCAAGTAACTGAATTAGGCGCTGTGAACGTGATGACAGGTATCTATACCGGTCGTTCTCCTAAAGATAAATTCTTCGTTAAGAATGAAGCTTCTGCTGATTCTGTATGGTGGACTTCTGAAGATTACAAAAACGACAACAAACCAT
Organism: Bacteroides sp. 1001136B_160425_E2; assembly: GCF_015559655.1. NCBI lineage: Bacteria > Pseudomonadati > Bacteroidota > Bacteroidia > Bacteroidales > Bacteroidaceae > Bacteroides > Bacteroides sp. 1001136B_160425_E2. The sequence goes on along the minus strand of NZ_JADMQH010000017.1, from coordinate 106,165 downwards.
GTACTGAAGAAGCTTGGGCTGATTTGAAAGCTAAAGCTGTAAAACAACTTTCCGGCAAACGTTTGTTCGTTGTTGATACTTTCTGTGGTGCTAACGAAGCTACTCGTATGAAAGTACGTTTCATCATGGAAGTAGCTTGGCAGGCTCACTTCGTAACTAACATGTTCATCCGCCCGACTGCTGAAGAACTTGCTAACTACGGAGAACCTGATTTCGTATGTTTCAACGCTTCTAAAGCAAAAGTTGACAACTACAAAGAACTGGGCTTGAACTCTGAAACTGCTACAGTATTCAACCTGAAGACTAAAGAACAAGTAATCCTGAATACTTGGTACGGTGGTGAAATGAAGAAAGGTATGTTCTCTATCATGAACTACATGAACCCGCTTCGTGGTATCGCTTCTATGCACTGCTCTGCTAACACGGATATGGAAGGAACTAGCTCGGCTATCTTCTTTGGTCTGTCCGGTACAGGTAAGACTACTTTGTCTACTGACCCGAAACGTAAGTTGATCGGTGACGACGAACACGGATGGGATAACGAAGGTGTATTCAACTACGAAGGTGGTTGCTACGCTAAGGTTATCAACCTGGATAAAGAAAGCGAACCGGATATCTACAATGCTATCACACGTGACGCTTTGCTTGAAAACGTAACAGTTGACGCTAACGGCAAGATCGATTTCACAGATAAGAGCGTGACTGAAAACACTCGCGTTTCTTATCCTATCTACCACATCGAAAATATCGTTAAACCGGTGTCTAAAGGTCCTCACGCTAAACAAGTTATCTTCTTGTCAGCTGATGCATTCGGTGTATTGCCTCCAGTATCTATCCTGAACCCTGAACAAGCTCAGTACTATTTCTTGTCTGGATTTACTGCTAAATTGGCTGGTACAGAACGTGGTATCACTGAACCGACTCCGACATTCTCTGCTTGCTTCGGTGCTGCTTTCTTGTCATTGCACCCAACTAAATATGCAGAAGAACTGGTTAAGAAGATGGAAATGACTGGTGCTAAAGCATACTTGGTTAACACTGGTTGGAATGGTTCCGGCAAACGTATCTCTATCAAAGATACTCGTGGTATCATCGACGCTATTCTTGATGGTTCTATTGACAAAGCTCCTACTAAGGTTATTCCTTTCTTCGACTTTGTTGTTCCTACAGAACTTCCGGGTGTTGATCCGAAGATCCTTGACCCACGCGACACTTACGAATGTGCTTGCAAATGGGAAGAAAAAGCAAAAGATTTGGCTGGACGTTTCATCAAGAACTTCGCTAAATTTACTGGTAACGAAGCTGGTAAAGCTTTGGTTGCAGCTGGTCCGAAACTCTAATTGGAGAATCAGATATAATATGGAAGGCGGTTCGATTTCGAACCGCCTTTTTTATTGCTATATTGTGTCTTTCTATGAAAAGGAATACTGTCTGTTTAGTTTTTTCCTATATTTGTCAAAACGAGACTATTTACTTTTAAAGGCGGCTACGTCCGGACTGCTTCCTATGTCGGTTGCTCTGATTGCTTCGGCTGCATTGCTTATGATGAATAGAGAATATTTTATGGACTATAAAAGTATTGGTATTTTTGCGGCAACCTTTTGGGTTACATGGAAATGGAATCTTCATCCTATCCTGTTGATTTGTCTGGCGGGTGTGGTAGGGTGCTGTTGTATTAGTAATGCGTGCCATATTTGCAGAAAAAATAGAATCCCGGTAAAACACAGCGTTTCACCGGGATTTCTACTATAATATAATGAAAGAATGGTTAGTTCTTGTTGGCACGTTTACGTTCGATTTCGTCCAAAATCACTTTACGCATACGCATTGCCTTTGGAGTAACTTCTACATATTCATCTTCCTTAATATATTCCAGCGCTTCTTCAAGTGAGAACTGGATAGGCGGAATCAGGCGTACCTTGTCATCCGAACCGGAAGCACGCATATTCGTCAATTTTTTCGATTTGGTTACGTTGATAACCAGGTCGTTGTCATGAGAGTGCTCGCCTACTACTTGTCCTGCATAAACTTCGTCCTGCGGGAAAATAAAGAACTTACCGCGATCCTGCAATTTGTCGATGGCATAAGCAAAAGCTGTTCCGCTTTCCATAGCAATCATAGAACCATTGGTACGGCGTTCTATTTCTCCTTTGTGTGGCTGATATTCTTTGAAACGGTGCGCCATAATGGCTTCGCCGGCAGAAGCTGTCAGTACGTTGGTACGCAAACCGATGATACCGCGTGAAGGCATATTGAATTCAAGATTGATGCGTTCGCCTGTATTTTCCATCTTTACCATTTCACCTTTACGGCGGGTAACCATATCAATAATCTTGCTGGAATATTCTTCCGGTACGTTGATGGTCAACTCTTCAATCGGTTCGCATTTCACACCGTCGATTTCTCTGAAGATAACCTGCGGCTGACCTACCTGCAATTCATATCCCTCGCGGCGCATTGTTTCAATTAACACAGAAAGGTGGAGTACGCCACGGCCGGAAACAATCCATTTACCGTCTTCTTCACTCTTTCTTACGCGGAGAGCCAGGTTCTTGTCGAGTTCCTTCATCAAACGATCGTGGATATGACGTGAAGTCACAAACTTACCATCCTTACCGAAGAAAGGAGAATCGTTGATAGCAAACAACATACTCATGGTCGGTTCGTCAATTGCGATTGGTGGCAATGCTTCCGGATTGTCGAAATCACACACTGTATCTCCAATCTCGAATCCGTCGATACCTACCAGTGCGCAGATGTCACCGGAAGAAACCTCATTTGTTTTCACGCGGCCTAAACCTTCGAAAACATGGAGTTCCTTAATTTTGCTCTTGAACATATCACCGTTACGTTTCGCAAGCGTTATATTCATACCTTCTTTTAATGTACCACGATGTACGCGACCTACGGCGATACGGCCGGTATATGAAGAATAATCCAAAGAAGTAATCAACATCTGGGGAGTACCTTCCAATTGTTGCGGTGCCGGAATGTTTTCGACGATACAATCCAGTAACGGAGTGATGCTGTCAGTTTGTTGCTGCCAGTCGGTACTCATCCAGTTGTTCTTGGCGGAACCGTAAATCACGGGGAAGTCCAGCTGATCTTCCGTTGCGTTCAAGCTGAACATCAAGTCGAAAACCATCTCGTAAACTTCTTCCGGGCGGCAATTAGGTTTATCTACCTTATTAACTACCACAATGGGCTTCAGACCAATTTCGAGCGCCTTTTGCAGTACGAAACGAGTCTGGGGCATCGGACCTTCGAAGGCATCTACCAACAGAATACAGCCATCGGCCATATTCAATACACGTTCTACCTCACCACCGAAGTCGCTGTGTCCCGGAGTATCAATAATATTAATTTTTGTACCGTTGTAATTGATGGATACGTTTTTGGAAAGAATCGTTATACCACGTTCGCGTTCCAAATCGTTGTTATCCAAGATAAGTTCACCACTATTTTGGTTGCTGCGGAATAAATTTCCGGCCAATAGCATCTTGTCAACCAGCGTTGTTTTCCCATGGTCAACATGGGCAATGATTGCAATGTTTCGAATATTTTGCATATAATACCTATTATTTGGCTGCAAAGGTACGAAAATAGGATTAGAAATATGCGTAATGATAGCAATTTTTTCTTGTAAATCGTTGTGTGATATAAAGATAATGCCTATCTTTGCACGCTCAAAAGAATAATTTATCAATTAAAATTCTAAGAATTATGTATTTAGACGCTGCTAAAAAGCAAGAAATCTTCGGAAAGTACGGAAAGTCTAACACTGACACCGGCTCAGCTGAGGCCCAAGTGGCATTGTTTTCCTACCGTATTTCTCACCTGACTGAGCACATGAAGCTCAACAGAAAAGATTATAGTACTGAAAGAGCGTTAACAATGTTGGTAGGTAAGCGTCGTCGTTTACTCGACTACCTGAAAGCAAGAGATATCGAAAGATATCGTGCTATTGTTAAAGAGCTCGGTTTGCGTAAGTAATCTACTTGTCGCGAAAAGATTTAAAGCCGTTCCTCATTATCGAGGAGCGGCTTTTTTTTAGTTTCTTCTTTTTCTTCCTGACAATCGTATTTTCTTCGGTTATAATTGTATTCATCTAAAGATTTTGCTATTTTTGCAGCTTAATTATTATAATTTATCACCTTTGATAACTAAAATGCTTTCAAAATGGATACAAGTAAGATTGTTGGCGAGAAAATTAAAGCCCTCCGCGAAGATAAATCAATAACCATAGAAGAGTTGGCGCAACGTTCAGGTTTGGCTATCGAACAGGTTGAACGTATTGAGAATAACATTGATATACCTTCTCTCGCACCGCTGATTAAGATTGCGCGTGTGTTGGGAGTACGTCTGGGTACTTTCCTTGATGATCAGGATGAAGTGGGACCGGTAGTATGCCGCAAGAAAGAAGCCAAGGATGCGATCAGTTTTTCCAATAATGCGATTCACTCTCGCAAACATATGGAATATCATTCGTTGTCCAAGTCGAAGGCGGACCGTCACATGGAACCGTTTATTATTGATGTGATGCCGACGGAAGATACTGACTTCGTGCTTTCTTCTCATGAAGGAGAGGAGTTTATCATGGTTATGGAAGGTGTCATGGAAATCAGCTATGGCAAGAACACCTATCTGCTGGAAGAAGGTGATAGTATTTATTATGATTCCATTGTTCCTCATCATGTACATGCTTATGAGGGACAGGCTGCAAAAATACTGGCAGTAATTTACACACCGATTTGATTGAAATAGTAGGAAACAAGATTTAAGTATAATTACATGCAATTATTTGATCGTACTTTGGGACAGTGGCTGGAGCACTGGGCTGAAGAGACTCCCGATAAGGAATATATTGTATATTCCGACCGTAATCTCCGTTTTACCTGGAGCCAGTTTAACCAGCGTGTAGATGATATGGCGAAAGGTCTGATCGCCATTGGTGTGGAACGAGGTACCCATGTGGGTATCTGGGCTGCTAATGTTCCTGATTGGTTGACATTATTGTATGCTTGCGCGAAAATTGGTGCAGTATATGTTACAGTAAATACGAATTATAAGCAATCGGAATTAGAGTATCTTTGTCAGAACTCGGATATGCATACGCTTTGTATAGTGAATGGAGAAAAGGATAGCGACTTTGTACAAATGACTTATACGATGCTTCCTGAATTGAAAACCTGTGAGCGCGGACATTTGAAGAGTGAACGTTTTCCATATATGCGCAATGTAGTGTATGTAGGTCAGGAAAAGCATCGTGGTATGTATAATACGGCGGAGATTCTGTTGTTGGGAAATAATGTGGAAGATGACCGTTTGAGCGAACTCAAAAGCAAGGTTGATTGTCATGATGTGGTAAATATGCAATATACGTCGGGCACTACCGGTTTTCCGAAAGGGGTGATGCTGACACATTATAATATTGCTAATAATGGATTCCTGACCGGTGAACACATGAAGTTCACGGCAGATGACAAGCTTTGTTGTTGTGTTCCGCTGTTCCATTGCTTTGGGGTAGTATTGGCTACCATGAACTGTTTGACTCATGGTTGCACACAAGTGATGGTGGAGCGTTTCGACCCGTTGGTTGTGCTGGCTTCTATTCATAAAGAACGTTGTACGGCTCTTTATGGTGTGCCGACTATGTTTATTGCCGAGTTGCATCATCCGATGTTCGATCTCTTTGATATGTCTTGTCTTCGTACAGGTATTATGGCGGGTTCGCTGTGTCCTATCGAACTGATGAAGCAGGTAGAAGAGAAGATGTATATGAAGGTGACCAGTGTATATGGATTGACAGAGGCAGCTCCGGGTATGACAGCTTCTCGTATTGATGATCCGTTTGATGTACGTTGTAATACGGTAGGACGTGATTTTGAATTTACGGAGGTGAAGGTGATTGATCCTGAAACAGGTGAAGAATGTCCGGTTGGTGTACAAGGTGAAATGTGTAACCGTGGTTATAATACCATGAAAGGATATTATAAGAATCCGGAAGCAACGGCGGAAGTACTTGATGAAAACAACTTTTTGCATTCCGGCGACTTGGGTATCAAGGATGAAGATGGAAATTACCGGATTACCGGACGTATCAAGGATATGATTATTCGTGGTGGTGAGAATATTTATCCGCGCGAAATAGAAGAGTTTCTTTATAAGCTTGATGGAGTAAAAGATGTTCAGGTGGCAGGTATTCCTTCTAAAAAGTATGGTGAGGCAGTCGGAGCATTTATTATTTTGCAGGAAGGAGTACAAATGCAGGAAGCCGATGTACGTGATTTCTGCAGAAATAAAATATCTCGTTATAAGATTCCGAAATATATCTTCTTTGTGAATGAATTCCCGATGACAGGTAGTGGAAAGATTCAGAAGTTTAAATTGAAAGATCTGGGACTGCAACTTTGCAAAGAGCAGGGAATAGAGATTATTTAGAAACTCATGATTATTTAAAGACACACAAAGTTTTTCGATTATAAACAGTGAACGGTGAACTCTCTGCAATTAATTATGCAGTTTGTTCACCGTTCGCTATTTGTATGATCTTATCCGGTTTTTGCTCCGGCGTCAGGTTGCGTATTATTAAATGAAATCATCACCCAGTTGCATTTGGGCATCGTTTACATATTTACGGATGGCATGTTCTTCATCTTTGCGGCAAATCAAAAGAACGTTCTCCGATTCAGCTATCAGAAATCCTTCCAGTCCATCGATAACGGCCAGTTTGCCTTTCGGAAGTACTACCATATTGTCTTTACTATTATATATAAGTGAATGGCACTTCAGAGTAACATTGCCTTCCGGGTCTCTTTCCGATAAATCATAAAGTGATCCCCAGGTTCCAAGATCGGACCAGCCAAAATCTCCTAACGATACATACACATTATCCGCTTTCTCCATAATGCCGAAGTCGATGGATACATTAGGACATGCTGGGAAGTTCTCTTCGATAAATGCTTTCTCCTTATCGGTGGCATAAATATCTTTTCCCGGTGCCAGTTTGGAAGCTAATTCAGGTAGTAAATCTTCACTTGCTTTGATAATTGTATTTACATTCCACATAAACAGGCCGGAATTCCAGTAAAATTCTCCACTCTCTACGAATACTTTAGCTAATTCCAGTTCCGGTTTTTCAGTGAATGTTTTTACTTTATAGAAGCTTCCTCCTGCGGGTTCGTCTATTTGTATATATCCGTACCCTGTTTCCGGGCGATTGGGTTTAATTCCTAATGTCAGTAACTTTTCTGAGCGTGAAACAAAATCAAGTCCTTTCTCAATAGCGGCAAGAAACTCATCTTCTTTTAAAATTAAATGGTCTGAAGGAGCGACTACGATATTGGCGTTCGGGTTCAGTGCTCGGATGTGGTAAGAGGCCCATGCTATACATGGAGCGGTATTTCGTCTTGCGGGCTCCAGCAGAATCTGTTCTTCGTTGACTTCGGGCAATTGTTCCTTCACTAAGTCCGCATACATTGCATTGGTAACGATAAGAATATTTTCTGTTGGGATAACCTTTTGGAACCGGTCAAAAGTCTGTTGCAAAAGTGAACGACCCGTTCCGAAGAAATCTAGAAATTGTTTGGGCAATGTTTTGCGGCTAAACGGCCAGAAGCGGCTTCCAATGCCGCCACCCATAATCACGCAATAATTATCCTGGTTTGTCATGATAGTGACTCTATTTTAAAGTTTCTGCTAATGTACGGTTTATTCTCTGAATAGAGAAGTGTTTAAGATATGTTTTATTATTTTTTTCTCCTTTTTTTTGCCAAACTATTGTAGAATCAAAATAATGTCGTATCTTTGCACCGCAATTGAGAAATCAAGTATGCGCCCAGATGGCGGAATCGGTAGACGCGCTGGTCTCAAACACCAGTGGATTCACTTCCATCCCGGTTCGACCCCGGGTCTGGGTACAAGGAAACCTTCATAGATAGCTGATTAAAAGCTTTTATGAAGGTTTTATTTGTTTTGGGCTGAAACATTACTGAAACTTTCATGGATCAACGTAAAAAAAAGGGCTCGATGCTGTCAACTAATATGAAATGGATGAAGTTGGGGAGAAGTTCACATGCTGTGGAAACTCCCTTGTTACATGATATTTTCTTTATTTAGGCACGTTTACTATTGAAATCTCCTTTAATAGTCAGATGTAAATGCTGCACACCTTGCATTTGAAAATATTGTTGCATTAGTTCAGGAAGAGAATTTACTTTGTTTTCATATTCCACTTTAATCTGTTGTGCTTGAGCTACCATACTTATTATGATGAGCAGCATTGCGATTATTGCCTTCTTATTTATATAAATTTCATTTTCTTTGTGCATTATATCTTACAAGGATAGAGAAAGTGTGCTCCGTAATCAAATGTGCCACGCTTTTTTCTATATCTTTAAACCTTTGATTCTGTGACAGATTCCTCAAAACTGTTAATTGTAAGATTTTCGTTTAGGTAGTATTATAGATGAAAGGAGAACATAACGAAATTTCTTCTGATTATCTGCTATAAAATAGTGACACTATCCGACATAAATAGTGATGATATATAATAATGATTCCGTCATTATTCTTATATGCTATCGCTGTTTTCTTGAATAACTTCTTATTAATGCGAATCAGCAGTTGAATCTGAGTCATTAGTAATTCTAATACATCCCTCACACTTTGCCCACATCTTTCTATGAAAGATAACGGGGAATCTAAAAAAATCAACCGTCTTTTTCTGATTTCCCACCACGTTTCCGAAATCTATCCTGAACAACCTATATTGGGTTCAAAACCGTGAGAAAAGGATGAATTCAACTACTGTTCACATTATTTATTAATAATGTGAAAAAGTCATATTTCATTTCAAGTTAGAATTAACTTTCACTTATTTGTGAGGTCTAACATTCATAACTAACTTAATATGAGAATTAAAATTATGAGAAAGCAAATTTTAAGTTTAGCAGTTGCGTTGTTGATTGGCTCAACTGTATGTATGGCTCAAAATCGTCAGAAAGGAAAAGCTGATAGAGAGAAACGTATAGAGCAGATGGTTACCGATCTTGGATTGAATGAAAAGCAGGCTAAAGATTTTAAAGCAGCAATGGAAGAAATGAGACCTGCAAAAAATAAATCGAATGAAAAACCTTCGAAAGAAGAAATGCAGAAGAAAAAGAAGGAAGTAAATGCTAAAATAAAAAGCATTCTGACTGATGAGCAATATAAGAAGTATCAGGATATGCGTAAGAAGGATAACGCTGATAAAAAGAAAAGAGCAAAATAAGTACTGTTAGTTTAAGCTAAACCTTTCATGCAGAGAACTATAAAAGATAATCTGTGATGAAGCTATATTTATTTTCTGTTCTTTCATAAATTGTTCATTTAATCTACATTACCGTTTTCGTTCTACTAAAGTTGAATATAGGTTTCATTTAAATGAGTCTATTTTTCAACTTAAGTGGAACGAAAATTTATTAGGCAATGGATAATGTGAAATTGTAAATAGAAGTTGCTTAAAACAAGATTCATAGAAAATGTCTATGAAATACAGGAGAAATTGATGCAGAACTTTTGGGGATGAGTGTAGCTGCAGGCATGGAACGTAGTAAAGTAGTGGCTTAAGCTAAAAGCGGCTTGATTTCATGGGAGACTGCGTTTGACTTATTGAAATGGATTGGGTGATGCTTATGATAAGGTTATAGAGTATTTTTCCGGTTTACATATCATCTCCCGAATAAAAGAGGGATTAAAAATTTTCTGGACTTATATTTCAGAGAATGTAGCTAAAATCTTCAGACCGGTGGTGAGTAAAGAGAATCCTGTTATTATAGGTGCATAAATGTAATTCTGACAAAATTGATCCGGCTGTGCTTCGTACAGGAAGAATAGATAAGTTGATCTATGTTCCTTTACCAGATGTTTTCCTAAGTTCAACATTTGAAGATATGAAAGAATATCGTAAGGCAATCCGTCCGAACCATGTGGACTCCGAACGAATTATTCATAAATTTTATTCAAAAGAAGAGAAAAGAATAAAATAAACAAGAGACGTCGTAACAACCTATCCATAAAAAGATTATATTTATTGCAGCAAGAGAGCACTTTAAGTAATGCTTAAGAGGAAAAACGAAAAGTAGTATATATACTATATATTTTCTATTATTAATTACTTAAACACATTTTTTATGGAAGCCAAGAAATCAAAAAAGGCTGCAATTGAGAATCAACGGGGTTCTTGGTTGTTGATGGGTTTGGTTGTTGCGCTAGCCTTCATGTTCGTTTCGTTCGAATGGACACAACATGATGTCAGAGTTGCGGCACTATCACCAGATGATGAATCCATCTTTGTAACAGAGCTAGTTCCGATCACATTCCCTGAAGAGAAACTGGAACCGCCTCCTCCTCCCGAAACTAAGGTAACAGAATTGTTCGAAATAGTGGAAAACAATATGGAGGTGACGGATAACGTTTCTACAGTGTCAGAGGATATGAATGCAGTTCATGACGTTATTTGGATACCACCAGTGGTAGAAACAGAAACGGTAGTTGAAGACATTATTCACGTAAGTGTTGAAGTCATGCCGGAGTTTCCTGGAGGTACAGCTGCTTTAATGAAATATTTAGGTAGCAATATCAAATATCCGACGATTTCGCAAGAAACAGGCTCACAAGGAAAAGTCATTGTTCAGTTTGTAGTAGATAGAGACGGAACGATTTCTAATCCTGAAGTGGTACGAGGGGTTGATCCTTATTTGGATAAAGAAGCTATCCGCGTGATAAGTTCTATGCCGAAATGGACTCCCGGAGTGCAAAATGGTAAGAAAGTTCGAGTGAAATATACTGTACCTGTGTCATTCAGACTGCAGTAGTAACTTGGAATAAATGAATAAGGGTTGGTTCCTGCAAAGAACCAACCCTTTTTCAATAAAAAAATATATCTTTGCGAAGAGAATAAAAAATGAACGATTATTTTATGAATCTTCTACTCTGTATAAAAAGACCTTTTATCTGGCTTTCCCGCTTCCGTCATCGTTGCGGATATGGTGTCCATTCCCCATTTGCTTTCAGTCTGATTACCGATGTGATTTATGAAAAGATGCCATATTATGCTTATTCTTCCTTGAAAGAGGAACAAAAAAAGATGATGAGAGAGCGTGGGTGGACCAAAGGTTCTCAAAAGGTAAACCGTTTTTTGTTCCGGTTGGTAAATAGAGTGCAGCCTGATACGATTATTGAGGTTGGGCGTCCTACCGCGACAGCCCTGTATCTGCAGTCCGCTAAACCATCAGCTTCCTATCTCTTTGCTTCCGACTTGTCGGAACTGTTTCTGGATGCGGATACTTCAGTCGATTTTCTGTATCTGAACGATTACCGTAATCCGGACTTACTGGAAGAGGTCTTTCGGATTTGCGTATGCCGTACTACCCTTAAAAGTGTATTTGTTATTCATGGAATCTGCTATTCCAAAGAGATGAAAGCGCTTTGGAAAAAGTGGCAGGCTGACGAAAGGGTTGGCATAACCTTCGACCTGTATGACGTCGGTTTACTATTTTTTGATAAAACGAAGATAAAACAGCAGTATATCATCAACTTCTAAGAACCTTTGTACGTTTACCTTATAATAATAGTAAAAAAGAAAATTATGAAAAAGAGCCTTGTATATACAAAGACCGGAGACAAAGGAACTACCAGTCTTGTCGGCGGAAGTCGTGTTCCAAAGACTCATATCCGTCTGGAAGCTTACGGAACGGTGGATGAATTAAATTCTCACCTGGGATGGCTGCACACATATCTGCAAGAGGAGTCCGACCGAAATTTTATCTTGGGTATTCAGCATAAGTTATTCGCCATCGGTTCACACCTGGCCACTGACCTGGAGAAAACACAACTGAAACCGGCCAGTATCATTACCTCCGAACACGTGGAAAGTATCGAGAGGGAGATTGATAAGCTGGACGAGCAATTGCCCGAACTTTGTGCTTTCATCATTCCCGGCGGAAGTCGTGGAGCAGCCGTTTGCCATGTTTGTCGTACTATTTGCCGGAGAGCTGAAAGACGCATTCTGGCTTTGTCCGAAACTTGTACAATATCTCCCGAAGTATTAGCATTTGTCAACAGATTATCAGATTATTTGTTTGTATTATCCCGAAAAATTAATTTTGATGAACAAAATAATGAAATATTTTGGGATAATAGTTGGAAATGATAGATTTTATTATACTTTTGCCGAAAAATAGAAAACGAGACAAATTTAGTATTCATTTAAAATACTCAAGATTATGTATTGGACATTGGAACTAGCATCAAAACTTGAAGATGCTCCCTGGCCGGCAACCAAGGATGAATTGATTGATTATGCCATGCGTTCGGGTGCTCCTCTTGAAGTTATTGAGAACCTCCAAGAGATGGAAGATGAGGGCGAAATCTATGAGAGTATCGAAGATATTTGGCCGGATTATCCTAGTAAGGAGGATTTCTTCTTTAATGAGGAAGAGTATTGATTTAAAAAGACCGAACATATAAGAATACCCGATAACCTTTGCAAGAAGGCTATCGGGTATTTTTGTGATATAATGATGATGTTGTTTTTTTAGAATACAGGCATCTGCCAGATGAATCCTACGGAAATCCGGTTGGTACTGTAATTCTCCTGCCCCAGCACTTTGGCGCGGGAGGTGAAATCATACGAACGTCCTACATACGTCACAAAGAAATGCAGGTTGGTTTCCATCGGATAATATTCGATACCGGTCAGATATCCCCAGGAAGTACGGTAATTCCCTTTCTCTATTCCTTCGGATGCCTTGCTCACGGAAGCCGTCTCATACATACCCTTTACAAAAACATTCCATTTCGGCAGAAAGCGATAATTGCATTTGGCTACCACGGAAAGGTAATTTGCGTCGAAGGCATTGTGTCCGCCCGGACGGCCTACGATACTGGTAATAATACCTTTGCGGTCAATATCCTCTTTTGAATACATGAAATCGACGAAAGCATTCCATTTACCGAGATTCAACTCGTTACCTAAAGCATAATAATACATATTGTGACTTTTGGCCTCGTTCATGACAGAAGCCGACCAACGGGTCTTGAATACGTTATTGAAATTACCATTCCAGTTCAAAGTATAAACCAGCGGCATTTTGCCGGATTTCAGATCGGGAAGATCTCCTTCGGCATCTTCCGTGATTCCGTAAGTGCTGTCGAACGAACTGTTGCGGCTGTTCAGTATTTGCAGGTTAAGTTGCTGTTCGGGAGTAATGTTATAACCTACATTCAGTCCGGTCATAAAGTTACTCATATAGTCGATCATATCGCTGTACTGATAGATGTCGATCGGGTTGAGGTCGAACTCGATACCACCGTATGCGGCACATTGCTTTCCTGCGAAGAGGCTGAACTGGTCATTCAGTTTGATGCCGATTCCGGCATAGTCGATGGAAGTCGGCAGATTATCAATCATGCCGTTTGCGTCGTTCGAGCGGTTGAGGCGCTGGCGATAGCGGTAAGAAAGCCAGTTGTTGATATTTCCTTTGGCTTCGATACGGAGCTGGTGCATATTGAAGTCACCCTCCTGAAAACCATTTTGGAAATGAGCGTCAAAGCTTCCTTGCATATTCAGATAAAGATTGAACTTATCTGTCTTCTTTTTCACGTCCGTCAGTTCTTCAAACAGGGGAGTGTTCGGGTTGAATTTATCCTTCTTTTCCGTTTTTTGAGCATATACTCCCTGTATGCTGCCCGCCAGGAGCAACATAAATATCCATTTTTTCATAAGCAAGTCAGGCTTTTAGTATTCGTTAAAATATTGCTGAATTTGTTTCCAGTCAGTCGTTTTGGTTAGTGCAAGCATTAACAAAACACGTGATTTCTGCGGATTCAGTTCCTGTGAAGCCACAAATTGATACTTAGCGTCGTCTACCTCTGCATCCAGAGTGGTAGGACCTGTCGGGACACGGGAAGAACGAACTACAAGAATTCCTTTTTGGCGAGCGTCTGTCAGTACCGGGAAGATATTCTGATGGATATTTCCATTTCCTACTCCTGCGTGGATAATACCTTTATAGCCGTTGTTGAGCATGGGAGCTACCATATCTGCTTCAATGTTAGAATAGCTGTATACGATACCTACTTTAGGAAGTGCGTTCAGATGAGTAACGTCGAAAACGGATTGGGTGGTATGTTTTTTAAGGGTTACCTGGTTATAGAATACTTTTCCGTTCAACACATAACCCAGTGCGCCGGAGTTGGGAGCTTGGAAAGTTTGCACGTCGACCGTGTTCATTTTAACTGTACTCTGTGCTCCCAGGATCAGTCCGTTCATGGCAACCAGTACACCTTTGTCTTTGGATTCTTTTGCGGCGGCGGTAACTACGGCGTTGTAGAGATTCAACGGGCCGTCGGCACTTAGAGCAGTAGACGGACGCATGGCACCTACCAGTACCACCGGTTTATCACTTTTAACGGTCAGGTTCAAGAAGTAGGCAGTTTCTTCCATTGTATCGGTTCCGTGAGTAATCACGATGCCGTCAATGTCCGGGCGTTTCAATAGTTCATTTATTTTTTTGGCAAGTGTCAGCCAAACTTGGTCGTTCATGTCCTGCGAACCGATTTTGACAATCTGTTCTCCGGTCACGTTGGCGATGTCCTTAATTTCGGGTACAGCATCGAGCAGTGCGCCGATAGCAACTTGTCCTGCTGTGTAGCTGGTTCCGGTAGCTGAACTTCCTGTGCCTGCAATCGTTCCTCCGGTGGCAAGGATATGAATGTTCGGTTTTGCGGCAAATGCCATTGTTACAGAAAATAGTAGTGTGACTACTACCAGTCCAAAGCTTTTGAATTGTTTCATAACTGAATGATGTTTAGGTTAATAATATATGTATATTAAAATATTTGTATAAAGAGCAATCCCAGGGCAATGGCAACAATCGTCGATATCAGGCCGGGCATCATGAACGAATGATTCAACACGTATCTACCGATTTTTGTTGTCCCGGTACGGTCGAAATTAATGGCGGCCACTACGGTAGGATAATTCGGAATAAAGAAATATCCGTTCACTGCCGGGAACAAGGCTATCAGCATATAAGGAGAAATTCCCAACGCAATACCCAGAGGTACGAGTGCCCGAACGGTGGCAGCTTGGCTGTACAGCAGAATAGACATCACAAACAGCGCGACACCAAACAGCCACGGCATTTGTTGTACGATCCCTTCAATAGAAAGAGTCAGCTGTCCCATATTTCCCTGGAGGAAGGTATCTCCCATCCAGGCAATGCCGAAGATGGCAATCACCGCTTGCATACCTGCCGGAAATACGGAGCCTTGCGTTGCTTTGATTCCGTCGGTCTTGGTCACTAGCAGGATGATGGCGGCAGCCGATAACATTACGATTTCAATGATAGAAGACATTCCTAATGTAACGATTTCTCCGTCGATCAGGAAACTGGGGCGCATTCCTTCAAAAGAGCCGAAGAGTACGATAAACGCAGTTGCCAATATAAAGATAAGGACGGAAATCATAGCGGAACGTTTGTTCTTCACATCTTTAATCTCCACCTTTTTATTGTTGAATAGTCCTTCTTTGAGGCGTTTCTGATATTCGGGGTCTTCCACCAATTCTTTACCGACTTTCATAGAGAATAAAGCCCCAACCAAGACTCCGACAATGGTAGCGGGAATCGTAATCTTGAGAATGTCGAACAGGGTAATATCGAATCCGGCTAAGAGCCCGAGAAGTGCTACGGTGGCGGCAGAAATCGGGCTGGCTGTAATGGCTTGTTGGGACGCAATGACGGCAATACCCAACGGACGTTCCGGACGGATTTTTGTTTCGGTGGCAACTTCCGCGATGACCGGCAACACAGAATAGGCAACGTGTCCCGTTCCGGCTACAAAAGTAAACAGGTAAGTCACCAGCGGGCTAAGCAAGGTGACGTGTGAAGGATTTTTACGAAGCAAATGTTCTGCCAGTTTCACCATATAGTCCAGTCCGCCGGCTGCTTGCATACAGGAGGCGGCCGAAATCACTGCGGCAATCATTAACATAACGTCGATAGGAGGTGCGGTGGGTTGTAAACCAAAAACGAACGTAAGTATAGCCAACCCAACTCCTCCCATCACGCCGAGACCGATACCTCCTAGGCGTGCGCCAATAATAATAGCTGTCAGAACAAATGCTAATTGTAATATCATAGAATGCTGTTTTAAGTTCCAAACAAAGATAAGTGATTTCTTTCTTTGTATTTTCTTTTTCTTGTATTAACAACAAAAAAGTTATTGAATAGTTTTTGCATATTTATTAAAACAATAACTAAACTCATTGGTTATTATAAGAACTAACGAAACTGTTATTATTATAAAACAACCGATATGGAACAAAATTTATCAAAAAAAACTCGTACGGAGAGTGACCTGATAGGTAGTCGTGAAGTGCCGGAAAGTGCACTGTACGGAGTACAGACACTCCGCGGTATCGAAAACTTTCGCATCAGCAAGTTTCATTTAAATGAGTACCCATTGTTTATTCAGGCATTGGCTATCACAAAGATGGGAGCCACCGTCGCCAATCGCGAACTGGACTTATTAACCGAAGAACAAACGGATGCTATCTTGAGAGCTTGTAAAGAAATACTTGAGGGAAAGCATCATGAACAGTTCCCCGTAGATATGATTCAGGGGGGAGCCGGTACTACCACGAACATGAATGCCAATGAAGTGATTGCCAACCGGGCCTTGGAACTGATGGGACATCAGCGTGGAGAGTATCAATACTGTTCGCCTAACGATCATGTCAACCGTTCGCAATCTACCAACGATGCTTATCCCACCGCTATCCACATTGGGCTGTATTACACTCATTTGAAACTGGTTAAGCATTTGGAAGTTTTGATCGAGGCTTTCCGGAAGAAAGGAAGTGAGTTTGCGCATGTCATCAAAATGGGACGTACCCAATTGGAAGATGCCGTACCGATGACTCTCGGACAGACCTTCAACGGGTTTGCGAGCATTCTTGAACATGAAGTGAAGAATCTTGATTTTGCCGCACAGGACTTTCTGACAGTCAATATGGGAGCGACGGCCATCGGAACCGGAATCACCGCCGAACCGGAATATGCGGAGAAGTGCATTGCCGCTTTGCGCAAGATTACGGGACTGGATATAAAGCTTGCCGATGATTTGGTAGGAGCCACTTCGGACACTTCCTGCATGGTAGGTTATTCGGGAGCGATGAGGCGTATAGCTGTCAAAATGAATAAGATATGTAATGACTTGCGGTTGCTGGCCTCCGGTCCGCGTTGCGGATTGGGAGAAATCAATCTGCCGGCTATGCAACCGGGATCTTCCATCATGCCGGGAAAAGTGAACCCGGTGATTCCTGAAGTAATGAATCAGGTAGCTTATAAGGTCATAGGAAATGATCTTTGTGTGGCTATGAGTGGCGAAGCCGCTCAAATGGAGCTGAATGCGATGGAGCCGGTGATGGCGCAATGCTGTTTCGAGTCTGCCGACTTGTTGATGAATGGCTTCGATACCTTGCGTACGTTATGCATCGACGGCATAACAGCCAATGAAGAAAAATGCCGGAAAGATGTGCACAACAGCATTGGAGTGGTGACAGCCCTGAATCCGGTGATTGGTTATAAAAATTCTACCAAGATAGCTAAAGAAGCATTGGAAACAGGAAAGGGAGTTTATGAACTCGTTTTGGAGCATAATATCCTTTCCAAGAAAGATTTGGATACCATTCTGGAACCTGAAAACATGATTAAACCAGTCAAACTGGATATTCACCCCAACCGTTGATAGATAGTAAGTGGAAATCGATTCAATAGGGAAATCGCCGGGCAGATCACTGATCTGTTCCGGCGATTTTGAGTATTTGTTATTTTATTCTTATATGGGAATAATTGCTAATTTATCCGGTAAAATGGTTATTGTTCATTACTTCAAAAGTTGTGAACTTTGCAATATCATTCGTAGTGAGCATAATAAGTGAACTTAGAACCAATTTAAAGTATATAAATATGAATGCATTTGATGTTATTATTATCGGTTTTGGCAAGGGCGGGAAGACCCTTGCGGCAGAGTTTGCAAAGCGTGGGCGAAAAGTTGCCATTGTTGAACGTTCTGATAAAATGTATGGAGGAACGTGTATTAATATCGGTTGTATTCCGACCAAGACATTGGTTCATCAGGCTAAAATTGCTTCCGGTATGAAAGATGCTACATTTGAAGAAAGGAGTGAGTTCTATCGCAATGCCATTTCTGTGAAAGAAGCTGTGGCAAGTGCATTGAGAAATAAGAATTACCATAATCTGGCAGATAATCCCAATGTAACAGTCTATACAGGTGTAGGCTCTTTTGTCTCTTCCGATGTGGTTTCTGTCCGTACATCTACTGAAGAAATAATGCTGACATCGAAGCAAATTATTATCAATACGGGAGCAGAGACAGTTATTCCACCTATTGAGGGAGTTGCGGGTAATCCATTGGTTTATACAAGTACCTCAATCATGGAATTGACCGAGCTTCCCCGTCGGCTGGTCATTATCGGTGGCGGTTACATCGGTTTGGAATTTGCGTCTATGTATGCTTCATTCGGTTCACAAGTGACAGTACTCGAGAGTTATCCTGAACTGATTGTGCGTGAAGACCGGGATATTGCTGCAAGTGTAAAAGAAACATTGGAGAAAAAAGGCATTATTTTTCGAATGAATGCAAAAGTACAATCTGTGAAGCATATCGAAGATAGTGCACTCGTTGTTTTTTCTGATTCACAAACAGGTGAGGTGTTGGAACTTAAAGCTGATGCTGTCTTGTTGGCTACAGGACGCCGGCCGAACACGAAAGATTTGAATTTGGAAGTTGCCGGAGTAGAGACGGATGCACGCGGAGCGATTATTGTGGATGAATACCTGCAAACAACCCATCCGAATATACGTGCTGTTGGTGATGTGAAAGGTGGTTTGCAGTTCACTTATATTTCATTGGATGATTACCGGATTATCCGGGAGGATTTGTTTGGAGATAAAGAACGGACAACCAGTGATCGCAATCCGGTTAGCTACTCTGTTTTTATTGATCCTCCATTAGCACGTATCGGATTGAACGAAGAGGAGGCTCGTAAGCAGAATTTGGATATTATTATCAAGAAATTGCCTGTTATGGCGATACCAAGAGCGAAGACATTGGGAGAAACGGACGGCCTGTTGAAAGCTGTTATTGATAAGAATACAGGAAAAATATTGGGCTGTATGCTGTTTGCACCTGATTCCAGCGAAGTTATTAATACAGTTGCTGTTGCAATGAAAACAGGGCAGGATTATACTTTCCTGCGTGACTTCATTTTTACTCATCCTAGTATGAGCGAAGCGTTAAATGATTTATTCTCATTGTAGTAAGAATGAATATATCTAGTTGTATTTTCTTCCATAAAGTTTAAAAAAGATCAAAGGACCTGCCATCTGCAACAAAACGCTTGTAATGTATTAGTAAATAAGTGGTTGGAGAGTTGCAGAACCTGTTGCAGATGTGTTGCAGATAAGTATCTGCAACACATAATATAACTAAAGAAAAGCCCTTGATTTCTTTATGCAAAGTTATATGAAGTTCTAGTTATCCTTACGGGAGAGTTATAGTAACTCTATATAGAAACTTCAGTTTCCTACTTTGGGAACTGTAGTTTCCCGCCTTGGGAACTATAGTTTCTTGCCTTGGAAACTCTCGTTTCCTATACTGGAAACAGAAGTTTCTCGGCCTGAAACATGTAGAAGAACTGTTCTTGATGTTTTTCTTTGCTAGTCAGTTTGTTTCTAGTTCTTTGCTTCAAACTTGCGGCGCATCTTTAACGCATATCTTACCAATAGTATCAATACAGGTACTTCTACCAGTGGTCCGATTACCGCGGCGAAAGCCTCTCCCGAACTGATACCGAAAACAGCAATTGCAACGGCAATAGCCAATTCAAAATTATTCCCGGTAGCCGTAAATGATACGGAAGCGGCTTTTGGGTAATCCGTTCCCATTTTTCGGGTAATAAAAAAGGAAACAAAAAACATGATTCCAAAATACAACACCAACGGGACTGCTATTATCATCACATCATACGGCAATTTTATGATATATTCTCCCTTGTAAGAGAACATTATCACGATTGTAAACAGCAAGGCCAACAATGTAACCGGGCTGATTTTAGGGATAAATTGCTGGTAATACCAATCCATACCTTTATTCTTAACCAAGACTAAACGTGTCAGAAATCCAAGAACAAACGGTATTCCTAAATAAATGCCTACACTTTTCGCAATCGCGGACATCGTGATTTGTTGAACGGCGTCGGTTGTTTCCATTCCCACCCATTCAGGGAACACAGATAAGAAGAAATAAGCATATACAGAAAAGAAAAGGACTTGAAAGATGCTGTTAAAAGCGACCAGTCCGGCCGTATATTCGTTGCTTCCTCCTGCAAGTTCGCTCCAAACCAGCACCATGGCGATACATCGTGCAAGACCTATCATAATCAATCCATACATATATTCGGGGTAATTATGCAGGAAGACGATTGAGAGAACGAACATCAGTATCGGCCCTACCAACCAATTCAACAAAAGTGATACGGTCAGGATTTTCTTATCTTTGAATACCTTGCCTAATTCTTCATATTTCACCTTTGCCAAAGGGGGATACATCATTAGTATAAGTCCTATTGCCAAGGGGATATTCGTCGTTCCGATTTCAAAATGACTCCAAAAGTTCACGATGCCGGGATATAGGTAGCCCAATCCTACACCGATAAACATTGCTGAGAAAATCCATACCGTCAAATAACGGTCTAAAAAAGCAAGTTGTTTCATAATCACTCTCTTTTTATTTTGCTCTCCATACGATTAACGCAGTATTATTGTCAGATAATTTCTTTACTCTGTCGATCCATGGCAACTCACTTTGTGCTTTGGCCTTTAAAAATGGGTTTTGGGTATCAACCAGAGATAAACAGGAGTTTATCACCCACCACTTGTTCTCGATGCCTGCCCGTTGCAAATCTTGCAATAAACGTTCCGCCTCAAAAACAGGGGTTGCTTCCGGAAGTGTTACGATGACAACCTCCGTTTCTTTGGGATTGCGCAGACGTGGCAATAGGTTTGCCACTGCTCCCTTGATTTCTCCTTGCGTCCGCTCTACCTCCTTGTGATAACTTTGCGTTGCATCCAACAATAACAAAGTATGTCCGGTTGGTGCTGTGTCTATTACCACAATTTCCGTATCAGCCTTTTCCACTATATCGGCAAATGCCTTAAATACAGCTATTTCCTGGGTACAAGGGGAACGCAAATCTTCCTCGATATATTCCATATCTTCGGCCGTCATTTTGTTTTCTCTGGCTTTTGCCCTTACCTCGTTTTTATAAGCCTCCAGTACTTCGGCTTCGTCTATTTTACTAACGTCGATCCCAGCTTTTATTACAAGTTCATAATTCAAATGATTGGCTGGGTCTGTTGTTGTCAAATGCACTTTTGCGCCAAGCTCTTTTAGCTTTAGGGCGATATTGGTTGCAACAGTTGTTTTTCCTACGCCTCCTTTTCCCATTGTAAAAATAACCCGTTTGCCGGAAGAAAAAAGGTCGTTCACCAAATCGTCCAGATTCTTTTCACCCTGCAAAGGCTTGTAATCACCTCCCGAAATAATGTTATCGCCCGATAACATTTTCCGGATATTTTCTATAGTTGATAAATTGTAGGAACGTAATGGAACACTATATGCCGGATAATTTATCAACTCTTCCGGAATGTTCTGTAAAGCTGAAGTTTGTTTTTCGCTTAATAGCTTGGAAACCTTGTCGTTATCATCGGTTTGTTGTAACACCCCGTTTATGACAAGTACCTGGTTTTTTATGCCAAGCAAATTCAACTCGTGGGAAGAACGTGCAGCCTCCTTTAATGGTGCAAGATCCGGGCGGGCAACTAGTATCAGGCTGGTTGCTTTTCCGTCGGATAAGGTATTTACAGCCTGTTTATAAATGTCTTTTTTTTCTTCCAGTCCCGATAGCTGGCCTAAGCAAGATGCGCCATGTGTACTTTCACTGATAAACGTACTCCAAGCGGACGGTAATTGTAACATTCTTAGGGTGTGTCCCGTTGGCGCTGTATCAAAAATGATATAATCGTATTCTTTTTCTTTGGTTTTGTCAGTGATAAAATCCGAAAACTCATTGAACGCTGCAATCTCCACTGTGCAAGATCCGGACAGTTGTTCTTCCATATTCCGGATCACACTTTCCGGCAATTTCCCACGATAAGGAGAGATTACGCTTTCCCGGTATTCTGCGGCTGCTTTTTCCGGATCAAGATTTACGACCGTCAGGCCGGGTACTTCGGAGATATTCGTACCATGCCCGTTCAGTTCCTGTCCAAACACATCTTGCAAATTAGAGGCTGGATCTGTACTTATCAATAATATCTTTTTGCCAAGATCAGCAAGACCTACGGCCGTAGCGCATGCGATAGACGTTTTTCCTACACCGCCTTTGCCAGTAAAAAACAAATACTTTGTTAACTGTATATCGGATAAATTAAAATTCTTCATAATCTCATTCGTTGATAATTGGAATAATGTCTAACTTAATGCCTGTCCACTCGCTCAGCTGCTTATTGGTCGGGTACCCTTTTGTTACCACGATTTCCCCTTCTACTATGGTGATTGGCAAACCTTCTGCACCTTCTTTCATCAAATAATCATTAACCGTTTTATTGCTGACATAAAGCTGCGGCTCGTCTCGTAAATTATGACGTTCGACAACGATCCCCTGTCTTTTGAGGGTTTCCAGCACGGCCGCAATCCTCATAAGGTCAGGATTGATATTCGGACCACACAATCCGGTAGGACAACACATCGCCGGATCAAAAATCTCGATTCTTTTCATATTCTGTTTTTATTTAATTTATAAGTAATTGATATATGCGTAATAAATGCCGACTGCGATAAATAAAACAGCTACCACTCTGTTAAACCATTTCTGAAATATCTGTATGCGGTTGTAGAATTTGCCTATCCCGGCAACACTATACGCCAAAATCCAAGCTACCAGAATGACGGGCAGGCCGGTAGCCACCGCATAGACAATAGGCAAGAGGTAGCCTCCCGGTTCTGCTGCCGACATCGGTATAAGCATCCCAAAGTAAAACAGTCCGCTGGTAGGGCAAAATACCAGAGCAAAAAGCACTCCAAGTAGAAGGCTGCCTAAATTGCCTTTCAATTTTTCCGCCTTTCTTGTTCCCGGAAATCCGAACTTAGGTAAATTCAAACGATTTCCGAAAAGCATGAATACTCCTACAAATATCAAGACCGGGGCGATTAGTATTTCACCATATTTACTTATACCTTTTTGTAGGGAAAACATGCTTGATCCCTCTTTCAATATAGAAATCAGGATGATCCCTAAAACCGTATAAGCCACAACACGCCCCAAGGTATAAAGCAATCCTCCTAAAAAAATCTTGTTCCGGTTGCCTATATCCTTACTGATAAAGCCTATCGCAGTTATATTGGTAGCTAAAGGGCAAGGACTTATGGCTGTAAGCAAACCGAGCAGGAAAGCGGTTATTACCGGGATATTACTATTATCCAGAAGATTTTGAAGAAAATCCATATAATAGTTATTTTAGCAGTTCATTTATTTTGTTCTTTATACCTTCTTTGAATATGTCCGGTGATCCCTTTGCGTTGGCAAAAGAAAATTCAGTCATGTTATTAACAGTTTCTTTTCCTCCCTTCCAGCCGTTTATATACAAAGACGACCATGTCACCTCATATTTATCCGTGATCGCTTCATTTTGCGGATCTGAAATATCTATAACCTTATACACAACTGCCCCTTTATCGATTTGATTTTTGAAAGTGGCTTCCAACACTTCATTCGTCAGTTGCTCAATCGCACGGCAGGTAACACACCGTTGTTTTCCATGAAAGTAGATTACTTCTACACGATCTCCCTGTGCGGAAACCTCTTGTTTGTTTTCTGTTTTTGGTTTCCCGCTACAAGAAAACAGGAGTAAGCTGATAGCAATCAAAAATAAATGTTTCATAGGTACAGTTTTTCTAAGTTATTGTTTCAATAGTTCTTTTACTTCGGCTAAGGATAATTTTCTTCCGGCGGAAACGATCTTTTCGTCAATCACTAATGCCGGCAAACTAAGGATATTATACTCCATGATTTTTAAAATATCTTCCTCTTTAACTAACGTAGCATCTAAATTTAGATCTCTTACCGCCTGTTCTACTGTTACGTACAGCGCCTTACAATTTGCGCAGCCTGTACCCAAAACTTTAATTTCCATATTTCCTATTTTATATATTAAACGTAATTCGCAAAACAACGAACAATGGGTCTAAAAAAAGGGCTGCTATTCACAGCAAGCACCTTTTTTAGAAGCGCAATCGCAAAAGAATTGGGCGAACAACTGTCTGGCTATTTCCCAGTTTTCACGGTTTATGCAATATTTCACTTTGGGCGTTTCTATTTCACCCTGTATCAGTCCAGCGTCTTTTAGTTCTTTTAGATGCTGGGAAACGGTTGCTTTAGCGATTGGCAACTCATCGTGGATATCCCCAAAATAACAGCTTTCTTGCCTTGCAAGAAAATTAAGTATTGCTATTCTGGTGGGATGCCCCAACGCTTTAGCAAAACGGGCAATCTGTTCCTGCTGTTCCATACATTAGTTCCTCTTTTATTTAATGTTCGCAAATATACGAACGTTGCTATAAAAAAGCAAATCTAATGTTCGTGTTTTAACGAACATTCACGGCTTTAATTTAGAAAGATGATGATAGCTTGGTTATAAGTTTATCTATAATGTTCTTATTGTTAGTGCTAATTAGGTGTTATTATACTGTTTCCCATGCATTAATACCTGAGTTTCTAACTATTAATACCTAATTTTCTAACTATTAATATATGATTTTTAGGGAGTTAATACTTGATGCTATAGCTGTTAATACTTTTGGTGGTGGTAGGTAATATGTTGTATATCAGTATATAATAAATCAGCCTTGATGTGGGACAAAAGGTGAGGGTAAAAGTTACCCTCACACCTACTATCACACTTACCCTCACACCTGTAACTCCGATGAATAAGGTTTTTCCAAACGATGGGTGAGAGTGTGAGAGTAAAATCGATTGTTATTTTTATTAGTGAGAGAAATTTCAGTAATCAGGAATAAGAAACAGGATTATATTTTATCAAATTCATTTTAATACATAACTTCCTATATTTATTTCCATATTTCTACTACGTTTCAAGAAAAACATATATCTTTGTCATACGCTTTCAGCCCATCAGCGTGATGAAATAGGCAGAAAGCGGTTTTTATTTCCTAATATGGAGTAAAAGCGTATTATCTCTCATGACTGAAATTAGCACTTGATGTAGAGAGAGATGATACGGCAGATACTCCACGTGAACGGATATATTCAACATATCGGTTAATGATGTGTTATATATAAACGATTGACGTGGGTGTCTGTTGTTATCATTGTCTTCTACAAGGGTTTGCTAGCCTCAGTCATAGATAATGGTACAGCAGCATCTGCGTCTTTCTTGTATTCGGTCGGTTATCAATTACCCCACAATTTAACCTAGCCAATTCCGATCCGGCGGACTGCAAAAAGAGTGGATGCTCGTTGTGCTAATATACATGAATAAAACATTATTCATCCCTTATTGTATCACACATAAAAGAACAAACGCTATGGCACAATGGATTAGTATAGAAGAAGCGGCTGCAAAGTACGGATTCGAGACAGAATATATCTGGGTCTTGATAGAGATAAGAGAAATCACCGTGGACTACCAAAGGGCCGACATCGACATCATCGACGATGAAAGTATTCAGGATTTTATCAACCGGAATAAAAAGGGGAGTACATTGATGTATATCGAAAAGTTGGAACGATATTGCATGGATAAATCTCAAATCTGTTCAATATACGCATCACTTTTGGGCAAACAAGATAAGGAAATCACCATATATAAAAGAGCTAAACTCTTGTATGACACATTGCAGGACAAATGGTTGAAGCAATGTGATCGGGTGAGGCACTTAGAAAAAGAACTTACATTGGAACAGACCACTTGCCGTACATGTTGGCTGAAAAGGTTATGTATGATAATTAGGAAGTAAATTTGATTAACTATCATTTTCCCAATATCTATAATGATAAATAGGATGAAAATTGAACTAATAAGAATTTCTTATTAGTCTGTGGATGGTGGATAAAACAGATGCTCTATTATAAGTTCAATCTCCAAAAGAACAAATATAAAAGTACGGACGCCGGATTAAGTGAACAACAGCGACTTTGAGCGAACAAAAAACAGATAAATTGTGTTTATTTATTCTAATTATATATCTTTGTCCCGAATTATAAACACGTAAATTTATGAAAAAGATTTTTGGTGCTTTAATGATTGCCGTATGTATCGGTATGGCAATGCCTGCCCAGGCGCAAATACACTTTGGTGTAAAAGGAGGTTTGAACTTGTCGAAGGCGAGTTTCTCTAATGTGAGCGAAAACTTTAAGAAGGATAATTTCACAGGTTTCTTTATTGGTCCGATGGCTGAGTTTAATATTCCAATCGTAGGGTTGGGAGTAGATGCTGCCTTGCTTTTTGCTCAAAGAGGTATAAAGGTTTCTGAAGGAAACGAGGATTTGACTATCAAGCAAAACGGTATTGATATTCCTGTAAACCTGAAATATACAATCGGTTTGGGAAGTATGGCCGGTATTTATCTTGCTGCAGGTCCTGATTTTTATTTCGATTTTGAAAAGAAGTCGGGTATCGATAAGAAGAAAGCGCAAGTAGGTATTAATGTCGGTGCCGGTTTGAAATTGCTGAACCATCTGCAGGTAGGTGCTAACTACAATATCCCATTGGGTGACACTGCTGATATTGAAGGTGAAGGAACAGACGCTTCTTATAAGACTAAGACTTGGCAAGTATCTGTTGCCTATATTTTTTAAATAGTCTGTCACTTTACATCGTATATAAAAAAGAGTTTCCGGTTAACGGGGACTCTTTTTTTGTTCGGAGGCTACCTTCTTGCAGTCTCGAAACTGTTTCTGACCAATCTTGCCTTAAGAAGCGTTTTTCTTTTGAGTGTTCTCTCTTTCTTCTTTTTCATTCCCCATTTTTTTATTGTATTTTTGTACCTGCAATGAAAAAATATGTAGATGTCATATTACCGCTTCCGCTTCCGAAGAGTTTTACTTACTCTTTGCCGGACGAATGTGCGGAAGATGTGAAGATAGGCTGCCGTGTGGTAGTTCCTTTTGGGCGGAAGAAATTTTATACTGCTATCGTCCTTAACGTTCATTATTGTGCTCCAACAGGGTACGAAGTGAAAGATATATCTGCATTACTGGATGCTTCTCCCATTTTACTACCTGCTCAATTCAAATTTTGGGAATGGATAGCCGATTACTATCTCTGTACGCAAGGAGATGTTTATAAAGCGGCACTTCCTTCCGGTCTGAAGCTGGAGAGTGAAACGATTGTTGAATATAATCCTGACTTTGAAGCGGATGCTCCATTGCCGGAACGCGAACAACGTATTTTGGATTTACTTGCCATAGACTCGCAGCAGTCCGTCACTAAACTGGAGAAAGACAGTGGCATAAAAAACATTCTTACTGCCATCAAGTCCCTGCTCGATAAAGAAGCTATTTTTGTAAAGGAAGAATTGAAACGTACTTATAAGCCAAAGACAGAGGCACGAGTGCGGCTTGCAGGTACGGCAGATGAAAAGCAACTCCATATCTTGTTTGATATTCTGTCTCGTGCTCCAAAGCAACTGGCATTGCTCATGAAATATGTAGAGTATTCAGGCATTTTAGGAGCCGGAACTCCGAAAGAAGTCTCCAAGAAAGAATTGTTGCAACGGGCTAATGTAGCTCCTTCGGTACTGAACGGGCTGGTGGATAAGAAGATTTTTGAAATATACTACCACGAAATCGGCCGATTGAATAAACAGGAGAAAGAAGTGGTCGAGCTGAACGGCTTGAACGAGTTTCAGCAACGGGCACATGATGAGATAGTTCAGTCTTTCCAGGAGAAAAACGTTTGTCTGCTTCATGGGGTAACATCCAGTGGGAAGACGGAAGTGTATATTCATCTGATCGAAGAAACGATTCGTCAGGGAAAGCAAGTCTTATATTTGTTGCCGGAGATTGCTTTGACTACTCAAATTACGGAGCGTCTGCAACGTGTCTTCGGTGCTCGTCTGGGTATCTACCATTCTAAATTCCCCGATGCCGAGCGGGTTGAAATATGGCGGAAACAACTGGGAGAGAACGGGTACGATATTATCTTGGGTGTTCGCTCTTCTGTGTTTCTTCCTTTCCGAAACCTGGGATTGGTGATTGTGGACGAAGAGCACGAAAATACATATAAGCAACAAGATCCCGCCCCCCGTTATCATGCCCGTAACGCTGCGATTGTGCTGGCTGCCATGTATGGAGCTAAAACCCTGTTGGGAACGGCTACTCCTTCTATCGAGTCGTGGCAGAATGCAGGAGAGGGAAAATATGGCTTTGTGCAACTGAAAGAACGATATAAAGAAATTCAAATGCCGGAGATTATTCCGGTGGATATAAAGGAATTGCATCGCAAAAAGAGGATGGTCGGACAATTCTCACCGCTCTTGATACAATACATGAAAGAGGCCTTGGAACAGAAAGAGCAAGTGATTCTCTTTCAGAACCGTCGCGGGTTTGCTCCGATGGTGGAGTGTCGTACCTGCGGTTGGGTGCCCAAGTGTAAGAATTGCGATGTAAGCCTTACCTATCATAAAGGAATTAATCAGCTGACCTGTCACTATTGCGGTTATACTTACCAACTGCCGAAATCCTGTCCTGCCTGCGAAGGTACGGAACTGGTGAACCGTGGTTTTGGTACGGAAAAGATTGAAGATGACATTAAAATCCTCTTTCCCGAAGCGGCAGTGGCACGAATGGACTTGGATACCACCCGCACCCGCTCGGCTTATGAAAAGATTATTGCGGATTTCGAACAGGGAAAGACGGATATATTGATTGGCACGCAGATGGTTTCGAAAGGATTGGATTTCGATCATGTCAGTATTGTAGGTATACTGAATGCCGATACGATGCTGAATTATCCGGATTTCCGTTCCTATGAACGTGCTTTCCAGTTGATGGCGCAGGTAGCGGGACGTGCCGGTCGTAAGAACAAACGGGGTAGGGTAGTGCTGCAAACCAAAAGCATCGAGCATCCTATCATCCATCAGGTCATTGCGAATGATTATGAAGATATGGTAGGCGGTCAATTGGCGGAACGGCAGATGTTCCATTATCCTCCTTATTACCGGTTGGTATATGTTTATCTGAAAAATCATAATGAAACGTTGCTGGATCAGATGGCGGTAGTGATGGCGGATAAGTTGCGAGCGGTATTTGGCAATCGGGTGTTGGGGCCGGATAAACCTCCTGTTGCCCGTATTCAAACGTTGTTTATCAAAAAGATTGTCGTAAAGATTGAACAGAACGCTCCGATGGGACGTGCCCGGGAATTGCTGTTGCGCATCCAACGGGAGATGCTGGAAGATGAACGCTATAAATCTTTGATTGTCTATTATGATGTAGACCCTATGTGATTCAATAATTTTCCCCCTAATAATAACCTTTAATCATTTAATTAACTAACCATGAAACGACTTACTATTTTTTCCCTGACTTGTCTCTTTAGCGTGGGCGCTGTTTTTGCCCAGCAAGGAGTCACTCAATGTGGCGTTCCGACAGGACAACCGAAGTTCCCTCTACTGACTTATCAGGAATTGTTCGATCCTGTTGCGCCTTCTGATAAAGAATGGGCGGGAGTGACAACAGCACAAGTATCTTGGGGCACAACAGACGTCCGATACGCAAAACATAGGCTTCCCCTGTTGAGGAACCAGCAAACGGTTGTTTTGAAAGGCTGGCGTGGTGAACGTGTGAACGCGCAAGCGGTTGTATGGACAGGCGTAGAACTGAAAGACCTGAATTTTAGTTTTGGTGATTTCAAAGACAAGAAAGGAAACATTCTTCCTCAGGATGCATTTACCGGTGGTTTTGTGCGTTATGTGATGACGGACGAATTGAACAAGGACGGCAGAGGTGCCTGCGGATATCGGAAAGCGATAGATTATGATTCATTATTGGTGGCCGACCCTATTGATACCAACCTGAAAGCGATGCCTTTGCCTGCTCGCACAGTTCAGCCTGTCTGGGTGCAGTGCTGGATTCCTCAATCGGCTGTTCCCGGAACGTATAAAGGGGAGTTGTTTATCAACGACGGCTCTCGTCTGTTGCAACGCCTGAATCTGGAAATTACCGTTTCTTCCCGTGAACTTCCTCCACCTTCGGAGTGGGCTTACCACCTGGATTTGTGGCAAAGTCCTTATGCAGTGGCACGTTACTATCAGGTTCCTTTATGGAGTCAGGAGCATTTAGACGCCATGCGTCCTTTGATGAAAATGCTGGCAGACGCCGGACAAAAGATTATCACGGCTACTTTGACGCACAAACCTTGGAACGGTCAGACGGAAGATTATTTTGATACAATGGTTACTTGGATGAAACGGGCGGACGGCACATGGTCTTTTGACTATACCATTTTCGACCGTTGGGTAGAATTTATGATGAGTGTGGGGATTGACAAACAGATTAACTGTTATTCGATGGTTCCTTGGGAGTTGTCATTCCAATATTACGACCAGGCAACCAACTCTCTGAAATTTGTGAAAACAGCACCGGGTGAAGAGGTCTACGAGGAAATGTGGGTAGCAATGCTTTCATCTTTCTCCAAGCATCTGAAAGAAAAAGGATGGTTCGATATCTGTACTATAGCAATGGATGAGCGTCCGATGGAAGTGATGCAGAAGACTTTGAAGGTGATTCGTAAAGCAGATCCGGATTTTAAAGTTTCCTTGGCCGGAAATTATCATGCGGAGATTGAGCCCGATCTATATGATTACTGTATTGTAATCGGACAGAACTTCCCGGAAGAAGTACGTCTCCGTCGCGTGGCAGAAAACAAACGTACCAACTATTACACCTGCTGTACGGAAGCTCACCCCAATACATTTACTTTCTCTGATCCTGCAGAAGCTGTCTGGATGAGTTATTATTCTTCTAAGAAACATCTGGATGGTTATTTGCGTTGGGCATACAACAGCTGGCCATTGGAACCGCTGCTCGATTCCCGTTTCCGTAGTTGGGCAGGTGGAGATACTTATCTTGTATATCCGGGAGCTCGTAGTTGTATCCGTTTCGAACGTTTGATTGAAGGAATACAGGCGCATGAGAAAATAAATATCCTCCGTCAGGAATTTGAGAAAAAGGGAAATAAAGCCGGATTAAAGAAAATAGAGAAAATGCTTGCTCCATTCAACTTGGGTAGTATGCCGGAAACTCCGGCAGCAGTGACCGTGAATCGGGCAAATCAGATACTGAATGCCTTTTAAATTATCATTTGACTTATTCTTGAATCTGTTAAAAGTGAAATTATGAAAAAGATATTGTTTGTCTGCCTTGGAAATATCTGCCGTAGTTCTACGGCTGAAGGCGTGATGCTTCATTTGATAAAAGAAGCGGGACTGGAAAACGAATTTGTGATAGATTCCGCCGGAATCTTGTCTTATCATCAGGGTGAACTGCCGGATAGCCGGATGCGTGCTCACGCGGCCCGTCGCGGATATCAACTGGTGCATCGTTCGCGTCCCGTCCGTACAGAAGATTTCTACCATTTTGATTTGATAATCGGTATGGATGATCGGAACATAGACGATCTGAAAGACAAAGCGCCTTCTCCCGAAGAATGGAAGAAGATTCATCGCATGACGGAGTACTGCACTCGTATTCCCGCGGATCATGTCCCCGACCCCTATTATGGAGGGGCCGAAGGATTTGAATATGTATTGGATGTTTTGGAAGACGCTTGCGCCGGTCTGCTTACTTCTTTAACTCCGGATAGCTGATCCGGGTATGATAAGCAATCTTTAGTTTTTCCTTGAATACAGCTTTCACTGTTGCTATATCCTTGAAAGTGATAGGACATTCCTTAAAGTAACCTTCAGTAACCTGTGAGTCGATAATCTTGTCGACCAGGTTGCTGATTGTTTCTTCCGTATATTCCGGAAGACTGCGTGAGGCAGCTTCCACGGCATCTGCCATCATCAGGATAGCCTGCTCTTTGGTAAACGGATTCGGACCGGGATAAGTGAATAATTCTTCATTCGGCTCTTCGTCCGGATGCTCGTTTTTCCAGGAAATATAGAAATATTTAGTTTTTCCCCGTCCGTGGTGGGTACTAATAAAATTTTTGACCGCTTTAGGCAGATTGTGTTTATCCGCCAGCTTCAATCCATCCGTCACATGACTGATAACGACCTGTGCACTTTGTTCGTAATTCAGATTCTTATGCGGATTAACCCCTCCCGACTGATTTTCCGTAAAGAAAGCCGGATTTTCCATCTTCCCGATATCGTGATACAAAGCTCCCGTACGTACTAACTGACTTTTTGCTCCAATCCGGATGGCGGCTTCGGCTGCCAGATTAGCCACCTGCATGGAATGTTGGAAGGTTCCGGGAACCGTTTCAGACATCTGCCGCAAAAGATCGTTATTGATATTAGAAAGTTCCACCAAAGTTACATTGGAAGTAAATCCGAAAGTCTTTTCCAATAAGAATAATAAAGGATAAGTGAATAATAACAGGATTCCGTTAATGATGAAGTAAGTGTACATGCGTATGTTCAACTTAGAAAAGTCGGTGGAAAGACCATTCTCCGTCATCAGTTCGAAAGCGAAATAAATGGCTGCATAAGTCAGTATCACTAATAAGGCCGTTCGGAAAAGTTGGGATCTCTGCGATAGTTCCCTTAGGCTGAATATCGCCACTAATCCGGCCGCTAACTGCGTTAGAATAAACTCATGAGGGAAGCGCAAGGAGATGGAGCATATCAATATAGTGATGACATGCGTCAGGAAAGCGGTTCTTGAGTCAAGAAAGACACGAATGATAATCGGTAGCATCGCATAGGGGATGATGTACACATTAAATATATTATGTGTCACCATGAAAGCCGTTATGACGCTGTAGAACACAATCAGGGTGAATAGTAGCGACAGACTGCCTTTCCGCTGATAATAGTCTTTTCGGAATAAATCGAGATAGAGCATGAAACAAAGCATCAACATGCCCACAAACAGAATCTGACCACCGAGAATCAAACGGTTTTGTCCCATAGACTTGTTGCGTTTGATGGATTCTTTGCGCAATGATTCGAGGATGTTATAGGTCTGCGGACTAATGATTTCTCCACGGTCAATAATCTTCTGCCCGCTGACTACCAGTCCGTTTGCCCAGGAATAATTATTTAATATCTCCTCTTTGGCGGTCTGGGTGCGTTCTTCGTCAAAAGTGAGGTTGGGAGTAATGTATTCGTTCAGCGCGCATTGTCTTAATACTTCCCGGTTGAAATGGGTCGAGTCAGCTGTCAACAGGTGTTCATACGCTTTCTTTACCGTGTAAATGTTTCCGGTGGCCTGCGGGTTGGCTAGTTTGTCGTCAATCACCATGACGGATGAAGTGCTGTCTTTTTGAAGTTGCTGTATATTCTCTGTCGATACGATACCAGCCTGATAGATTTCTTTTAAGGTACGCTCGATGTACCGCAAATAATCGATGGAAGGAAGAATACCTTTCAGATTAGTGTGGTAATTCTCTTTCAACTTGGCGATTGCGTCTTTCTCAATTTCTTTATTCAATTGATAGTATGGCTGGAAGAAAGCCATCAGACTGTCCTGTTCTCTTTTGACTACCGCGTCGTCTTTATAAATAGGAAAGTCGAAAGTAGCTATTAGCTGCCCGTATTTCCAAGGCTTATTGATATCAAACTGGTAATTGAATTTTCCGTCACGTGGCAGGAAATAGACAATTAGCGTCACAGTGCTCACAAATAGCAGTGATTTATATAGTAAATCTCTCCATGAAAAACTTTTTTTCTTCTTCAAATGTTCCATATCCACTGAAATTTTTGCGAAAAGTACAAAAAAAAACAATAGTGTGGAAAAAAAGGTTTAATTTTGCCACGATTTACCTATACTAACCCAAATTATGGCAGAAAGAAAAGTAAGAGTTCGTTTTGCTCCAAGTCCTACGGGAGCATTGCACATCGGTGGTGTGCGTACAGCTTTGTATAATTATCTATTTGCACGTCAACACGGCGGAGACTTGATATTTCGTATTGAAGATACTGACTCTAACCGGTTTGTTCCGGGAGCGGAAGAGTATATACTCGAATCTTTTAAGTGGTTGGGTATCCACTTTGATGAAGGAGTGAGTTTCGGTGGTGAGTGTGGTCCGTACCGTCAGTCGGAGCGCCGCGAAATCTACAAGAAATATGTGCGGATTTTGCTGGAAAATGGAAAAGCATACATCGCTTTTGATACTCCGGAGGAACTGGACGCTAAGCGTGCCGAAATTGCTAACTTCCAATATGACGCATCTACTCGCGGAATGATGCGCAACTCATTAACCATGCCGAAGGAAGAAGTGGAGGCACTGATTGCTGAAGGCAAACAATACGTCGTTCGTTTCAAAATTGAACCGAATGAAGACGTACATGTGAATGACATGATTCGTGGCGAAGTAATTATCAACTCATCTATTCTGGATGATAAAGTGCTTTATAAATCGGCTGATGAACTGCCTACTTACCATCTGGCAAATATCGTGGACGACCATTTGATGGAAGTTTCCCACGTGATTCGTGGTGAAGAATGGTTGCCTTCCGCTCCTTTGCATGTGTTATTGTACCGTGCTTTCGGGTGGGAAGATACAATGCCGGAATTTGCTCACCTGCCTTTATTGCTGAAACCGGAAGGCAATGGAAAATTAAGCAAACGTGACGGTGACCGTCTCGGATTCCCTGTATTCCCATTGGAATGGCACGATCCGAAATCGGGAGAAATCTCTTCAGGTTATCGTGAATCGGGTTATTTGCCGGAAGCGGTGATTAATTTCCTGGCTTTATTGGGATGGAATCCGGGCAATGACCAGGAAGTGATGTCAATGGACGAATTGATTAAATTGTTTGATCTTCACCGTTGTAGCAAGTCGGGTGCCAAGTTCGACTTTAAAAAAGGAATATGGTTCAACCATCAATATATACAGCAGAAACCTAACGAAGAAATTGCGGAACTGTTTTTGCCTTTCCTGAAAGAACATGGGGTGGAAGCTCCTTTTGAAAAGGTAGTAACTGTGGTTGGCATGATGAAAGATCGTGTAAGTTTCATTAAAGAACTGTGGGACGTATGTAGCTTCTTCTTCGTTGCTCCTACCGAATATGATGAAAAGACGGTGAAGAAACGTTGGAAAGAAGACTCTGCAAAATGTATGACCGAATTGGCAGAGGTGATTGCCGGCATTGAAGACTTTAGTATTGAAGGACAGGAAAAAGTCGTTATGGACTGGATTGAAAAGATGGGTTACCATACGGGTAATATCATGAATGCTTTCCGTCTGACATTGGTCGGTGAAGGAAAAGGACCACACATGTTCGACATTTCCTGGGTATTGGGTAAAGAAGAGACAGTGGCTCGTATGAAGCGGGCTGTAGAGATTTTGAAGTAATCGGCACAGTACTATGCTTTACGACCTGGCAATAGTCATTTATGACTTTATCGTCCATTTGGCTGCTCCGTTTAGCCGTAAGCCCCGAAAGATGATGAAAGGGCATTGGGTGGTGTATGAACTCCTGCGGCAGCAAGTGGAGAAAGGGGAACAGTATATTTGGTTTCACGCTGCTTCACTGGGGGAGTTTGAACAAGGACGTCCTCTGATAGAAATGATTCGTGCGAAGTATCCTAACTATAAGATATTGCTGACATTTTTCTCTCCTTCCGGTTACGAAGTGCGTAAGCATTACCGGGGGGCGGATATTGTCTGCTATCTGCCGTTTGATAAACCGCGGAATGTGAAGAAGTTCCTGGATATTGCAAATCCTTGCATGGCGTTCTTTATCAAATATGAGTTTTGGAAGAATTATCTGGATGAACTTCACAAACGTCGTATTCCGGTATATAGTGTATCGTCTATCTTCCGCCGCGAGCAAATATTCTTTAAATGGTACGGTGGAACTTATCGCAATGTATTGAAAGATTTCGATCATCTGTTTGTTCAGAATGAGGCATCCAAACGTTATTTGTCGAAAATCGGTATCAGCCGTGTGACCGTAGTGGGAGATACCCGCTTTGATCGCGTATTGCAAATCCGTGAAGAAGCGAAAGAGCTCCCGTTGGTGGAGAAATTTAAAGGAAACAATTCCTTCACTTTTGTTGCCGGAAGTTCATGGGGGCCTGACGAAGATTTATTCCTCGAATATTTCAATAATCATCCGGAAATGAAACTGATTATTGCTCCGCATGTGATTGATGAGAATCACTTGGTAGAGATCATCGGTAAATTGAAACGTCCGTATGTACGCTATACCCGTGCTGATGAAAGAAATGTGTTGAAAGCGGATTGCCTCATAATAGACTGCTTCGGGCTGTTATCTTCTATTTACCGTTATGGTGAAATAGCTTATATCGGTGGTGGTTTCGGAGTAGGTATTCATAACACATTGGAAGCGGCTGTATATGGTATTCCGGTGATTTTCGGACCGAAGTATCAGAAATTTATGGAAGCAGTTCAACTGCTGGAAGCAAAAGGCGCTTATTCCATCAAAGATTATGATGAACTGAAAACTTTGCTGGATCGTTTCCTGACGGATGAATTGTTCTTGCGTGAAACAGGAACAAATGCCGGTTATTATGTGACTAGTAATGCCGGAGCCACAGAAAAGATTATGCACATGATTAATTTCTAAATAATATAAAGAATCACCTTTACCACAACTTCTGTGGTAAAGGTGATTCTTTATTTATAAAGGGTTTAGGCACGCTTCTCATTGTTTTTGTATATTTTTAGTCAGCCACTTTGTTTGTATCATATAAATCCATGACTGACCTCTGATTACTTTTCGTATGATTCGTTCTTGGTCTACTATGAAAAAGTAAGGTGCGGCACCACCGGTCTGATATTGTTTGATAACCTCATTTGTTGCATTCAGAATGGTATAATTCAATTCCTTTCGGTTTGAATAATTCCGGATAGCAGATACTTTACGGCTCCAGAATTCTATTGCAATCAGCTCAAACTCTTCACTGTTGAATGATTCTTTTAGCTGTTTCAAGAAGGGGACAGCTGCCTGACAGGCGCCACAACCAATACCTGTAAAGTTGATTAGTATGATTTTGCTTTTGTAGTCGGCTAATGATACCGGCTGTGCTTCTATATTTTCTAATATCCAGCCGGGAGCTTTTTCACCTATGAGACTGGATGTTGTTGGTTCTGCTTTTTCTTTGTGACGGAAATATCATGCGACATCTCTCTTCGTTTTTTATAAGGCAAGTCATTCGATTTGTTGATCCATAACTCATAAATGGAAGTTGTACTGCCGATATCGAATGGAGGAAGTGGTATGTGATAAGCTTTTCCAAAGAACTCAACTTGTTGATTCTCATCAATTATTAATTTAAAATAATAATTATCACTCTCGTCTTTCAGCTCTGTTGTTGTAAATGGTTTGTTTTATTAATGTGGCTATTGGAGTGTCAAATGGGGATCTGAAAAAAATGTTCCCCCTTTTTCTTAAAAACATAAGAGTAAGGAGGAACGAAGTTTTGTTCTCGGTTTCATTTAAAGTTATTCCTTATACCATCGTGAGTACATCAGGTAATTGTGAGCAATTTTTTGATTCAGTTCTTTGGCTTGTTCAGGATCTACCTTTTTTATGAATTTCGCGGGTACTCCTCCCCAAATGCTTCCCGGCTCAATGATGGTATTGCTTAATACCAGGGAACCGGCGGCAACGATTGCTCCTTCACCCACTACGACGTGGTCCAATACAGTTGACCCCATACCCACCAGTGCATAATCTTTGATAGTTGCTCCATGAATGGTGACATTATGCCCTACGGATACGTGATCGCCAATTTCAATAGTCGATTTCTGATATAATGTATGCAAGACACTTCCATCCTGAATGTTGACGCCATTGCCGATTCGTATGGAGTTGACGTCGCCTCTTAATACTGTGCTAAACCAAATGCTACAATCATTTCCTATTTTTACATCTCCTATAATAGTTGCATTATCTGCGAGGAAGCAGTTCTCTCCGATTTCGGGAGTAAAACCCCGTACTGATTTAATTAAAGCCATATGATATTTGTTTCTAATAAAGTTTTTTATTTAATGCAGTTTTGTGTCGTACGACACCCGGGGCTCAGTATGCTTGACACCCGGGTGTCAGACAAGTTTCGTTTAAATGCGAGCAGTCGCCTCTTGTAACCAAACTTTTTCTTCTTCATTAAGATCCGGTGACAACTTCTCGTAGACAGCCTGATGGTAATTGTTTAACCATTCAATTTCTTCATTTGTCAGCATCTCCTTGATGATCCCTTTTTTGCAGATAGGGCATAAAGTGATAGTCTCAAACTTAAGATATTCTCCGAACATTCCCTCTCCATCTTTGCAAACTAATGTCAGGTTCTCCGTACGTATCCCGTGACTGCCTGCTTTATAAACGCCAGGCTCATTGGAGGTAACCATACCGGGCTGCAAAATGACAGGATTCTCATTCATGCGAATGCTTTGTGGACCTTCGTGTACACTCAGGAAATGTCCGACGCCATGTCCTGTGCCATGAAGAAAATTCATTCTGTGGTTCCAGATAGGCATACGCGCTAATACATCGAGCTGGGCTCCACGGGTTCCGGCAGGGAATTTAGCCATAGCCAACGCGATGTGTCCTTTTAATATAAGGGTATAATCCGTTTTTTCTTCTTCTGTAAGTTCACCTAAGGCAATGGTCCGGGTGATGTCAGTGGTTCCGTCCAGATATTGGGCTCCTGAATCTAAGAGTAAAAATCCTCTGGACTGAAGAGTTGCGTCGCTTTCCGGGGTAGCCGAATAATGTACGATTGCCCCGTGCTCTTTATATCCTGCGATCGTGTCGAAACTTTCTCCCATGTAGAGAGGCTGTGCAGCTCTAAACTCATGCAGCTTTTTATCTATACTTAATTCTGTCTCTTTTCCGGTAGGTACGGATTCTTCCAGCCATTTGAGGAATTTAACAAGTGCTACTCCATCCCGTTGCATGGCAGAATGGATGCCGGCAATTTCCTGCTCATTGCGAATCGCTTTCAATAATGCGACAGGCGACTCGCCACGAAGAATAGAACATTGCGGGTTAATGGATGAATAAATAGAATAATTCGTTTTTCGTGGGTCAATCAGAATGTTTTTTCCCGGGAAAGAATTCAGGAATATCTCTACCTCATCATACTTCTGTACTCCAATCTGTCGCTCCTTTAGATAAGTCTCTACCTCTGCCGTCACTTTCTCCGGTGAGATAAAATAAGTCACTTCATCCTGTGTGATTAATAGGTAACTTACTATAACCGGATTGCAATGTACATCGTTTCCTCGTAAATTGAGAGTCCATGCGATCTCGTCGAGCGCGGATATGAATAAAGCATAGACACCTTTCTTTTTTAACTCCGCACGGATGGCGGATATTTTCTCTTCACAGCTTTTTCCTGCATATTTGATATCATGAATAAAGGCAGGAGAATCAGGCATGGCAGGACGGTCTTTCCAAATGCTTCTCAATGGATCTCCAAATATGTCGACCTGTAACTGATGTACTGCCAGTTCTTCTTTCATCTGTTCGACCTGTTGCACAGAGAACATTTTCCCATCAATACTTACAGATTCTCCGGGTTTTAAGTGTTGGCAGAGAAATTCTGTAATACTGGGAGTTTCCGGCAACATCTCTTTATATAATGTAATGCCGCTGCCCTCCAATTCCTCCGTAGCTTGTAAAAAGTAACGTGAATCGGTCCATAATCCTGCTTTGTCCATCAGGATAACCGCTGTTCCGGCAGAACCTGTAAAACCGGAAATCCACTCGCGTGACATCCAGTGGGGAGCCACATATTCGCTAAGATGAGGGTCGGTGCTGGGAATAATGAACGCTTTGATAGAATTGGAATGAAAGGTCATGCGCAGTGCATGCACTCGCTCTTTTATGCTCTGTTTCATACTTTATTATATTATTATAGACATGTAAGTGTTTCAAAGGTACTAACTTTCTGCATTTAATGACTTGTTTATGAATAGTTTTTGAGAAATATTTGCCGAAAGTTTTGTGAATAAAGAAAGTATGTGTAATTTTGCGGCGCAATTTGACTGCGGAATTTTTTAATCATAACATATTAATAGTAACAAAATGATTGTAGTACCTGTAAAAGAAGGCGAAAACATTGAAAAAGCGCTGAAGAAGTTTAAAAGAAAATTTGAAAAGACTGGCATTGTAAAAGAGTTGAGAAGCAGACAACAGTTTGACAAACCGTCTGTAACTAAAAGACTTAAGAAAGAACGTGCAGTTTATGTACAACAACTTCAGCAAGTAGAAGATTAATAATTCGTAAATTCCTTTGAATTATTGAATTCTTTTCATACATTCGTTGCACGATTTTAGATGTAGCGATATTATGTTGATAGAATCTTTTCTTGATTATCTCCAGTATGAGCGGAACTATTCTGAAAAAACCGTTCTTGCGTACGGTGAAGATATAAAGCAACTGCAGGAGTTTGCTCAGGAAGAGTATGGAAAATTTAATCCGTTAGAGGTCGAGGCGGAACTGATTCGTGAATGGATTGTTTCATTGATGGATAAGGGATATACCTCAACTTCTGTAAATCGTAAGCTAAGTTCACTCCGAACGTTTTACAAGTATCTCTTGAGGCAGGGAGAAACGACTATAGATCCTTTACGTAAAATAAAAGGGCCTAAAAACAAAAAGCCGTTACCTGTGTTCTTAAAAGAGAACGAAATGAATCGGTTGTTGGATGAAACGGACTTTGGTGAAGGATTTAAAGGCTGTCGGGATCGGTTGATTATTGAAGTGTTTTATGCTACCGGCATAAGGCTTTCGGAACTGATAGGCTTGGACGATAAGGATGTAGATTTTTCGGGCTCTCTTCTAAAAGTGACCGGGAAAAGAAACAAGCAACGGCTGATTCCGTTTGGTGACGAACTGCGGGAGTTGATGCTTGAGTATATTAATGTAAGAAACGAAATGATTCCGGAAAGGTCGGATGCTTTCTTTATTAGAGAGAACGGTGAACGGCTTTACAAGAATCTAGTCTATAATTTAGTGAAACGGAACCTGTCAAAGGTGGCGACGTTGAAGAAAAAGAGTCCTCACGTGTTGAGGCATACTTTTGCTACCACAATGCTGAACAATGAAGCAGAATTGGGGGCGGTAAAAGAACTTTTGGGTCACGAGAGCATAACAACTACCGAGATCTACACACATGCCACATTTGAAGAACTTAAAAAAGTGTATAAACAAGCTCATCCAAGAGCTTAAAAAAAAGGAGGTAAGTATGGATATTAGAATTCAATCAATTCACTTTGATGCGTCGGAGCAATTGCAGGCATTTATTCAGAAGAAAGTGTCCAAGTTGGAAAAATATTACGAAGATATAAAGAAAGTAGAGGTGTCATTAAAGGTAGTTAAACCAGAAGTTGCTGAAAACAAGGAAGCGGGCATTAAAATATTGATCCCAAATGGAGAGTTTTATGCAAGCAAAGTATGCGATACATTTGAAGAAGCAATTGATTTGGATGTGGAAGCGCTCGGGAAACAGCTGGTTAAATACAAGGAAAAGCAACGTAGCAAATAAAAAAATCCCAAATATTTTGCGGGAAAGAAATAAATAACTAAATTTGCAGCCGTTTCGCTCGCGTTAGAACGTGACGGTTGCATTTTTTAGTAAGTTTGCCTCTTTAGCTCAGTTGGCCAGAGCACGTGATTTGTAATCTCGGGGTCGTTGGTTCGAATCCGACAAGAGGCTCAAAAAGAAACCGAAGAACAAAGATAGAACATCTGTCTTTATCATATTGTTTGAAAATAGTTCTTCTATTTCTTGATTTAGAAAAGGGCAAATACCAGAGTGGCCAAATGGGGCAGACTGTAAATCTGCTGGCTTACGCCTTCGGTGGTTCGAATCCATCTTTGCCCACAATCAGAGTGACAACTTTGGCAAGAATGCGGAAGTAGCTCAGTTGATAGAGCATTAGCCTTCCAAGCTGAGGGTCGCGGGTTTGAGCCCCGTCTTCCGCTCTCTTTTCTTGCTGTTATAGCTCAGTGGTAGAGCACTTCCTTGGTAAGGAAGAGGTCCCGGGTTCAAATCCCGGTAACAGCTCATAAAGGATGTAAATGCTGATTATTAATCAAATAAATAACAAGTAAAGCTATGGCTAAAGAGAAATTTGAACGTACCAAACCGCACGTAAACATTGGTACAATCGGTCACGTAGACCACGGTAAGACAACGTTGACAGCTGCTATCACTACTGTGTTGGCAAAGAAAGGTCTTTCAGAATTGCGTTCTTTCGATTCTATCGACAAC
Source organism: Bacteroides sp. 1001136B_160425_E2 (assembly GCF_015559655.1). Lineage (NCBI taxonomy): Bacteria > Pseudomonadati > Bacteroidota > Bacteroidia > Bacteroidales > Bacteroidaceae > Bacteroides > Bacteroides sp. 1001136B_160425_E2. The sequence goes on along the minus strand of NZ_JADMQH010000017.1, from coordinate 63,590 downwards.
GCTCCTGAAGAAAAAGAAAGAGGTATTACTATCAATACTTCTCACGTTGAATATCAAACAGCTAACCGTCACTATGCACACGTAGACTGCCCGGGTCACGCCGACTACGTAAAGAACATGGTAACTGGTGCTGCTCAGATGGACGGTGCTATCATCGTTTGTGCTGCAACTGATGGTCCGATGCCTCAAACTCGCGAACACATCCTGTTGGCTCGTCAGGTAAACGTACCTCGTCTGGTTGTATTCTTGAACAAGTGCGATATGGTAGACGACGAAGAAATGTTGGAACTCGTTGAAATGGAAATGAGAGAACTTCTTTCATTCTATGATTTCGATGGTGACAATACTCCTATCATCCGTGGTTCTGCTCTTGGCGCATTGAACGGTGTTGAAAAATGGGAAGATAAAGTTATGGAACTGATGGATGCAGTTGATAACTGGATTCCACTGCCTCCGCGCGATGTTGATAAACCATTCTTGATGCCGGTTGAAGACGTGTTCTCTATCACAGGTCGTGGTACTGTAGCAACAGGTCGTATCGAAACTGGTGTTATCCACGTTGGTGATGAAATCGAAATCCTTGGTTTAGGTGAAGATAAGAAATCAGTTGTAACTGGTGTTGAAATGTTCCGCAAACTGTTGGATCAAGGTGAAGCTGGTGATAACGTAGGTCTTTTGCTCCGTGGTATTGACAAGAACGAAATCAAACGTGGTATGGTTCTTTGTAAACCGGGTCAGATTAAACCGCACTCTAAATTCAAAGCTGAGGTTTATATCTTGAAGAAAGAAGAAGGTGGTCGTCACACTCCGTTCCACAACAAATACCGTCCTCAGTTCTACTTGCGTACTATGGACTGTACAGGTGAAATCACTTTGCCGGAAGGAACAGAAATGGTAATGCCGGGTGATAACGTAACTATTACAGTTGAGTTGATCTACCCAGTAGCATTGAACCCGGGTCTTCGTTTCGCTATCCGCGAAGGTGGACGTACGGTAGGTGCTGGTCAGATTACTGAAATTATCGACTAATACACAATAATTAATCAGTTCCCGGTTTTCCATCGGGAACTGATTATGTACACACGGGAGTAGCTCAGTTGGTAGAGCACCGGTCTCCAAAACCGGGTGTCGGGAGTTCGAGCCTCTCCTCCCGTGCTAATATTATTGAAATGAAAAAGGTAATAGCTTATATTAAAGAATCTTACGACGAACTTGTACATAAAGTATCGTGGCCTACGTATTCTGAACTTGCTAACAGTGCAGTAGTTGTTTTATATGCTTCCCTGCTTATTGCATTGGTAGTATGGGGTATGGATGTCTGTTTCCAGAACTTCATGGAAAAAATCGTTTATCCACATTAAAAAATTAGGAATTGAAAATGGCTGAGATTGAAAAGAAATGGTACGTTCTGCGTGCTATTAGTGGAAAAGAAGCTAAGGTAAAGGAATATCTTGAAGCTGATCTTAAGAACAGTGACCTTGGTGAATATGTATCTCAGGTATTGATTCCTACTGAAAAAGTTTACCAGGTTCGCAATGGTAAAAAAATTGTGAAGGAAAGAAGTTATCTTCCTGGCTACGTTTTAGTGGAGGCTGCTTTGGTTGGTGAGGTCGCTCATCACCTGCGCAATACTCCGAATGTGATAGGCTTTTTAGGTGGTTCCGAAAAACCGGTGCCTCTCAGACAATCAGAAGTGAATCGTATACTTGGTACAGTGGACGAACTGCAGGAAACGGGTGAAGAGCTCAATATTCCGTATGTAGTGGGAGAAACTGTAAAAGTTACTTTTGGACCTTTCAGCGGATTCAGTGGCATCATTGAAGAAGTGAATAGTGAAAAAAAGAAACTAAAGGTCATGGTAAAGATATTCGGGCGCAAAACGCCGCTTGAATTGGGCTTTATGCAAGTGGAAAAGGAATAACGCGGAATTGTTACGCTGTTGTTGTTCTTCGTTTAATGTTTATATATAAATCAATAAAAAAATGGCTAAAGAAGTTGCTGGACTAATCAAGTTACAGATTAAAGGAGGCGCTGCAAATCCATCACCTCCCGTTGGACCTGCTTTGGGTTCTAAGGGTATCAATATCATGGAATTTTGCAAGCAATTCAATGCCAGAACCCAAGACAAAGCAGGTAAGATTTTACCTGTTATCATTACTTACTACGCAGATAAGTCTTTCGATTTTGTAATCAAGACTCCTCCCGTTGCTATTCAATTACTTGAAGTAGCTAAGGTAAAGAGTGGTTCTGCTGAGCCTAACCGTAAGAAAGTTGCCGAGCTTACTTGGGAACAGGTTCGTACGATTGCTCAGGACAAAATGGTTGACTTAAACTGTTTTACTGTGGAAGCTGCCATGAGAATGGTTGCAGGTACAGCTAGAAGTATGGGTATCGCTGTAAAAGGGGAGTTCCCGGTTAATAATTAATAAACTTCAATTGTAATGGGTAAACTGACAAAAAATCAAAAGTTAGCTGCAGAAAAGATTGAAGCAGGGAAAGCATACTCACTGAAAGAAGCTGCATCTTTGGTAAAAGAAATCACTTTTACTAAGTTTGATGCTTCACTGGATATTGATGTACGTTTAGGTGTTGATCCACGTAAAGCTAACCAGATGGTGAGAGGTGTTGTTTCACTTCCTCATGGTACTGGTAAAGAAGTACGTGTATTGGTACTTTGTACACCGGATGCTGAAGCTGCTGCAAAAGAAGCTGGTGCTGACTACGTTGGTCTTGACGAATATATTGAAAAGATCAAAGGTGGATGGACTGATATTGATGTAATCATCACTATGCCATCTATCATGGGTAAAATTGGTGCGCTCGGTCGTGTACTCGGTCCTCGTGGATTGATGCCGAACCCTAAGAGTGGTACTGTAACTATGGATGTTGCTAAGGCTGTAAAAGAAGTAAAACAAGGTAAAATTGACTTTAAAGTTGATAAGAGCGGTATCGTTCACACTTCTATCGGTAAGGTATCATTCAGTCCTGATCAGATTCGCGATAACGCGAAAGAGTTCATCTCTACTCTGAACAAACTGAAACCGACCGCAGCAAAGGGTACATATATTAAGAGTATTTATCTTTCTAGTACAATGAGTGCGGGTATTAAAATCGACCCGAAATCAGTGGATGAAATCTAATAAAACAGAGAAATAATGAGAAAGGAAGATAAAAGTACGATTATAGAGCAAATTGCTGCTACAGTAAAGGAATATGGTCACTTCTACTTGGTAGACGTTACAGCTATGAACGCTGCTGCTACCAGTGCATTGAGAAGAGATTGTTTTAAATCTGACATCAAATTGATGTTGGTTAAAAACACGCTGCTTCACAAAGCACTTGAAAGCTTGGAAGAAGACTTCTCACCTCTTTACGGTTCTTTGAAAGGTACTACTGCTGTTATGTTTAGCAATACTGCAAACGTTCCTGCTAAGTTAATCAAAGACAAAGCGAAAGACGGTATTCCCGGACTGAAAGCTGCATATGCAGAAGAAAGCTTCTACATTGGTGCTGATCAATTGGATGCTCTCGTTTCAATCAAGAGTAAGAATGAAGTTATCGCCGATATCGTTGCCCTGTTGCAATCTCCGGCCAAGAATGTTATTTCTGCTCTTCAATCAGGTGGTAACACCCTTCACGGAGTTCTCAAGACTCTTGGTGAACGTCCCGAATAATTTTCAAAAATCAACAAAGTATTTAAACAATTAAAATCATACAAAAAATGGCAGATTTGAAAGCTTTTGCAGAACAATTAGTTAACTTGACAGTAAAAGAAGTTAATGAACTTGCAACTATCCTTAAAGAAGAATACGGTATTGAACCTGCTGCTGCAGCTGTAGCTGTTGCTGCTGGTCCTGCAGCTGGTGCTGCTGCCGCAGAAGAAAAAACTTCTTTCGACGTAGTATTGAAGAGCGCTGGTGCAGCTAAACTTCAAGTAGTTAAGGCCGTTAAGGAAGCTTGTGGTCTTGGTTTGAAAGAAGCTAAAGACTTGGTAGACGGTGCTCCTAGCACAGTAAAAGAAGGTTTGGCTAAAGACGAAGCAGAATCATTGAAGAAAACATTGGAAGAAGCTGGAGCTGAAGTTGAACTTAAATAACATTGGCCTGGTAATCAGGTAATTCGGTTAGGAATCCTTCACAAGAGGATTCTTAACCTTTTTGTGTATATATTTCAAATTAAGTTCTCCAAATTCATTGACAGATGTCTTCAAATACTGTAAATCAAAGAGTTAATTTTGCTTCGACTAAGAATCCGCTAGAATACCCGGATTTCCTGGAAGTACAATTGAAGTCATTCCAAGACTTTCTACAATTAGATACCCCACCTGAAAAGCGCAAGAATGAGGGATTGTATAAAGTATTTGCTGAAAACTTCCCTATTGCCGATACAAGAAACAATTTTGTTCTTGAGTTTCTGGACTATTATATTGATCCGCCGCGCTATACCATTGATGATTGTATAGAGCGTGGGCTTACTTATAGTGTTCCCTTAAAAGCGAAACTTAAGCTTTACTGTACGGACCCCGATCATGAGGATTTTGATACAGTGATTCAGGACGTATTCCTCGGCCCGATTCCTTATATGACTGATAAGGCTACTTTCGTCATTAACGGTGCCGAACGCGTAGTTGTGTCACAGCTTCACCGTTCTCCGGGTGTGTTCTTCGGTCAGAGTGTACATGCCAATGGTACGAAACTTTATTCGGCTCGTATTATTCCGTTTAAGGGTTCGTGGATTGAGTTTGCTACTGACATCAATAATGTGATGTACGCATACATCGACCGTAAGAAGAAATTGCCGGTAACTACATTGTTGCGTGCAATTGGCTTCGAGAATGACAAAGATATTCTTGAGATTTTCAACCTTGCAGAAGATGTGAAGGTTAACAAGACAAATCTGAAGAAGGTGTTAGGTCGTAAACTGGCTGCACGTGTCTTGAAAACATGGATTGAAGATTTCGTTGATGAAGATACCGGTGAAGTGGTTTCTATTGAGCGTAACGAAGTTATTATCGACCGTGAAACCGTACTGGAAGAGGTACATATTGATGAAATTTTGGAGTCGGGAGTTCAGAACATCCTTTTACATAAGGATGAACCGAATCAGTCCGATTTCTCTATCATATATAATACTTTGCAGAAGGACCCGAGTAACTCGGAAAAAGAAGCTGTGTTGTATATCTACCGTCAATTGCGTAATGCCGATCCGGCTGATGACGCAAGTGCAAGGGAGGTTATCAACAACTTGTTCTTCTCAGAAAAACGATATGACCTTGGTGATGTAGGTCGTTACAGAATCAACAAAAAGTTGAATCTGACGACTGATATGGACGTGCGTGTCCTCACGAAGGAAGATATTATTGAAATCATCAAATATCTGATTGAGTTGATAAACTCAAAAGCAGATGTGGATGATATTGACCACTTGAGTAACCGTCGTGTACGTACTGTCGGTGAACAGCTTTCTAATCAGTTTGCTGTTGGTCTGGCTCGTATGTCTCGTACGATTCGTGAACGTATGAATGTTCGTGACAATGAAGTGTTTACTCCGATTGATTTGATTAATGCGAAGACGATTTCTTCAGTAATCAACTCATTCTTTGGAACAAACGCATTGTCTCAGTTCATGGACCAGACAAACCCGCTGGCTGAAATTACGCACAAACGTCGTATGTCTGCCCTTGGTCCTGGTGGTCTTTCCCGTGAACGTGCCGGATTTGAGGTTCGTGACGTTCACTACACACACTATGGTCGTCTTTGTCCGATTGAGACTCCTGAAGGTCCGAATATCGGTTTGATTTCTTCATTGTGTGTATTTGCTAAAATTAATGAGCTAGGATTCATTGAAACTCCCTACCGCAAGGTGGAAAATGGAAAAGTGGATCTTTCTGATAACGGTCTGATTTATCTGACTGCTGAAGAAGAGGAAGAAAAGGTTATTGCGCAGGGAAATGCTCCGTTGAATGACGATGGTACATTCGTACTTAATAGAGTTAAGTCTCGTCAAGATGCAGATTTCCCGGTTGTAGAACCATCTGAAGTTGACTTGATGGACGTTGCTCCTCAACAGATCGCATCTATTGCAGCTTCTTTGATTCCATTCTTGGAACATGATGATGCTAACCGTGCATTGATGGGATCGAACATGATGCGCCAGGCGGTTCCTTTGTTGAGAAGTGAAGCTCCGATCGTAGGTACAGGTATCGAACGTCAGTTGGTAAGAGACTCTCGTACGCAGATTACTGCAGAAGGCGATGGTGTGGTTGACTATGTGGATGCTACTACTATCCGTATTTTGTATGACCGTACGGAAGACGAAGAATTTGTAAGTTTTGAACCTGCTTTGAAGGAATATAGAATACCTAAGTTCCGTAAGACTAACCAGAACATGACGATTGACTTGCGTCCGATTTGTGACAAGGGCCAGCGTGTGAAGAAAGGTGATATCTTGACTGAAGGCTATTCTACTGAAAAAGGTGAATTGGCATTGGGTAAGAACCTGTTGGTTGCTTACATGCCTTGGAAGGGTTACAACTATGAGGATGCTATCGTATTGAACGAACGTGTGGTACGCGAAGACTTGTTGACTTCGGTTCATGTAGAGGAATATTCTCTGGAAGTTCGCGAAACAAAACGTGGTATGGAAGAGTTGACTTCTGATATCCCGAATGTAAGTGAAGAAGCTACAAAAGATCTGGATGAAAATGGTATCGTAAGAATCGGTGCTCGTATCGAGCCGGGTGATATCATGATTGGTAAGATTACGCCGAAGGGTGAATCTGATCCTTCTCCGGAAGAAAAATTGCTTCGCGCTATCTTCGGTGATAAGGCAGGTGACGTGAAAGATGCTTCTTTGAAAGCTTCTCCTTCTTTGAAAGGTGTTGTGATTGATAAGAAACTTTTCTCACGTGTGATTAAGAATCGTAGCTCTAAACTCGCCGATAAAGCATTGTTGCCTAAGATTGATGACGAATTTGAATCTAAGGTAGCTGACTTGAAACGTATCCTGGTTAAGAAACTGATGATTTTGACTGAAGGTAAGGTTTCTCAAGGTGTGAAGGACTATCTGGGTGCGGAAGTAATTGCTAAAGGATCTAAGTTCAGTGCTTCTGATTTTGATTCACTTGACTTTACTTCTATTCAGTTGAGCAACTGGACGAGCGACGATCATATTAACGGTATGATTCGTGATCTGGTGATGAATTTCATTAAGAAATACAAAGAGCTGGATGCTGAATTGAAACGTAAGAAGTTTGCTATTACGATTGGTGATGAACTTCCTGCTGGTATTATCCAGATGGCAAAAGTATATATTGCTAAGAAACGTAAGATTGGTGTGGGTGATAAGATGGCAGGTCGCCACGGTAACAAGGGTATTGTATCCCGTGTTGTTCGTCAGGAAGATATGCCGTTCTTGTCAGATGGTACTCCGGTTGACATCGTGTTGAATCCGTTGGGTGTGCCTTCTCGTATGAACATTGGTCAGATTTTTGAAGCTGTACTCGGACGTGCCGGAAAAACTTTGGGCGTGAAATTCGCGACTCCTATTTTCGACGGTGCTACCATGGAAGATTTGGATCAGTGGACAGACAAGGCAGGATTGCCCCGTTACTGTAAGACTTATCTTTGTGATGGTGGTACAGGTGAGCAATTTGACCAGGCAGCTACTGTGGGTGTAACTTACATGTTGAAGTTGGGCCACATGGTTGAAGATAAAATGCATGCTCGTTCTATCGGTCCGTACTCATTGATTACTCAGCAACCTCTTGGTGGTAAAGCTCAGTTCGGTGGTCAGCGTTTCGGAGAAATGGAGGTTTGGGCACTCGAAGGTTTCGGCGCTGCTCATATCTTGCAAGAGATCCTGACTATCAAATCTGATGACGTGGTAGGACGTTCGAAGGCTTATGAAGCAATTGTGAAAGGTGAACCTATGCCGCAACCTGGTATTCCGGAATCCTTGAACGTATTGTTACACGAGTTGAGAGGTTTAGGTTTGAGTATCAACCTAGAATAAAATAATGAAAGAATGTGAGATGTCAATACACCGATGAAGGTCTGTTGGCATCCGCACTTTTTTCAATTTCCAATGATTCAATTATCAAATCTCAATTATATAGAGTATGGCTTTTAGAAAAGAAAATAAGACGAAAAGTAATTTCTCGAAGATCTCAATTGGTCTGGCTTCTCCGGAAGAAATCCTTGAGAATTCGAGTGGTGAAGTTTTGAAGCCTGAAACCATTAATTACCGTACGTACAAACCCGAACGCGACGGTTTGTTCTGCGAGCGCATCTTTGGTCCTATCAAGGATTATGAATGTCATTGCGGTAAATATAAGCGTATCCGTTATAAAGGTATCGTCTGCGACCGTTGTGGTGTGGAAGTTACTGAAAAGAAAGTGCGCCGTGAACGTATGGGACATATCCAGCTGGTTGTGCCGGTGGCTCACATCTGGTATTTCCGTTCGCTTCCTAATAAAATCGGTTACTTGCTCGGATTACCGACAAAGAAACTGGATTCGATTATATACTACGAACGTTATGTTGTTATTCAGCCGGGTGTGAAAGCTGAAGATGGCGTAGCCGAATATGATTTGCTTTCTGAAGAAGAATATCTGGATATCCTGGATACACTTCCGAAAGACAATCAATATCTTGAAGATAATGATCCGAACAAATTTGTTGCAAAGATGGGTGCTGAAGCTATCTATGATTTGCTGGCTCGTCTGGATCTGGATGCTTTATCTTACGAATTGCGTCACCGTGCCGGTAACGATGCGTCTCAGCAACGTAAGAACGAAGCTTTGAAACGTCTTCAGGTAGTAGAATCGTTCCGTGCATCACGTGGACGTAACAAACCGGAATGGATGATCGTACGTATTGTTCCGGTTATTCCGCCCGAACTTCGTCCATTGGTTCCGTTGGATGGTGGCCGTTTTGCTACATCTGACTTAAACGACCTTTATCGTCGTGTGATTATCCGTAACAACCGTCTGAAACGACTGATTGAAATCAAGGCTCCCGAAGTGATCTTGCGTAATGAAAAACGTATGCTTCAGGAATCTGTCGATTCTTTGTTTGATAACTCACGTAAGTCAAGTGCTGTGAAGACAGACGCCAACCGTCCGTTGAAGTCATTGTCTGACAGTTTGAAAGGTAAACAAGGACGTTTCCGTCAGAACTTGCTGGGTAAACGTGTTGACTACTCTGCTCGTTCGGTAATCGTCGTTGGTCCGGAATTGAAAATGGGTGAATGCGGTATTCCTAAATTGATGGCTGCCGAATTGTACAAGCCGTTTATTATCCGCAAACTCATCGAACGTGGTATCGTAAAGACTGTTAAGTCTGCAAAGAAAATCGTTGACCGCAAAGAACCGGTGATTTGGGATATCCTGGAACATGTGATGAAGGGACACCCGGTACTGTTGAACCGTGCTCCGACATTGCACCGTTTGGGTATTCAGGCTTTCCAGCCTAAAATGATCGAAGGTAAAGCTATTCAGTTGCACCCGTTGGCATGTACGGCATTCAATGCCGACTTTGACGGTGACCAGATGGCTGTTCACTTGCCTTTGAGTAATGAAGCAATTCTTGAAGCACAAATGTTGATGCTTCAATCACATAATATCTTGAATCCGGCAAACGGCGCTCCTATTACTGTGCCTGCACAGGATATGGTTCTTGGTTTGTACTATATTACCAAGTTGCGTGCTGGTGCAAAAGGTGAAGGTTTGACATTCTACGGACCGGAAGAAGCGTTGATCGCTTACAATGAAGGCAAGGTAGATATTCATGCTCCGGTGAAGGTTATCGTAAAAGACGTTGATGAAAATGGTAACATTGTAGACGTAATGCGCGAAACTTCAGTAGGACGTGTGATTGTGAATGAAATCGTTCCGCCTGAAGCTGGTTATATCAATACAATTATCTCTAAGAAATCTCTTCGTGATATTATTAGTGATGTAATTAAGGTATGTGGTGTGGCTAAGGCTGCCGACTTCCTGGATGGAATCAAGAATTTAGGTTATCAGATGGCGTTCAAGGGTGGTTTGTCATTCAACTTGGGTGATATTATCATTCCGAAGGAGAAAGAAACTTTGGTACAGAAAGGTTACGACGAAGTTGAACAGGTCGTAAACAACTATAACATGGGTTTCATTACCAATAACGAACGTTACAATCAGGTAATTGATATTTGGACACATGTGAACTCCGAGTTGTCTAATATCCTGATGAAGACTATTTCTTCGGATGATCAGGGTTTCAACTCTGTATATATGATGCTTGATTCTGGTGCTCGTGGTTCTAAAGAACAGATTCGTCAGTTGTCAGGTATGCGTGGTTTGATGGCAAAACCGCAGAAAGCAGGTGCTGAAGGTGGTCAGATCATCGAGAACCCGATTTTGTCGAACTTTAAAGAAGGACTTTCGGTGTTGGAGTACTTTATCTCTACCCACGGTGCTCGTAAAGGTTTGGCGGATACCGCTTTGAAGACTGCCGATGCCGGTTATTTGACTCGTCGTCTGGTGGATGTATCACACGATGTGATTATTACAGAAGAAGACTGCGGTACACTTCGCGGATTGGTTTGTACGGACCTTAAGAATAACGATGAGGTTATTGCTACTCTGTACGAACGTATCTTAGGCCGTGTTTCCGTGCATGATATTATTCATCCTACTACAGGTGAATTGCTTGTTGCCGGTGGTGAAGAAATCACAGAAGAAGTTGCCAAGAAGATTCAGGAGTCTCCGATCGAGAGTGTTGAAATCCGTTCGGTATTGACTTGTGAAGCTAAGAAGGGTGTTTGTGCTAAATGTTACGGACGTAACCTGGCGACGAGCCGCATGGTTCAGAAGGGTGAAGCTGTCGGTGTAATCGCTGCTCAGTCTATTGGTGAGCCGGGTACACAGTTGACATTGCGTACATTCCACGCCGGTGGTACTGCTGCGAATATTGCCGCTAATGCAAGTATCGTTGCTAAAAACAGTGCACGTCTTGAATTTGAAGAATTGCGTACGGTAGATATCGTTGACGAGATGGGTGAATCAGCAAAAGTGGTAGTAGGTCGTTTGGCTGAAGTACGTTTTGTGGATGTGAATACCGGTATCGTTCTTTCTACTCATAATGTACCTTATGGTTCAACACTGTATGTAAGCGACGGTGACTTGGTAGAAAAAGGTAAGCTGATTGCTAAGTGGGACCCGTTCAACGCTGTTATTATCACAGAAGCAACTGGTAAGATCGAATTTGAGGGCGTGATTGAAAACGTTACTTATAAGGTTGAATCGGATGAAGCAACAGGTCTTCGTGAAATTATTATTATTGAATCCAAGGATAAAACCAAAGTTCCTACAGCTCATATCTTAACAGAGGACGGTGATTTGATTCGTACTTATAACTTACCGGTAGGTGGTCACGTTATCATCGAGAACGGTCAGAAGGTAAAAGCTGGTGAAGTAATCGTGAAGATTCCGCGTGCCGTAGGTAAGGCGGGTGATATCACGGGTGGTCTTCCTCGTGTTACAGAATTGTTTGAAGCTCGTAACCCGTCAAATCCGGCTGTCGTCTCTGAAATCGATGGTGAGGTGACAATGGGTAAGATCAAACGTGGTAACCGTGAAATCATCGTAACTTCTAAGACAGGTGAGGTTAAGAAATATCTGGTTGCACTGTCTAAGCAGATTCTGGTACAGGAAAATGACTATGTACGTGCTGGTACTCCGTTGTCTGACGGTGCTACTACTCCGGCAGATATCTTGGCAATCAAGGGGCCTACAGCTGTACAGGAATATATCGTGAATGAAGTTCAGGATGTATACCGCTTGCAGGGTGTGAAGATCAATGATAAACACTTTGAGATTATCGTTCGTCAGATGATGCGCAAAGTACAAATTGATGAACCGGGAGATACTCGCTTCCTCGAACAGCAAGTCGTAGACAAACTGGAATTCATGGAAGAAAATGATCGTATCTGGGGTAAGAAAGTCGTAGTGGATGCTGGTGATTCTCAAAATATGCAAGCTGGTCAGATTGTAACTGCCCGCAAGTTACGTGATGAGAACAGTATGTTGAAACGTCGTGACTTGAAACCGGTTGAGGTTCGTGACGCTGTTGCTGCTACCTCTACTCAGATCCTTCAAGGTATCACGCGTGCTGCTTTGCAAACATCAAGCTTTATGTCGGCTGCTTCCTTCCAGGAAACGACGAAAGTGTTGAATGAAGCTGCTATCAACGGTAAGATCGATAAGCTTGAAGGTATGAAGGAAAATGTGATCTGTGGACACTTGATTCCTGCCGGTACCGGACAACGCGAGTTCGAAAAGCTCATCGTTGGATCAAAAGAAGAGTATGACCGTATCTTGGCTAACAAGAAAACAGTACTTGACTACAATGAAGTAGAATAAATACAATTCAATTGACTATATGAGAAGGAGCGGTTGCCAGATTGGGCAATTGCTCCTTTTTTATTTCTTTTTTACTTGCGTGTATTGCCATTAGTTTCAGGAAAAATGTGTTATTTTGCAGGATAACTTTTTAATCATATTAAATATGGAAGAACAAAATAACAACGGACAATTACAGATTGAATTGAGAGAAGAGGTAGCACAGGGAACTTATGCAAATCTTGCTATTATCACTCATTCGAGTTCTGAATTCATCCTTGACTTCGTGCGCGTAATGCCGGGTATACCGAAGGCTGGTGTGCAATCTCGCATTATTGTGGCTCCGGAGCACGCAAAACGCCTGCTGCGGGCATTAGAAGATAATATAGCAAAGTATGAGCGCATATTCGGTCCGATTCGTACTTCAGATGAACCTTCTATTCCTCCTTTGACAGGTGTAAAAGGCGAAGCGTGAGGATGATATAAAAACATTAAAAAAGAAAAAAAAGTTGTAGCGCATTGAATATTCAAATATTATTCGTATTTTTGCAGCCCAAAATGTATAGTTACGAAATTAATATAACAATAATATAAATCAAAAAACAATTAAAATGCCTACAATTCAGCAATTAGTAAGAAAAGGACGCGAAGTGCTGGTGGAGAAAAGTAAATCTCCAGCCTTGGATTCATGTCCTCAAAGACGTGGCGTTTGCGTGAGAGTATACACTACTACTCCGAAGAAGCCGAACTCTGCAATGCGTAAAGTAGCTCGTGTACGTTTGACTAACCAAAAAGAGGTGAACTCATACATTCCGGGAGAAGGACACAACTTGCAGGAACACTCAATCGTTTTGGTACGTGGTGGTCGTGTGAAAGACCTTCCGGGTGTACGTTACCATATCGTACGTGGTACACTTGATACAGCTGGTGTTGCTGGTCGTACTCAAAGACGTTCTAAGTATGGTGCTAAGCGTCCGAAACCGGGACAAGCCGCTGCTCCTGCTAAAGGTAAGAAAAAATAAGGATTAAGACCTAATTAAAATTAAAGTAATAACTTACGTTTTAGTTTGTTGGAAATGCTAAAGGTTGAGTAAATTCTCCGGAGGGAGAGTTGAAGAAGTCAAGAAGTAGACAACCAAGAACAAAAACATTATTTTTCAAACAAATGAGAAAAGCAAAACCAAAAAAACGCCTGATTCTTCCGGATCCTGTGTTTAATGACCAAAAGGTTTCCAAGTTTGTGAACCACTTGATGTATGATGGAAAGAAAAATACATCTTATGAAATCTTTTATGCCGCTTTGGAAACAGTGAAAGCAAAACTTCCTAACGAAGAAAAATCTGCTCTCGAAATCTGGAAAAAGGCTTTGGATAATGTAACTCCGCAAGTGGAAGTGAAGTCTCGCCGTGTAGGTGGTGCTACTTTCCAAGTTCCTACTGAAATCCGTCCGGATCGTAAAGAATCAATCTCTATGAAGAATCTGATTCTGTTTGCTCGCAAAAGAGGTGGTAAATCAATGGCTGATAAGTTGGCTGCTGAAATTATGGATGCCTTCAATGAACAAGGCGGTGCATACAAGCGTAAAGAAGATATGCACAGAATGGCAGAAGCTAACCGTGCATTTGCTCATTTTAGATTCTAATACTGTAAGAAACCTAATATAAACTTAAAGTAAAGGAATTAGAAGATGGCTAAACATGATTTACATTTAACTCGTAATATCGGTATCATGGCTCACATTGATGCCGGAAAAACAACTACTTCTGAACGTATCCTGTTCTACACTGGGTTGACTCACAAAATTGGTGAAGTTCATGATGGTGCTGCTACTATGGACTGGATGGAACAGGAGCAAGAACGTGGTATCACTATTACATCTGCTGCTACAACAACAAGGTGGAAATATGCTGGTGATACTTATAAAATTAACTTAATTGACACTCCGGGACACGTTGACTTTACTGCAGAGGTGGAACGTTCATTGCGCATCCTTGATGGTGCTGTGGCTGCTTACTGTGCTGTTGGTGGCGTTGAGCCTCAATCGGAAACTGTATGGCGTCAGGCTGATAAATATAATGTTCCTCGTATTGCTTATGTAAATAAGATGGATCGCTCTGGTGCAGACTTTTTTGAGGTCGTTCGCCAGATGAAAGATGTCCTTGGAGCTAATCCATGTCCTATTGTTGTTCCTATCGGTGCTGAAGAGTCTTTCAAAGGTCTTGTTGATCTTATCAAAATGAAAGCTATCTATTGGCATGACGAAACAATGGGAGCGGATTATACTGTGGAAGAAATCCCTGCAGAACTTGTCGATGAAGCTAATGAATGGAGAGATAAGATGCTCGAAAAAGTAGCTGAATTTGATGATGCTTTGATGGAGAAATATTTCGATGATCCTTCTACTATTACTGAAGATGAAGTGTTGAGAGCTCTTCGCAATGCAACAGTTCAAATGGCTGTAGTTCCTATGCTTTGTGGATCTTCTTTTAAAAACAAAGGCGTTCAGACATTGCTTGATTATGTTTGTGCTTTCTTGCCTTCTCCACTTGATACAGAGAACGTAATAGGTACAAATCCTAATACGGGAGCTGAAGAAGATCGTAAGCCAAGTGATGATGAAAAAACATCAGCTTTGGCGTTTAAGATCGCAACTGACCCATATGTAGGTCGTTTGACTTTCTTCCGTGTTTATTCAGGTAAAATTGAAGCTGGATCTTATATTTACAACTCTCGTTCTGGTAAGAAAGAACGTGTTTCTCGTCTGTTCCAGATGCATTCTAATAAACAGAATCCGGTTGAAGTGATCGGTGCTGGTGATATAGGTGCAGGTGTAGGTTTCAAAGATATTCATACAGGGGATACTTTGTGTGATGAAACAGCTCCGATAGTTCTTGAATCTATGGACTTCCCGGAACCGGTTATTGGTATCGCTGTAGAACCCAAGACTCAGAAAGATATGGATAAACTGTCTAACGGTTTGGCTAAATTGGCTGAAGAGGATCCGACGTTTACAGTGAAAACTGATGAACAAACAGGACAGACTGTGATTTCTGGTATGGGCGAGTTGCACTTGGATATTATCATCGATCGTCTGAAGCGTGAGTTTAAAGTAGAGTGTAATCAAGGTAAACCACAGGTTAATTATAAGGAAGCTATCACTAAGACAGTTGATCTTCGTGAAGTGTATAAGAAACAGTCTGGTGGTCGTGGTAAATTTGCTGATATCATTGTTAAGATTGGTCCGGTTGATGAAGACTTTAAAGAAGGAGGTTTGCAGTTTATCGATGAAGTGAAGGGTGGTAATATTCCTAAGGAATTTATTCCTGCAGTTCAGAAAGGTTTCACAAATGCCATGAAGAATGGTGTTTTGGCTGGTTATCCGCTTGATTCATTGAAAGTTACTTTGGTTGATGGGTCATTCCACCCGGTTGACTCTGACCAGTTGTCATTCGAAATCTGTGCAATGCAAGCTTATAAGAATGCATGCGCTAAGGCAGGTCCTGTTTTGATGGAACCTATCATGAAACTGGAAGTTGTAACTCCGGAAGAAAACATGGGTGATGTTATCGGTGACTTGAATAAACGTCGTGGACAGGTTGAAGGTATGGAGTCTAGCCGTTCTGGTGCTCGTATTGTGAAAGCAATGGTTCCACTGGCAGAAATGTTTGGTTATGTAACGGCTTTACGTACTATCACTTCTGGTCGTGCAACTTCATCAATGACATACTCTCATCACGCTCAGCTTTCTTCTTCTATTGCTAAGGCTGTATTGGATGAAGTAAAAGGACGTGCTGATTTACTCTAAAATATCTAAAGTAGCAGGCTAGCGAATGACTCTTAGTCTGCTGCTTTATCTTATTATAAATGTATTAATTAAAAAAAAAGTAATGAGTCAGAAAATTAGAATTAAATTGAAATCTTACGACCACAACTTGGTTGATAAATCAGCTGAGAAAATTGTAAGAACTGTAAAGGCTACAGGTGCTATTGTTAGCGGTCCAATACCTTTGCCTACGCATAAGCGTATCTTTACTGTGAACCGTTCGACTTTCGTAAACAAAAAGTCTCGTGAGCAATTTGAGCTCTCTTCTTATAAGAGATTGATCGACATCTATAGTTCAACAGCTAAGACAGTAGATGCTCTGATGAAGTTGGAATTGCCAAGTGGTGTGGAAGTAGAAATTAAAGTTTGATAATTAAAAATTAGTGAAATGCCAGGATTATTAGGAAAAAAAATCGGAATGACATCCGTTTTCAGTGCCGATGGTAAAAATGTACCATGCACTGTTATCGAAGCAGGTCCTTGTGTTGTTACTCAAGTTAAGACTGTAGAAAAAGATGGCTATGCAGCTGTTCAGTTGGGTTTCCAGGACAAAAAGGAAAAGCATACAACTAAACCGTTGATGGGACATTTTAAAAGAGCAGGAGTAACGCCGAAGAGACACTTGGCTGAGTTCAAAGAATTTGAAACAGAGTTGAATCTGGGTGATACCATTACTGTAGAACTGTTTAACGACGCTAGCTTTGTTGACGTTGTTGGTACTTCTAAAGGTAAAGGGTTTCAGGGTGTAGTAAAAAGACATGGTTTTGGTGGTGTGGGGCAAGCTACTCACGGTCAGCATAACCGCGCTCGTAAGCCGGGTTCTATCGGTGCTTGTTCTTACCCTGCAAAAGTATTCAAAGGAATGCGCATGGGTGGACAACTTGGAGGTGACAGAGTCACTGTACAAAACTTACAGGTATTAAAAGTAATCGCGGATCATAACCTTCTTTTGATTAAAGGTTCTATCCCGGGTTGCAAAGGTTCAATCGTATTAATTGAGAAATAATGGAAGTTAACGTATATAACATTAAAGGTGAAGACACTGGGAGAAAGGTTACGTTAAACGAATCTATCTTCGGAATTGAGCCCAACGACCACGCTATCTATTTGGACGTAAAACAATTTATGGCTAATCAGCGTCAGGGTACTCATAAGTCAAAAGAAAGAAGTGAAATCAGTGGTTCAACTCGTAAGATCGGTCGTCAGAAAGGTGGCGGTGGAGCACGTCGTGGTGATATGAATTCACCGGTTCTTGTGGGAGGTGCCCGCGTTTTCGGTCCGAAACCAAGAGACTACTTCTTTAAGTTGAATAAAAAAGTTAAGACACTGGCTCGTAAGTCAGCTTTGTCTTATAAAGCTCAAAACGATGCAATCGTTGTCGTTGAGGATTTCACATTTGAAGCTCCTAAGACAAAAGATTTCGTTGCAATGACAAAAAATCTTAAAGTTTCCGATAAAAAGCTACTTGTGATTTTACCGGAAGCAAATAAAAACGTATATTTGTCAGCTCGTAACATCGAGGGTGCTAATGTGCAGACTATCTCAGGATTAAATACTTACAGAGTATTGAATGCTGGGGTTATTGTGCTTACAGAAAACTCTTTGAAGGCTATTGACAATATCTTAATTTAAAAAGGAGGCTTAAATAATGGGAATTATTATTAAACCGTTGGTGACAGAGAAAATGACTGCAATTACAGATAAGCTGAATCGTTTCGGCTTTGTTGTACGTCCTGAAGCTAACAAACTGGAAATTAAGAAGGAAATTGAAGCTCTTTATAATGTTACTGTAGTTGATGTGAATACTGTGAAGTATGCTGGCAAGAATAAGAGCCGTTATACCAAAGCAGGTATCATCAATGGTCGTACGAATGCTTTCAAAAAAGCAATCGTGACATTGAAAGAAGGAGATACTATTGATTTTTATAGCAATATTTAATAAAAATGGCAGTACGTAAATTTAAGCCCACAACACCGGGGCAAAGACATAAAATTATTGGTACTTTCGAAGAAATTACTGCATCAGTACCAGAAAAGTCTCTTGTATATGGTAAGAAATCATCTGGTGGTCGTAACAACGAAGGTAAGATGACTATGCGCTACATTGGTGGCGGTCATAGAAAGGTGATTAGAATTGTTGATTTCAAGAGAAATAAGGACGGTGTTCCAGCAGTAGTTAAAACTATTGAATATGATCCGAATCGTTCGGCTCGTATCGCTTTGTTATTTTATGCTGATGGAGAAAAAAGATATATTATTGCTCCCAATGGATTGCAAGTTGGTGCGACTTTGATGTCAGGTGAAACAGCAGCGCCAGAGATTGGTAATGCTCTTCCTCTTCAAAACATTCCGGTGGGTACTGTGATTCACAATATCGAATTACGTCCGGGACAGGGTGCAGCTCTGGTTCGTTCAGCTGGAAACTTTGCTCAGTTGACTTCTCGTGAGGGTAAGTATTGTGTAATTAAGTTGCCTTCAGGTGAAGTTAGACAGATTCTTAGCACTTGTAAAGCTACTATCGGTAGTGTAGGTAACTCTGATCATGGATTGGAAAGTTCAGGTAAAGCTGGACGTTCTCGTTGGCAAGGACGTCGTCCTCGTAACCGTGGTGTTGTAATGAACCCGGTTGATCACCCGATGGGTGGTGGTGAAGGACGTGCTTCCGGAGGTCACCCAAGATCACGTAAGGGATTGTACGCTAAGGGACTTAAGACTAGAGCTCCTAAGAAACAATCGTCTAAGTACATTATTGAGAGAAGAAAAAAGTAATCTGATTAATTGAGTAAACTATGAGTCGTTCATTAAAAAAAGGTCCATATATTAACGTTAAGCTTGAAAAGAGAATTCTTGCCATGAATGAATCAGGTAAGAAAGTCGTAGTAAAGACTTGGGCCAGAGCTTCAATGATTTCGCCTGATTTTGTAGGCCATACAGTTGCAGTTCACAATGGAAATAAATTTATTCCTGTTTATGTTACCGAGAATATGGTAGGACACAAGTTGGGCGAATTTGCTCCAACTCGTACATTCAGAGGACACGCTGGTAACAAGAAAAAATAACAGGATTTATTTGAAATAATAAAGTAATAAATAATAATGGGAGCAAGAAAAAAAATATCGGCTGAAAAAAGAAAAGAAGCCCTTAAGACCATGTATTTTGCAAAATTGCAAAATGTTCCTACTTCTCCACGTAAGATGCGTCTGGTTGCAGATATGATCCGTGGTATGGAAGTGAACAGAGCACTTGGTGTTTTGAAATTTTCTTCAAAAGAAGCTGCTGCAAGAGTGGAAAAATTGCTTCGCTCTGCAATTGCTAACTGGGAACAGAAAAACGAACGTAAAGCAGAAAGCGGTGAGCTGTTCGTAACACAGATTTTTGTTGATGGTGGAGCTACACTCAAAAGAATGAGACCAGCACCACAGGGTAGAGGTTATAGAATTCGCAAACGTTCAAATCACGTAACATTGTTCGTTGGTGCTAAAAGTAATAACGAAGATCAAAATTAAGGTAGATGGGACAAAAAGTTAATCCAATAAGCAACCGTTTAGGAATTATCAGAGGATGGGATTCTAACTGGTATGGTGGAAATGATTACGGTGATTCTTTGCTGGAAGATAGCAAAATCCGTAAATATCTTAATGCAAGACTTGCAAAAGCAAGTGTATCAAGAATCGTAATTGAACGTACGCTGAAGCTCGTTACTATTACTGTTTGTACTGCTCGCCCGGGTATTATTATCGGTAAAGGTGGCCAAGAAGTTGATAAGTTAAAAGAGGAGTTGAAGAAGGTTACCGACAAAGATATTCAAATCAATATCTTTGAAGTGAAAAGACCGGAGCTGGATGCTGTGATTGTTGCTAATAACATCGCTCGCCAGGTTGAAGGTAAAATTGCCTATCGCCGTGCCATCAAGATGGCTATCGCAAACACAATGCGTATGGGTGCTGAAGGTATCAAAATTCAGATTTCAGGACGTTTGAATGGAGCTGAAATGGCTCGTTCTGAAATGTATAAAGAAGGAAGAACTCCGTTGCACACTTTCAGAGCTGATATCGACTACTGTCATGCAGAAGCATTGACTAAAGTAGGTCTTCTTGGTATCAAAGTTTGGATTTGTAGAGGTGAAGTGTTTGGTAAGAAAGAATTGGCTCCGAACTTTACACAAAGCAAAGAAAGTGGTCGTGGAAACAATAGTGGAAACAACGGCGGAAAGAACTTCAAAAGAAAGAAAAATAATCGCTAAACGAATTTGAATTTTAGGAAACTATGTTACAACCGAAAAAGACAAAATTCAGAAGACAACAAAAAGGCCGTCAGAAAGGTAATGCCCAGAGAGGTAACCAGCTGGCCTTTGGTTCTTTTGGCATAAAGGCTTTGGAGACTAAGTGGATTACAGGCCGTCAGATCGAAGCTGCTCGTATTGCAGTAACAAGATATATGCAACGTCAAGGACAGATCTGGATCCGTATATTCCCGGATAAACCGATCACTAGAAAACCTGCCGATGTACGTATGGGTAAAGGTAAAGGTGCTCCAGAGGGATTTGTGGCTCCTGTGACTCCGGGTAGAATCATTATTGAAGCTGAAGGAGTATCTTACGAAATCGCGAAAGAAGCATTGCGCTTAGCTGCTCAAAAGCTTCCTATTACAACGAAGTTTGTCGTAAGACGTGATTATGATATTCAAAATCAAAATGCGTAAGTGTTATGAAAATTGCAGAAATTAAAGAAATGACTACTAATGACTTAGTAGAAAGAGTAGAGGCGGAAACAGCTAATTATAACCAAATGGTTATTAATCATTCTATTTCTCCTTTGGAAAATCCTGCTCAAATCAAACAATTACGCAGGACTATTGCGCGTATGAAAACAGAATTGCGCGAAAGAGAACTTAACAATAAATGATCAGCTTGATGGAAGCAAGAAATTTAAGAAAAGAAAGAACAGGGGTTGTATTGAGCAATAAGATGGATAAGACCATCACAGTTGCTGCCAAATTTAAGGAAAAACACCCTATATATGGTAAGTTCGTTAGTAAAACGAAGAAGTACCATGCTCACGATGAAAAGAATGAATGCAATATCGGTGATACTGTAAGCATCATGGAAACTCGTCCTTTGAGCAAGACTAAAAGATGGAGATTAGTAGAAATAATTGAAAGAGCTAAGTAATTATGATACAAGTAGAATCCAGACTTACAGTATGTGATAACAGTGGAGCGAAAGAGGCGTTGTGTATCCGCGTTTTGGGTGGTACAGGCCGTCGTTATGCTTCAGTGGGGGATGTCATTGTAGTTTCAGTGAAGAGTGTTATCCCTTCTAGTGATGTTAAAAAAGGTGCAGTATCAAAGGCTTTGATTGTACGTACAAAGAAAGAAATCCGTCGTCCTGATGGTTCTTATATACGTTTTGATGATAATGCTTGCGTGTTGTTGAATAATGCAGGTGAAATTAGAGGTAGTCGTATTTTCGGTCCTGTAGCAAGAGAACTTCGTGCTACAAACATGAAAGTTGTGTCACTTGCGCCTGAGGTACTTTAATTTGTAAAAGATTTAAGTAATGAGTAAATTACATATTAAAAAAGGCGATACAGTTTACGTAAATGCTGGCGAAGATAAGGGCAAAACTGGTCGTGTATTGAAGGTTCTTGTTAAAGAAGGACGTGCATTTGTAGAAGGTATCAATATGGTATCTAAAAGCACAAAACCGAATGCTAAGAATCCGCAAGGTGGTATTGTGAAGCAGGAAGCTTCTATCCACATTTCAAACTTGAACCCGGTTGATCCAAAAACTGGTAAAGCAACGCGTATTGGGAGAAAAAAGAGTTCGGAAGGAACTTTAGTGCGTTATTCTAAAAAATCAGGAGAGGAGATTAAGTAATGAGTAATACTGCTAGTCTTAAGAAAGAATATGCAGAGCGTATAGCACCTGCATTGAAATCACAGTTCCAGTATTCTTCTACAATGCAGGTACCCGTACTTAAGAAGATTGTTATCAATCAAGGGTTAGGTATGGCTGTTGCTGATAAGAAGATTATCGAAGTTGCAATCAATGAAATGACAGCTATCACAGGTCAGAAAGCTGTAGCTACCATTTCTCGTAAAGATATTGCAAACTTTAAGTTACGTAAAAAAATGCCGATTGGTGTTATGGTAACTTTACGTCGTGAAAGAATGTACGAATTCCTTGAAAAATTGGTTCGTGTAGCTCTTCCTCGTATTCGTGACTTCAAAGGTATCGAAAGTAAGTTTGATGGTAAAGGTAACTATACCCTTGGTATTCAGGAGCAAATCATTTTCCCTGAAATAAATATCGATAGTATTACAAGAATTCTCGGAATGAATATTACCTTTGTAACTTCTGCGGAAACAGATGAAGAAGGTTATGCTTTGCTGAAGGAATTCGGTTTACCTTTTAAAAACGCTAAAAAAGACTAATAGATATGGCAAAGGAATCAATGAAAGCACGTGAAGTAAAACGTGCTAAATTAGTAGCCAAATACGCCGAAAGAAGAGCTGCTTTGAAGCAAATCGTAAGAACAGGTGATCCTGCTGATGCTTTTGAAGCTGCACAGAAGTTGCAAGAGTTGCCAAAGAATTCTAATCCGATTCGTATGCACAACCGTTGCAAACTGACTGGACGTCCTAAAGGTTATATTCGTCAATTCGGAATTTCGAGAATTCAATTCCGTGAGATGGCATCTAACGGACTGATCCCAGGCGTAAAAAAAGCAAGCTGGTAATTATTGTTTAAATATTGTCAGGGTAGTCCTGATTAATTTAATTTATTTTTATATGACTGATCCAATAGCAGATTATTTAACGAGGTTGCGGAACGCGATTGGTGCAAAGCACAGAGTTGTTGAAGTTCCCGCTTCGAATTTGAAAAAAGAAATCACTAAGATTCTTTTTGAAAAAGGCTACATCCTTAATTATAAGTTTGTAGAAGATGGTCCTCAAGGAACTATTAAGGTTGCCTTGAAGTATGATTCTGTTAACAAAGTTAACGCAATCAAAAAGTTAGAAAGAATATCTTCTCCGGGTATGCGTAAGTATACTGGTTACAAAGATATGCCGCGTGTTATTAATGGGCTGGGTATTGCTATAATATCTACTTCCAAAGGTGTTATGACTAACAAAGAGGCTGCAGAACTGAAGATCGGTGGTGAAGTCTTGTGTTATGTATATTAATTAGGAGGAATTAGAATGTCAAGAATAGGAAAATTACCCATTAGTATCCCTGCTGGAGTGACGGTCACTCTGAAGGATAATGTGGTTACCGTAAAGGGACCCAAAGGCGAAATGAGCCAATATGTGAATCCTGCTATCAATGTTGCTATTGAAGACGGACACGTAACTTTAACAGAAAACGATAAAGAAATGCTTGATAACCCGAAGCAAAAACATGCTTTCCACGGTTTGTATCGTTCATTGGTTCACAACATGGTTGTGGGTGTATCTGAAGGATACAAGAAAGAACTGGAACTTGTTGGTGTAGGTTATCGTGCTTCTAACCAAGGTAACATCATTGAGCTTGCTTTAGGTTATACACACAATATTTTCATTCAATTACCTGCTGAGGTAAAAGTTGAAACGAAATCTGAAAGAAATAAGAACCCTCTTATTATATTGGAATCGTGTGACAAACAATTGCTTGGTCAAGTTTGCTCTAAAATACGTTCTTTCCGTAAGCCTGAACCATACAAGGGTAAAGGTATTAAGTTTGTTGGCGAAGTAATTCGTAGAAAGTCTGGTAAATCAGCCGGCGCTAAGTAATTCATATAAAATTAGATTATTATGACAACAAAAATAGAAAGACGAGTTAAGATCAAATATAGAGTACGCAACAAGATTTCAGGTACTACTGAATGTCCGCGTATGAGTGTATTTAGAAGTAACAAGCAAATTTATGTCCAGATTATCGATGATCTTTCTGGTAAGACACTGGTTGCTGCTTCTTCTTTAGGTTTGACTGAGAAAGTCGCTAAAAAAGAACAAGCTGCTAAAGTTGGTGAAATGATTGCTAAAAAGGCTCAGGAAGCAGGTATAACTACTGTTGTTTTCGACCGTAATGGTTACTTGTATCATGGGAGAGTAAAAGAAGTGGCTGATGCTGCTCGTAACGGTGGACTTAAATTTTAATCATTATGGCAGGAGTTAATAATAGAGTTAAGATTACTAACGATATAGAACTGAAAGATAGATTGGTTGCTATTAATCGTGTTACTAAAGTTACCAAAGGTGGTAGAACTTTTAGTTTCTCTGCAATCGTTGTTGTAGGTAACGAAGAAGGTATCATTGGTTGGGGACTTGGTAAAGCAGGTGAAGTAACAGCTGCTATCGCTAAAGGTGTTGAGTCAGCTAAAAAGAACCTGGTGAAAGTGCCTATTTTGAAAGGTACTGTTCCTCATGAACAATCAGCTAGATTTGGTGGTGCTGAAGTATTCATCAAACCTGCATCTCACGGAACCGGTGTTGTAGCTGGTGGTGCTATGCGTGCTGTATTGGAAAGTGTTGGTGTTACTGACGTTTTGGCTAAATCTAAAGGTTCTTCAAATCCGCACAACCTTGTTAAAGCTACAATCGAAGCTTTGAGTGAAATGCGTGATGCAAGGATGGTTGCTCAGAACAGAGGTATTAGTGTTGAAAAAGTATTTAGAGGATAAGGAGGAGATATGTCAACTATAAAGATTAAACAAGTTAAAAGTAGAATTGGTGCTCCAGCTGATCAGAAAAGAACTCTTGATGCACTGGGACTTCGTAAACTGAACCGTGTGGTTGAACACGAAAGCACTCCTTCAATTCTTGGAATGGTAGATAAAGTAAAACACTTGGTTGCCATTGTTAAGTAATTATTTGTTGAATAATAAAACGAAATTACAATATGAACTTAAGTAATTTAAAACCTGCAGAGGGATCTACTAAGACAAGAAAAAGAATTGGACGTGGAACTGGTTCTGGCTTAGGCGGTACTTCTACAAGAGGTCATAAGGGAGCTAAATCAAGATCTGGATACTCTAAGAAGATTGGTTTTGAAGGTGGTCAGATGCCTCTTCAACGTCGAGTTCCTAAATTTGGTTTCAAGAATATCAATCGTGTAGAATATAAAGCCATCAATCTGGATACTATCCAGAAACTTGCTGAAGCTAAGAGTTTGGCAAAAGTTGGTGTAAACGACTTTATCGAAGCAGGATTTATTTCTTCAAATCAGTTGGTAAAAGTATTGGGTAACGGAACTCTGACTAACAAGCTGGAAGTAGAAGCTCATGCATTCTCTAAGACTGCAACTGCTGCTATTGAAGCTGCTGGTGGAACTGTAGTAAAACTCTGATTCAATGAGAAAAGCTATTGAAACATTAAAGAATATATGGAAGATTGAGGATCTGAGACAACGGATCCTCATCACCATATTGTTTGTGGCAATTTACCGTTTCGGATCATATGTCGTATTACCGGGTATTAATCCGGCAATGCTGGCAAAATTGCACGAACAAACAAGTGAAGGCCTTTTAGCCTTGTTAAATATGTTCTCTGGAGGAGCATTTTCTAATGCCTCTATTTTTGCATTAGGAATCATGCCTTATATCTCTGCATCTATCGTAATTCAGTTATTGGGAATCGCTGTACCGTATTTCCAGAAGTTGCAACGCGAGGGTGAGAGCGGCAGAAGAAAGATGAATCAATATACTCGTTACTTGACGATTGCTATATTGTTAGTTCAGGCCCCTTCTTATTTGCTCAATCTTAAAATGCAGGCTGGCCCTTCCTTAAATGCTTCATTAGATTGGACTCTGTTTATGGTTACCTCTACCATTATTTTGGCAGCAGGTAGTATGTTTATTTTGTGGCTTGGTGAAAGAATTACTGATAAAGGTATTGGTAACGGTATTTCATTTATCATCTTGATTGGTATTATCGCTCGTTTCCCTGATGCTTTGTTGCAGGAAGTTGTATCCAGAGTAGCAAATAAGAGTGGTGGTCTGATTATGTTTATAATTGAAATCGTATTCTTATTGTTAGTGATTGGTGCTGCTATTCTTTTGGTGCAAGGTACAAGAAAGATTCCTGTACAGTATGCAAAAAGAATCGTTGGTAACAAGCAATATGGTGGTGCTAGACAGTATATCCCTTTAAAGGTGAATGCTGCCGGTGTTATGCCTATCATCTTTGCTCAGGCAATTATGTTTATTCCAATTACGTTTATCGGCTTTTCAAATGTAAATGATGCAGGCGGTTTCTTGCATGCGTTTACAGATCATACAAGTTTCTGGTATAATTTTGTCTTTGCGGTAATGATTATATTATTTACGTATTTCTATACTGCAATTACAATTAATCCGACTCAGATGGCTGAGGATATGAAGAGAAATAATGGTTTCATCCCTGGTATTAAACCGGGAAAGAAAACAGCAGAGTATATTGATGATATAATGTCTCGTATCACTTTGCCGGGTTCTTTCTTCTTGGCTTTAGTTGCTATTATGCCTGCTTTTGCCGGTATATTCGGAGTGCAAGCAGGATTCGCTCAATTCTTCGGCGGTACATCTTTGTTAATTCTTGTAGGTGTTGTTCTTGATACTCTGCAACAGGTTGAAAGTCATTTGTTGATGAGACATTATGATGGTCTGTTGAAATCGGGTCGTATTAAAGGACGCGCTGGTGTAGCGGCATATTAATTCTTTAGATTAGAAATGATATTTCTTAAAACAGAAGATGAAATAGAATTGCTCCGTCAGAGTAACCTGCTTGTTGGTAAAACTCTTGCAGAGGTTGCCAAATTGGTGAAGCCTGGTGTAACTACACGTGAGTTGGATAAAGTTGCTGAAGAGTTCATTAGAGATCATGGGGCAACTCCAACTTTCAAAGGATTTCCGAATCAATACGGAGAACCGTTTCCCGCATCTCTCTGTACTTCTGTTAATGAACAGGTGGTACATGGAATCCCGGGGGATATCGTACTGAAAGATGGCGATATCGTATCAGTGGATTGCGGAACTTACATGAATGGTTTTTGTGGTGATTCAGCTTATACCTTTTGTGTAGGAGAGGTAGACGAAGAAATTCGTAACTTGTTGAAGGTAACTAAAGAAGCGTTATATATTGGCATTCAGAACGCAGTGCAAGGCAAAAGAATCGGAGATATCGGATATGCTATTCAGCAATATTGTGAATCTCATTCTTATGGTGTAGTGCGTGAGTTTGTTGGTCATGGCATTGGTAAGGAGATGCACGAAGATCCTCAGGTTCCTAATTATGGTAAAAGAGGATATGGACCTTTGATGAAAAGAGGTCTTTGCATAGCGATAGAGCCGATGATAACATTGGGAGACCGACAAGTGATTATGGAACGTGACGGATGGACTGTGAGGACCAGAGATCGTAAATGTGCTGCACATTTTGAACATACGGTAGCTGTTGGAGCTGGTGAAGCTGATATTTTGTCTTCATTCAAATTCATAGAAGAAGTTTTAGGAGATAAAGCAATATAATATGGCAAAGCAATCTGCAATAGAACAAGATGGAGTTATAGTTGAAGCATTGTCAAATGCAATGTTTCGTGTTGAATTAGAAAACGGACATGAGATTACTGCACATATTTCAGGTAAGATGAGGATGCATTACATCAAGATCCTGCCGGGAGATAAAGTGAGAGTCGAAATGTCTCCTTACGACTTATCGAAAGGAAGAATTGTGTTTAGATATAAATAAAATAAGATATGAAAGTAAGAGCATCATTAAAGAAACGCACGCCAGAATGTAAGATCGTTAGACGTAATGGCCGTTTGTATGTTATTAACAAGAAAAATCCTAAGTATAAACAACGTCAAGGATAATTTGTTATTTTTGCAAAAAAAATAATTTAGTATATGGCTATAAGAATAGTTGGTGTAGATTTACCTCAGAACAAAAGAGGTGAAATTGCGTTGACCTATGTATATGGAATAGGTCGCAGTAGTTCAGCAAAAATTTTAGATAAAGCTGGTGTAGATAAAGATCTGAAGGTTAAAGACTGGACAGATGATCAGGCTGCTAAGATTCGTGAGATTATCGGTGCAGAGTATAAAGTAGAAGGTGATCTTCGTTCTGAAATCCAATTGAACATTAAGCGATTAATGGATATTGGTTGCTATCGTGGTGTACGTCACCGTATTGGTCTGCCTGTTAGAGGTCAGAGCACTAAGAACAATGCACGTACTCGTAAGGGTAGAAAGAAAACCGTTGCTAATAAGAAAAAAGCTACTAAATAATAATTGTTGATATGGCAAAAAAAACAGTTGCAGCTAAAAAGAGAAATGTGAAAGTAGACGCTAATGGACAGTTGCATGTTCATTCATCTTTCAACAATATTATTGTTTCTCTTGCAAATAGTGAAGGGCAGATTATCTCTTGGTCATCTGCTGGTAAAATGGGATTTAGAGGTTCTAAAAAGAATACTCCTTATGCAGCTCAGATGGCTGCCCAGGATTGTGCAAAGATTGCATTCGATCTTGGCCTGAGAAAGGTAAAAGCATATGTGAAGGGTCCAGGTAACGGACGTGAGTCTGCTATTAGAACTATCCACGGTGCTGGTATCGAAGTTACTGAAATCATTGACGTGACTCCGCTTCCACATAATGGTTGTCGTCCTCCGAAAAGACGTAGAGTTTAATTTACCTTTAACTTACACAATGATCTTGATTTTGTTTTTGGATTACATTAATTTCTCTCTGTAATCGCGGCTGCAACAAATTGAGTTCATGAATAAACAATTAAATATTTAAAAGAAATGGCTAGATATACTGGACCAAAATCAAGAATCGCCCGTAAATTCGGTGAAGGAATCTTTGGAGCTGACAAAGTTTTGTCAAAGAAGAACTATCCTCCCGGACAACATGGTAATTCAAGAAAAAGAAAAACTTCTGAATATGGTGTGCAACTTCGTGAAAAACAGAAAGCTAAATACACCTATGGAGTTTTAGAGAAACAATTCCGCAATTTGTTTGAAAAAGCAGCTACTGCTAAAGGTATTACCGGTGAGGTACTCCTTCAATTGCTGGAAGCCCGTCTTGACAACGTAGTATTCCGTTTGGGTATTGCTCCTACACGCGCTGCTGCTCGTCAGTTGGTTAGTCACAAGCACATCACTGTAGATGGTGAAGTAGTAAACATTCCTTCATTTGCAGTAAAACCAGGACAATTGATTGGTGTTCGTGAAAGATCTAAGTCTTTGGAAGTAATTGCTAATTCTCTTGCAGGTTTCAATCACAGCAAGTATGCTTGGTTGGAATGGGACGAGGCTTCAAAGGTTGGTAAAATGTTGCACATACCTGAAAGAGCAGACATTCCTGAGAACATTAAAGAACATTTGATCGTTGAATTGTATTCTAAATAATAATTAATTTCATGGCGATATTAGCATTTCAAAAACCTGATAAAGTATTAATGTTGGAGGCGGACTCCAGATTCGGTAAATTCGAATTCCGTCCGTTGGAACCGGGTTTTGGTATTACTGTAGGTAATGCATTACGCCGTATCCTTCTTTCTTCATTAGAGGGTTTTGCTATCACTACTATCAGAATCGATGGTGTGGAGCATGAATTTTCTAGTGTACCTGGAGTAAAAGAGGATGTTACCAACATTATCTTGAATCTGAAACAAGTGAGATTCAAGCAAGTAGTTGAAGAGTTCGAGAGCGAAAAAGTGAGCATCACTGTCGAGAATTCCAGTGAATTTAAAGCAGGTGACATAGGTAAGTATTTGACTGGATTTGAAGTGTTAAATCCGGAATTAGTTATTTGTCATTTAGATTCTAAGTCAACTATGCAGATTGATATTACCATTAACAAAGGCCGTGGATATGTACCTGCTGATGAAAATCGCGAGTATTGCACGGATGTTAATGTAATTCCAATCGACTCTATTTATACACCGATACGTAATGTCAAGTATGCTGTAGAAAACTTCCGTGTAGAACAGAAGACTGACTACGAAAAGCTAGTGCTTGAAATTAGTACCGACGGTTCTATACATCCGAAAGAAGCGCTGAAAGAAGCTGCAAAGATTCTGATTTATCACTTCATGTTGTTCTCTGACGAGAAAATCACGCTTGAAAGTAATGATACTGATGGCAATGAAGAGTTTGATGAAGAAGTGTTGCATATGCGTCAGCTGTTGAAAACTAAACTCGTTGATATGGACTTGTCAGTTCGTGCCCTTAATTGCTTGAAGGCTGCTGACGTAGAAACTCTCGGCGACTTGGTACAGTTCAACAAAACTGACTTGCTGAAATTCAGAAACTTCGGAAAGAAATCGCTTACCGAGCTTGATGATTTGCTGGAAAGTCTGAATCTGTCGTTTGGAACCGACATTTCTAAATATAAATTAGATAAAGAATAAAAAATGAGACATAATAAAAAATTCAATCATTTAGGTCGTACTGCTTCTCATAGAAGCGCTATGTTATCTAACATGGCTTGCTCTTTGATCAAGCACAAAAGAATCACTACGACTGTTGCAAAGGCGAAAGCTTTGAAAAAGTTTGTTGAGCCTTTGATTACTAAGTCTAAAGAAGATACAACGAACTCTCGTCGTGTTGTATTTAGCAACTTGCAAGATAAGATTGCAGTAACAGAGTTATTCAAAGAAATCTCTGTTAAGATTGCTGATCGTCCGGGTGGTTATACTCGTATCATCAAGACTGGTAACCGTTTGGGTGACAACGCAGAAATGTGCTTCATTGAGTTGGTGGACTACAATGAAAATATGGCTAAGGAAAAAGTTGTTAAGAAAGCTACTCGTACTCGTCGTTCGAAGAAGGCTGCCGAAGCTGCTCCGGCTGCTGTTGAAGCTCCTGCAACTGAAGCTCCTAAGGCTGAAGAACCGAAAGCTGAATCAGCTGAATAATTTTACAATTATTCTTATAGATATAAAAAAGGCTACCTGTGAGGGTAGCCTTTTTTGTTTGTTTGCCGTTTACTAATACTAAGATACATTAAAATATATCCTAATTAAACTTTTCATAGAGAGAATCTGTTATATTTGCAAGTGAATATGGCAAAATTTGTAAAGGTGATATTGTTTCTGTTGCTGACAGTTGCTTTTCATAGCATAGCAGGCAATGTTTCTGCCGAAAAAACGGTGGATAAGCAGGAGTGTGATATTACATATGCTATGGGACAGCGTGGGGAAATCTGTGCACCGGACCTTCCGGGTAAGCCTGTGGCTGAATTGACCAATTTACAGAGCCATCAGATATCTGTGACACGTATTCAACGTGTGCAGCTTGGAGAATATTTCTTTTCTTTAAAGAATGTGTTACAAGGTTGTGCTGATCGTGAGAATTCACTGACACAACATTGGGGGCGGATTTATGATACAACGACTTCCTATTACTGCCAGCCATCAAGTGAATACTATGTATACACTTTGAGGCGTATAATTATTTAGTAGTATATTTATTGGTATTGTTTATTTTGTGGTTACTGGTATCTTCTGTATACTGGTGACATCACTTCTTTTATCTTTATATTTTTACTAATAAATTAAACTTTAAATATTATGGCAACTACTCAAACGATTGATGCTACTATATTCGCATCTACACACCCCGATATCGCTAAACGTATAAGTGTTTCAGGAGTTTTAATTTCTTCTGTAATGTTATTGATCGGTATTTTAGCTTTTGCTTCAACATTCGAATTGGATGACAGGTCTTCTACGGTTAGTATGGCTTTAATGGTTTTGGGAACAGGTTTATTCCTTATGGGAATTTTCCGTCTCTTTTGGAAATCAAAGGAGGTTATTTATTTGCCAACAAAAAGTGTAGCTAAAGAGCATAGTGTTTTCTTTGATTTGAAGCATATGGATGTTTTGAAGAATCTAGTGAATTCGGGCTCATTCTCTGTTGATTCGAAAATAAAAAGTGAGGCTAGTGGTAATATACGTATGGACGTGATACTTTCTGCTGATAAAAAGTTTGCAGCTGTACAGTTATTCCAATTTATACCTTACACGTATCAGCCAATAACATCGGTGCAGTATTTCACCAATGAAGAAGCTTCAGCGGTAGTAGCTTTTCTGTCAAAAAGTAAAATGCAGTAAATGTCTATCTATAAGACCTGTTTGATTTTGTTTTTTCGACACATTAAAAAACATGTAGTTTGAAACTTTATATAGAGTTTGCTGCTACTAAATAAAACAGGTTTTAGATGTTACTGTAAAAGATAACTTTGATTTTCATACAAAAATGGGGATTAGTCGTTAATGACGGCGATTCCCATTTTTTTCATTAAGAAGCAAGCGTTCATGTTTTGAGCAACTCCGTTTTTCATTTGATATGAGAAGGTGAGCTCATTGTTTGTAATGTCAGCTTCGAAACAGTAATTCCGGATATTTTGTGGGAAAGACTCTATTAAGGTTCCTAATAACAAGTCATGGGTAGCGATGATACCATTGGCATTCATGTGCATGAATTGTTTGATAAGGGCGAAAGAGCCTTTTTGTTTATCCATGGAGTTTGTGCCTTTCAGTATTTCATCAAGAATGATGAAAAGTTCTTCTCCGGCTTCAAGTTTGTCTATGATTAATTTGAGCCGCTTAAGTTCTGCAAAGAAATAAGATTCGTTGTCGGCTAGGGAATCACTGGTTCGGAGACTGGTAACGAGGCGTGCTGGATATATTTTCATTTGCTTTGCCCAAACGGGGGCTCCAATACATGCCAGTAGATAGTTTACTCCTACGGTACGTAGATAAGTACTTTTGCCTGCCATATTGGCACCTGTGATTATAATAAAGAAAGGACGTTTCTCAATGTCTATTCCGTTGCGCACACATTTGTTGCGATCCATTAAAGGATGTCCCAGAGATTCAGCTTGTAGGTGGAAAGATTGAGCGGCGATAGTGGGGTAGATATAATCCGGATGATTATATGCGAATGTTGCCAGGGAGCAATAGGCATCTATTTCTCCGATTGTTTCTATCCAGCGGGGTAGGTCGGATGCGTGCATTTCTTTCCACTTCTCGATTCGCATCACCTGGCGTAGCTCCCAAAATATCAGTCCGTTGAGTATAGTGCTCATTAGCAGATTGCTTCGTTGGTCGAGTGCGTTCATCAGTTTAGAAAGCTGGCGGACGGCTTGAGAAGCGGTTTGATTCTGACTCGTAAGGTCCGTTTTTAACTCTTGCAGTATATGGCTGTGCATTTCTTTTTGTTCAGTGAGCAGAATTTGGTCAGCATATGTCGAAAGAATCTGCAGCTTTTCTCCGTAGGTTGTTTGCAGTTTCGTGATTCCTTTAGAGAAAATAGTGCTGAATAATACAAAGCTGACAAATACTCCTCCTGCAATGTTAGCCGATATAATTCCCCCAATGGCTAGACTTATGCACAAGAAATTAATAACTGTTACCGCTATTGGAAGGATGCGCAAGAGTGTGCGTTTTCGATAATAACTCGGACTGGCTGCCCATTCTTTGATTTCGGTGGTATCGGCAGGCTTTCCTTTATAGAGTAATCCAAGTAAGCGGATTTGTTGGCGATATTCCAAATCGGTGGAGAGTTCCCGGATCGCTTCCTGACGGTGTTCAATAGCCTCCTTCTTTTCCAGATGTACATTGAACCAGTTTGCGAGATGCTGCTTGCCGATAGGAGTTGCGGTCCGGTTAATGTATTGGAAAAGAGAGAATTCGCCAAATACGTCTAAATCAAGAGTATAGAGGTGAGATGGATTTATGAACTCTTTTCCATCATCAAAATCAGAAAAATCATATTGCATGGCACGTAGTTCCTGCTCATTGATTTCTATTTTCTTTTTCAGAAAGTCTTTCCGGTAGAACCAGAAATTATGGCGTTTTACTAACCAAATGAATAAGATAAAGGGCAGGATAGCCACTGCAGAGAGACATAGCCAACCGTCAGACCAAAAGATAATGGCATTTGCTACGGCTCCTACAAATAAGATAAGTCGGAGAAGGCTTATATAATAGATACGTTTCCGTGCCTTCTGTAACTCCAGCTCTGTTTTCTGAATGATTTGCTGATATGTGGTAATGACCTGTTCTAGTTTTTCCATGACAAATTTAAATCTTTTGCACAAAGGTAATATAATTCATAACGGTCGGGATAGGAGCTTGTTTTTGTCAAGAGTAGATTTACTGTTTATTAACGGAAGTAGGAAGAAGTGCCCCTGAATTGTAACTCATCTTGATAATGTTGTTGTTAGCTGGAAGAAATTTTCAATATTTCTTTTCTCATTCTTGCATTTATCCGCTAAAATTTATAACTTTCCACTCGAAAAGGCGTTAGACAGGAAAGGAGGATGCTTATGAAGAAAGGATGTATCTTATGTTTGCTGATAAGCGTGATTAGCCTTCCGTTAATTGCGCAGAATATTATTTATTCCAACCTGAAAGAGTTACTGACTCAACATGGTGATACCACTACTGTGTTGCGTGTAGAAAAACGTTCCAAAAATCAGATCGTATTAACAGGAGGGGCTGATTACCGGATCACGGCCGGTGATGACGAGTCGATGTGCCGGCGTTTGAAGAAGCGTTGTTTTGCAGTGCGTGACGAAAAAGGGAATTTATATTTGAACTGTCGTAAGTTGCGCTATAAGAAGTTGCGTTTTGGAGCATGGTATGCTCCTGCTGTTCAGTTAGGTAAAAACATTTATTTTTGTGCAATGCCTTTAGGCTCGGTTATCGGAGGTAACTTTGTGGAAGAAGATGATGTAAAACTGGGAGGGAATATAGGCGATGCTCTTGCCGCTTCAAGTCTGGTTACAAAACGTGTTTGCTATGAATTGAATGGTGAAACAGGAAAAGTCGACTTTTTGGGGAAAGACAGAATGCTGCAATTATTGAAGAATTATCCGGAACTGAGACAAGCATATTTGAAAGATGATAGTCAGGAGGCAAAGCATACTTTTAAATATCTGTTAGAGTTGCAGAATAAACAAAAGGAGTAATTCCATTCATTTCGGTTGGCATACTATGAAAGGCCCTATCAATAATACAATCACCTGTATAATGATATTATTGAGATGTGGGTTACTATCCATTTTGAGAAAACAGCTTGTCTTCGTGCTTGTATAGAAGCATAAGAGAGTTTTGGCATTGCTTGTGTCTTGTCCTTCTATCAAACTGTAAATGTAACAATACCTTTCTGATAATAAATCTGTCAATTCTCTTGTCTTTTATCTTCTTTTTTTCTATCTTGCGAAGAGTTATAAGACTGTATTGCTTACAGTTTGTAATCCTTAATTCTGTTTATTATGAGAATAACTCTTGGCAACACACTACCTCCTTATCCGGATTTTTTAGAAGGTATCCGGAGAGCTCCCGACCGTGGTTATACACTTACCCCAGCGCAGGCAATCATAGCATTAAAAAATGCTTTGCGTTATATTCCTAACGAGTGGCACGAACAACTGGCTCCTGAATTTATGGAAGAGCTACGCACTCGCGGACGGATTTACGGATACCGTTTCCGTCCTGCCGGCGACTTGAAGGCAAAGCCGATTGACGAATACCGGGGACAATGCATTGAAGGCAAGGCTTTTCAAGTAATGATTGATAATAACCTTTGCTTCGATATAGCACTGTATCCTTACGAATTAGTTACTTACGGTGAAACCGGACAAGTCTGTCAAAACTGGATGCAATATCAGCTGATAAAACAATACCTCGAAGAACTTACCCAAGAACAGACGCTGGTTATTGAATCCGGACATCCATTAGGGCTTTTTCGCTCCCGTCCCGATGCTCCCCGCGTTATAATAACCAATTCAATGATGATCGGGCAATTCGACAATCAATATGATTGGCATATTGCCGCTCAGATGGGAGTTGCCAATTACGGGCAAATGACCGCAGGCGGTTGGATGTATATCGGCCCTCAAGGAATTGTACATGGAACTTTCAATACCCTCCTCAATGCCGGGCGATTGAAACTGGGTATTCCACAAGACCAGGATCTGCGGGGACATTTATTCGTATCTTCCGGTTTGGGAGGGATGAGCGGCGCACAACCTAAAGCGGCGGAGATAGCAGGAGCAGTCTCCATCATAGCCGAAGTAGATAGCTCGCGCATTGAAACACGCCACCGCCAAGGATGGGTGGGACACGTGACTACGGATATAGCCGAAGCATACCAGATGGCATCTGAAGCAATGCGACGTCGTGAACCTTGCTCGATAGCCTATCATGGCAATGTCGTAGACTTGCTCGAATATGCCGAACGCGAAAGAATTCCTATTGAATTATTATCCGATCAAACTTCCTGCCATGCTGTTTACGAAGGCGGATATTGTCCTGCCGGATTAACCTTTGAAGAACGCACATGCCTTCTTCACGAATCACCGGAACAATTCCGTCACTTAGTCGATGTATCCCTGCGCCGTCATTTCGAAGTTATCGAGAAGCTCGTAGCCCGTGGAACTTATTTCTTTGATTATGGCAATTCTTTCATGAAAGCCATATACGATGCCGGAGTAAGAGAAATCTCCCGCAACGGTATTGATGAAAAAGACGGATTTATCTGGCCAAGCTATGTTGAAGACATTATGGGTCCTCAACTCTTTGATTATGGCTACGGCCCGTTCAGATGGGTTTGCTTGAGTGGCAAACATGAAGATCTGATAAAAACAGATCACGCGGCTATGGAATGTATCGACGTCAACCGGCGCGGGCAGGATCTTGACAACTACAACTGGATACGTGATGCCGAGAAGAATCAGCTCGTGGTGGGGACACAGGCACGTATTCTGTATCAGGATGCAGTCGGGAGAATGAACATAGCCCTCCGTTTCAATGAGATGGTCCGCCGGGGCGAAGTAGGTCCTATCATGCTGGGACGGGACCACCATGACGTAAGCGGAACGGATTCTCCTTTCCGGGAGACATCGAATATCAAAGACGGAAGCAATGTGATGGCAGATATGGCTGTGCAATGTTTTGCCGGAAATTGTGCCCGTGGAATGAGCCTGGTAGCCTTGCACAATGGCGGTGGAGTAGGTATTGGCAAAGCAATCAATGGCGGCTTCGGTATGGTATGTGACGGTAGCGAACGGGTAGATGAAATACTCCGTTCAGCAATGCTTTGGGATGTGATGGGCGGAGTAGCCCGTCGTTCATGGGCGCGTAATCCGCATGCGATGGAGACAAGTGAAGCATTTAATGAATCCCATGCAAGAGATTATCAGATAACAATGCCGTATGTAGCGGACGAAGAACTAATAAAGAAAATAGTCCCACATATTGTGGGAAAGTAGTCTCACAAAATAAGGGAAAATATTCTCATAAAATGAGGGAATAAATTCCCATAATATATGGAACTGTTTAAACATGCAGCTGTTTAGTATAAACCATGCCGTTATTCGATATGAAACTCGTGTGATCCGTGCCTGATAATATAAGGGCTATTTGGCAAGAGCACTTGTTTGATGTAAAACATATAGTTATTCAATTGAATATAACCTCTATAATAATAGATATTTGATATGAGTTGGAATAAAATTATTGAATGCGTACCCAATTTTAGCGAGGGACGCGATTTAGAGAAAATAGATCAGATAGTAGCCCCTTTCCGTATTAAGGCCGGAGTAAAACTGCTTGATTACAGTAATGATGAAGACCATAACCGTCTGGTTGTAACCCTTGTCGGTGAGCCGGAGGCTTTGTACGAAGCAATCGTTGAAGCGGTCGGTGTGGCTGTCCGTTTGATAGACCTGAATCAGCATACCGGGCAACATCCCCGTATGGGAGCGGTAGATGTTATTCCTTTTATCCCGATTAAGAATACCAGCATGGAAGAAGCCGTCGAACTATCTAAGAAAGTGGCCGCAAAAGTGGCCGAGAACTATCATCTTCCTGTCTTCCTGTATGAAAAGTCGGCAACTGCGCCGCACCGGGAAAATCTCGCTTCCGTCCGTAAAGGAGAATTTGAAGGAATGGCTGAAAAAATCAAACTACCCGAATGGCAACCTGATTTCGGACCTGCCGAACGTCACCCAACCGCAGGTACAGTCGCAATCGGAGCCCGCATGCCGCTCGTAGCCTACAATATCAATCTTAATACAGATAATCTGGAAATAGCTACCAAGATAGCAAAGAATATTCGTCATATCAACGGAGGACTCCGCTATGTGAAAGCAATGGGAGTGGAGCTAAAGGAGAGAAACATCACCCAGGTATCCATTAACATGACCGACTACACCCGTACTGCACTTTACCGCGCCTTCGAACTGGTGCGTATCGAAGCCCGCCGTTATGGTGTTACGATTGTTGGTAGTGAAATCATCGGTCTTGTACCGATGGAAGCCCTGATTGATACAGCTTCCTACTATCTTGGACTCGAAAACTTTTCCATGCAGCAAGTCTTGGAGGCCCGCATCATGGAATAGACGGTAAAGAAATATGTTAGAGAATATTCAATCCAAATCAGAACGGATGTTTTTACAGGGGAACGTACCTGATAAAAAACAACGGGACAGGAAGCAGGATGAATGAAACAAGAATAAACAAAGATAATTCGGATAATTTATGAGTGAAAACCTAATCATATTCAATGCCCGTATCGTAACCCCCATCGGCTTTTCCGCCCGTAAAGGAGAAGAAATGTCCCAACTGCAAGTCATAGAGAACGGAACCGTGGAAGTCACCAAAGGAGTCATCACCTACGTTGGTGAGAACCGTGGTGAAGATCGGGATGGTTACTATCAACACTACTGGCATTATAACGCTCGCGGACACTGCCTCTTGCCCGGCTTCGTTGATTCCCATACCCATTTTGTGTTTGGCGGAGAACGTTCCGAAGAATTCTCATGGCGTCTGAACGGCGA
Source organism: Bacteroides sp. 1001136B_160425_E2 (assembly GCF_015559655.1). NCBI lineage: Bacteria > Pseudomonadati > Bacteroidota > Bacteroidia > Bacteroidales > Bacteroidaceae > Bacteroides > Bacteroides sp. 1001136B_160425_E2. Next base: position 24,571 of record NZ_JADMQH010000017.1, on the reverse strand, counting down.
AAGCTATATGTCAATCATGGAGCGGGGAGGTGGAATTGCAAGTACCGTAAAAGCCACCCGACAAATGAACTTCCTAAAACTACGTTCAGCAGCCGAAGGTTTTCTGAAAAGAATGAGCACAATGGGTGTGACCACCGTAGAAGGTAAAAGCGGCTACGGGCTGGATCGTGAAACAGAATTATTACAACTAAAGGTAATGCGCAGCCTGAACAACACCGAGCATAAACGTGTCGATATAGTCTCCACCTTCCTAGGCGCTCATGCCCTTCCCGAAGAATATGCAGGAAGAAGTGACGAATACATCGACTTCCTGATTCGTGAAATGCTTCCCCTTGTTCGTGACGGCGAACTGGCAGAATGTTGTGATGTCTTTTGTGAACAAGGCGTTTTCTCTATCGAACAGTCCCGCCGCCTGCTTCAGGCAGCCAAGGAACACGGCTTTCTGTTGAAACTCCACGCTGACGAAATCGTCTCTCTCGGTGGAGCCGAACTGGCAGCCGAACTGGCAGCATTGTCTGCTGATCATCTCCTGCACGCATCCGATGCCGGCATCCGTGCAATGGCCGATGCCGGAGTAGTAGCCACCCTGTTACCCTTGACCGCTTTTGCCTTGAAAGAACCCTACGCACGTGGTCGTGAAATGATTGACTCCGGCTGTGCGGTAGCACTTGCCACCGACTTGAATCCCGGCAGTTGTTTCTCCGGTTCTATCCCACTGACCATTGCTCTGGCCTGCATCTATATGAAAATGAGCATCGAAGAAACCATCACCGCCCTGACCCTGAACGGAGCTGCCGCCCTTCAGCGAGCCGACCGGATTGGAAGCATCGAAGTAGGCAAACAAGGCGATTTTATCGTCCTCAATTCCGACAACTATCATATCCTACCTTATTATATAGGTATGAATTGTGTAATCATGACTATTAAAGGCGGTATGTTATACCCCGTCGCTTAATAGTTGACCAACTCATTTATTAATCACTTAAAACAGAATACCATGTTAGCAGATTTAACCGTAAAAGATTTCTTAGATAAAGTTGCTTGCAGTGACCCTGTACCCGGTGGTGGTAGTATTGCCGCATTGAACGGAGCACTGGCTTCCGCCCTTTCCACGATGGTGGCACGGCTCACCGTCGGAAAAAAAGGATACGAAGTCAGTGAAGAAGTAATGCAACACGCACAAACAATTACTCTTCGTTTGCTGGATGAATTTATTGCGCTTATCGATAAAGACTCCGCTGCCTACGAAGAAGTTTTTGCCTGCTTCAAACTCCCTAAAACAACCGAAGAAGAGAAAGCCGCCCGAAGTGCCGCCATTCAGGAAGCAACCAAACAAGCCGCCCTCGTTCCATTGGAAGTAGCTCGCAAAGCTTTGGATATGATGTCCGTCATAGCAGATGTTGCCCGTCTGGGCAACCGCAATGCCGTCACAGATGCCTGCGTAGCCATGATGTCCGCCCGTTCTGCCGTATTGGGAGCCTTGCTGAACGTCCGTATCAACCTCGGTTCGCTCAAAGACAGAGAATTTGTCCTCCAGCTACAAACCGAAGCCGATACAATCGAGCAAACCGCCTGTCGGAGAGAAAAAGAATTGTTGGATGCCGTAAATCAAGACCTGCGCGTATGAGTAAGAATGTATATCATATCGGTTCCGGAGCATTAACCTTCGAGATCATCGAACGAATTATCAACGAAAACCTGAAACTGGAACTAGCTCCTGAAGCCAAGTTGCGCATCCAGAAATGCCGTGATTACCTCGACCACAAAATAGCTTCTTCCGATGAACCGTTGTACGGTATAACAACAGGTTTCGGCTCTTTATGTACCAAAAATATTTCTCCCGACGAACTCGGAATACTCCAGGAGAACCTCATAAAAAGTCATGCTTGCAGTGTAGGCGAGGAAATCCGCCCCGTCATCATCAAACTGATGATGCTTCTCAAAGCCCACGCCCTCTCATTGGGACATAGCGGTGTACAAGTAATCACCGTACAACGCATCCTTGACTTCTTCAATAATGACGTCATGCCCATCGTCTACGACCGCGGCTCCCTTGGAGCCTCCGGCGACCTCGCACCGCTTGCCAATCTTTTCCTCCCCCTGATCGGTGTCGGCGATGTCTACTATAAAGGAAAAAAGTGCGAAGCCATCAGCGTACTCGACGAATTCGGCTGGGAACCCGTCAAACTAATGAGCAAAGAAGGACTGGCCCTGCTTAACGGCACCCAATTTATGAGCGCCAACGGTGTATTTGCCATACTGAAAGCCTTCCGCCTCTCGAAAAGGGCCGACCTCATAGCTGCCCTTTCTCTCGAAGCCTTTGACGGCCGTATCGATCCGTTTATGGACTGCATCCAGCAAATCCGCCCCCATCAGGGACAGATTGAGACAGGCGAAGCCTTCCGTAAACTACTGGCCGGCAGCGAACTTATCGAACGCCACAAAGAACACGTTCAAGATCCCTACTCCTTCCGTTGCATCCCGCAAGTACACGGTGCCACGAAAGATGCTATCCGTTACGTTGCCTCCGTATTGCTGACCGAAATCAATTCCGTCACGGACAACCCCACCATCTTCCCCGATGAAGACCGGATCATCTCCGGCGGAAATTTCCACGGACAACCGCTTGCCATCTCTTATGACTTCCTTGCCATCGCTTTGGCCGAATTGGGAAATATCTCCGAACGCCGTGTCTCCCAACTGATTATGGGACTCCGGGGGCTGCCTGAATTCCTGGTTGCCAACCCCGGTCTGAACTCCGGCTTTATGATTCCGCAATATGCCGCCGCTTCGATGGTTAGCCAGAATAAAATGTACTGCTATGCGGCTTCGAGCGACTCCATCGTCTCTTCCAACGGACAGGAAGACCACGTAAGCATGGGCGCCAACGCCGCTACCAAACTCTATAAAGTGATGGACAATCTGGAACATATCCTTGCCATCGAACTGATGAATGCCGCACAAGGCATCGACTTCCGTCGTCCGCAGAAAACTTCCCCAATCCTTGAGCGTTTCCTCCATGCTTATCGGAAAGAAGTGCCTTTTGTGAAAGATGATATCGTGATGTACAAGGCGATACATAAAACAGTTGCCTTCTTGAAGAGGACACAGATTGAATACTGACAATAAACTGACCCTTTTTCGCTTTTCGTTAATAATGGTGACTGCTGTTGCCGGGTAAGTGTTGATTCTATCGACATTTATCCGGCATTTGTCGACTGTAATCCTTCTGCCGGCGATAAAACTTTACTTCGTATTGCCTTCCTTTTTACCTTTGCCCTATGTTTGTTCCGTATTTCCTATTAACACTTGTTTTCATTTTGCTCTATTGAATGATAATAATTCCCAAATGGATTATAAATAGATGGAAACTTGATTTGTTAATTGAGTTTTCTGCATATCTTTGTTCCGTTTTTCCTTTGGAAATGAAAAGAAAACGAAAACTGCATTTTAATAAAATAGAAAAACGGATGATGACAGAGCATGGAAAAGACGCTTCTCAACGGATAGAGTTAAGAGAACGGATCATAACGGCGGCAACAGAAGCTTTTACTTCAAAAGGCATCAAGAGCATTACAATGGACGATATTGCGGCAGCATTAGGAATATCCAAACGTACGCTCTATGAAGTCTTTTCGGATAAAGAATCGTTGTTGAAAGAATGCATACTGAAGGCGCAGGCAGAAAGAGATAAGTACTTGCAGAAAGTCTTTGAAGAGTCGCACAATGTGTTGGAAGTGATACTTGCGGTCTTTCAGAAAAGTATCGAGATGTTTCATCAGACGAACAAACGCTTTTTTGAAGACATCAAGAAATATCCGAAAGTGTATGAGATGATGAAGAACCGGCAGGACAGCGATTCGCAGAAAACGATGTCCTTCTTCAAAACAGGAGTAGAGCAGGGCATTTTTCGTCCGGATGTGAACTTCGCCATCGTCAATTTGCTGGTACGAGAGCAGTTTGATGTACTTCTGAATACGGATATCTGCAATGAATATCCTTTTATTGAAGTGTACGAATCCATCATGTTTACTTATATACGCGGCATCTCCACCGAAAAAGGAGCAAAAGTACTGGAAGACTTTATACAAGAATATCGTAAGAACCGCATCGCAGATTAGAGCAAGAGTGAGGTTCTATTGACAAACAAGTAAGATTAAATTAGAAATTCAGTTTATGAACAAGATGAAAAGATTGGCAGGTAAGAAGATTCTTCTGGTAGCCGTGGCACTCTGTGCATTTGGTTTTGCAAAGGCGCAGGACACACAGGTGGAGAAGAATATACTAACCTTGACCTTAGACAAAGCCCTGGAAATTGCATTGGATGAGAATCCGACAATAAAAGTGGCAGCAGAAGAAATCGCTTTAAAGAAAGTTGCCAGTAAGGAAGCCTGGCAAAGTCTGTTACCGGAGGCTAGTATTGCCGGTTCATTAGACCATACCATTAAAGCGGCTGAAATGAAATTGAACGATATGTCGTTCAAGATGGGGCAAGACGGTTCGAACACCGCCAATGCCGGATTGAGTATTAATCTACCACTCTTTGTGCCGGGTGTTTATCGTGCTATGTCGATGACAAAGACAGATATTGAACTGGCAGTAGAGAAGTCACGCGCTTCCAAACTGGATCTCGTGAATCAGGTGAGCAAGGCTTATTATCAGTTGATGCTTGCGCAGGACAGCTATGAAGTGCTTCAAGGCAGTTATAAACTGGCAGAAGATAATTACAATGTAGTGAATGCCAAATATCAGCAGGGAACTGTGAGCGAATATGACAAGATCAGTGCAGAAGTGCAGATGCGCAGTATTAAACCGAACTTGATTTCGGCGGCCAATGCGGTGACTTTGGCTAAGTTGCAGTTGAAAGTCCTGATGGGCATCACAGCCGATGTGGAGATCAGGATTAATGATAATCTGACCAACTATGAAACGGTCATGTTTGCCAACCAGTTGAGGGAAGAGAATGTAAATCTGGACAACAATACCACCATGAAGCAGTTGGACCTGAACATGAAGTTGCTTGAAAAGAACATAAAGTCTTTGAAAACAAACTTTATACCGACTCTTTCAATGAGTTTCTCCTACCAATATCAATCACTGTATAATCCGAATATCAATTTTTTCAATTACAACTGGAGCAACAGTTCTAATCTGATGTTCAATCTTAGCATACCTTTATATAAAGCAAGTAACTTTACGAAAGTGAAATCTGCCCGTATACAGATGCGCCAGCTCGATTGGAACCGTATTGATACGGAAAGACAGTTGAATATGCAGATTGTCAGTTGTCGCAATAACATGAGTGCCAGCACAGAGCAGGTAGTCAGCAACAAGGAAAATGTGATGCAGGCAAAGAAAGCGGTAGTGATTGCTGAAAAACGTTATGATGTAGGTAAGGGTACAGTGCTCGAACTGAACAGTTCCCAAGTGTCGCTGACACAGGCGCAACTCACCTATAATCAGTCCATATACGATTACCTGGTTGCTAAGGCAGACCTCGATCAGGTTCTGGGAAAAGAATAAAGATAGACAACTAAAAAATTACAAATAAGGAATATGAAAAGAAGTATCCAATTGGTAGCCCTGCTGTTAACTGTGTTTATGGGCTCATGTACAGGTGGAAAAGACAAAGCGGCTACGGGACACGTGGACGCGAAGCCCATTGTGAAGCTGGCAGACGTAAAAGCCCGTCCCGTAGATCAAATACAAGATTACACAGCGACGGTGGAAGCCGAAGTAAAGAATAATATAGCACCTTCGTCTCCCGTACGTATCGACCGGATTTTTGTGGAAGTGGGCGACCGCGTATCCAAAGGCCAGAAACTTGTGCAGATGGATGCAGCCAACCTGAAACAGACAAAGCTGCAACTAGATAATCAGGAAATAGAATTCAACCGTATCGACGAATTATATAAAGTGGGCGGTGCGTCCAAATCAGAGTGGGATGCTTCGAAGATGCAACTCGATGTGAAGAAAACTGCTTATAAGAATCTGCTGGAGAATACCTCTTTGCAAAGCCCTATCAATGGTGTAGTCACTGCACGCAACTATGATAATGGCGATATGTACAGCGGTGGAGAACCGGTACTTGTAGTGGAACAGATCACTCCCGTAAAACTCCTGATTAACGTGTCCGAAACTTACTTCACGAAAGTGAAGAAAGGTACTCCTGTCGACGTGAAACTCGATGTATATGGAGATGAAGTATTTACAGGAACCATCAACCTGATTTATCCTACCATAGATGCCACTACCCGTACATTCCAGGTAGAGATCAGACTGGATAATAAAGACCGGCGCGTGCGTCCGGGAATGTTTGCCCGCGCGACATTGAACTTCGGTACGGCAGAAAACGTAGTTGTTCCCGATTTGGCAATCGTTAAGCAGGCAGGTTCCGGCGACCGTTATGTATTCGTTTATAAAGACGGTAAAGTATCTTATAATAAGGTCGAACTGGGTAGACGCATGGGTACGGAGTATGAGTTGAAATCCGGTGTACCGGATAACTCACAGGTGGTAGTTGCCGGACAGTCACGTTTGGTGAACGGTATGGAAGTAGAGGTGGAAGCCTCTTCCCGGCCTTCTTCCAAATAAGAGGTGTTCAGTACCTTTCGCCCAATGTTTTTATTAATTAACCTGATTTCAAAACTATCTTCCGGCTCCTTCTTTTTGGGAGAGGAGCGGGGAGAGGCTTTTAAATAAAACAACATGAGTTTATACGAAGGTGCGGTTAAGAAACCGATTATGACCTCCCTCTGCTTCCTGGCAGTGGTGATTTTTGGTCTTTTCTCTTTGTCGAAGTTACCTATCGACTTGTATCCGGATATTGACACGAATACAATCATGGTAATGACCGCTTATCCCGGAGCAAGTGCTTCGGATATAGAAAATAATGTGACTCGCCCGCTCGAAAATACGTTGAACGCGGTGAGTAACCTGAAACATATTACCTCCCGTTCTTCCGAGAATATGTCATTGATTACATTGGAGTTCGAGTTTGGTAACGATATTGACGTTCTGACCAATGATGTACGTGATAAACTCGACATGGTAAGTTCGCAGCTTCCCGATGATGTCGAGAATCCGATCATCTTCAAATTTAGTACGGACATGATTCCGATTGTGCTGCTTTCCGTACAGGCTAATGAGAGTCAGTCAGCACTTTATAAGATATTGGACGACCGTGTGGTAAATCCGCTGGCGCGTATTCCGGGAGTCGGAACCGTGTCTATCAGTGGTGCGCCGCAACGTGAGATTCAGGTATATTGCGATCCCAATAAACTGGAAGCCTATCACCTGACCATCGAAACTATCAGTTCCATCATCGGTGCCGAGAACAAAAACATCCCCGGTGGTAACTTCGATATCGGTAGTGAAACCTATGCATTGCGTGTAGAAGGTGAGTTCGATGATTCCCGCCAATTGGCAGACGTAGTGGTAGGTACGCATAATGGGGCAAATGTCTTTCTGCGTGATGTAGCCCAAATCGTCGATACCGTGGAAGAACGCGCGCAGGAAACCTATAACAATGGTGTGCAAGGTGCTATGATTGTTGTTCAGAAACAGTCGGGAGCCAATTCGGTAGAAATCTCCAAGAAAGTAGCCGACGCACTGCCGAGGCTTCAGAAGAACCTGCCGAGTGACGTAAAGATCGGTGTCATCGTCGATACCTCCGAAAACATTTTGAACACTATCGACAGTTTGACGGAAACCGTTGCGTATGCCTTGCTCTTCGTTGTCATCGTCGTGTTCCTCTTCCTGGGACGCTGGCGTGCAACGCTGATTATCTGTATTACCATTCCGCTTTCGTTGATTGCCTCATTCATTTACCTGGCTATTAGTGGAAATACGATTAATATTATCTCGCTTTCGTCGCTTTCTATCGCTATCGGTATGGTGGTGGATGATGCGATTGTAGTACTTGAGAACGTAACGACCCATATCGAACGTGGCTCCGATCCGAAACAGGCAGCTGTGCACGGAACAAATGAGGTGGCAATTTCTGTAATCGCTTCTACGCTGACCATGATTGCCGTGTTCTTCCCGTTGACAATGGTAAGCGGTATGTCCGGTGTACTTTTCAAACAGCTGGGTTGGATGATGTGTGCCATCATGTTTATTTCTACGGTCGCCGCACTATCCTTGACTCCGATGCTTTGTTCCCAGTTGCTTCGTTTGCAGAAGAAACCGTCGAAGATGTTCAAGCTCTTCTTTACTCCGATAGAGAAAGTGCTTGACGGACTCGATACCTGGTATGCGAAGATGCTGAACTGGGCTGTACGCCATCGTCCGATTGTCATTGTGGGATGTATTGCTTTCTTCGTTGTCAGTTTGCTGTGTGCAAAGGGCATCGGTACAGAGTTCTTCCCGGCACAAGATAATGCCCGTATTGCCGTACAGTTGGAACTTCCGATCGGTACACGAAAAGAGATAGCGCAAGAATTGTCACAGAAGCTGACCAACCAATGGCTGACGAAGTATAAAGACATCATGAAAGTCTGCAACTACACCGTTGGTCAGGCTGACTCCGATAATACTTGGGCGTCCATGCAGGACAACGGTTCGCATATTATCTCGTTCAACATCAGTTTGGTAGACCCGGGTGATCGTGACATCACTTTGGAAGCAGTTTGTGATGAGATGCGTGAAGATTTGAAAGCCTATCCGGAATTTAGTAAAGCACAGGTAATCCTTGGCGGTAGTAACACGGGTATGTCCGCACAGGCAAGTGCCGACTTTGAGGTTTACGGATACGATATGACAGTAACCGATAGCGTAGCAGCCCGTCTGAAACGTGAATTGTTGAAAGTAAAAGGCGTGACCGAGGTAAACATCAGCCGTAGTGACTACCAGCCGGAATATCAGGTAGACTTCGACCGTGAAAAACTGGCGATGCATGGTTTGAATCTTTCAACTGCCGGTAACTATCTGCGTAACCGTGTCAATGGTGCGGTAGCCTCTAAATATCGTGAAGACGGAGATGAGTACGATATCAAAGTGCGTTACGCGCCCGAATTCCGTACAAGTCTGGAAAGTCTCGAAAACATCCTCATTTACAATGCACAAGGACAATCCGTTCGTGTGAAAGATGTAGGAAAGGTAGTCGAACGTTTTGCGCCTCCAACCATCGAACGTAAAGACCGTGAACGTATCGTGACCGTTTCCGCGGTAATCTCCGGTGCTCCGCTGGGCGACGTAGTGGCTGCCGGTAATAAAGTGATAGATAAGATGGATCTTCCGGGAGATGTCACCATTCAGATTTCCGGTTCGTACGAAGACCAGCAGGACTCGTTCCGTGATTTGGGAACACTTGCCATCCTGATTGTTGTGCTCGTATTTATCGTAATGGCAGCGCAGTTCGAGTCACTGACCTATCCGTTCATTATCATGTTCTCCCTGCCGTTTGCGTTTAGCGGCGTCTTGATGGCACTATTCTTTACGAACAGTACATTGAGTGTCATGAGTTTATTGGGAGGTATCATGTTGATTGGTATTGTAGTGAAGAACGGTATTGTGCTTATCGACTACATCACCCTTTGTCGAGAACGTGGATTGGCTGTTTTGAACTCTGTGGTAACAGCCGGTAAGAGCCGTCTCCGTCCGGTATTGATGACCACTGCCACTACCGTTCTTGGTATGATTCCGATGGCTATCGGTGGCGGTCAGGGTTCTGAAATGTGGAGCCCGATGGCAATTGCCGTAATCGGTGGTTTGACAATATCTACAGTTTTGACATTGATTTTGATTCCTACTCTATATTGTGTATTTGCAGGAACAGGTATTAAGAACCGTCGTCGTAAACTCCGTCGTCAACGCGAATTGGATGTTTACTTTCAGGCGAATAAAGACAACATTATTAAGAAATAACAAGAAAAGAAATATGAAATCAGTATTGATAACATTCGATCAGGCTTATTACGAACGAATCATGGCGTTGCTCGACCGTTTGGGATGCCGTGGTTTTACATACCTCGAAAAAGTGCAGGGACGTGGTTCGAAAACAGGCGATCCGCATTTCGGAAGCCATGCCTGGCCAAGTATGTGCTCGGCTATCCTGACGGTAGTAGACGATAGCAAAGTCGATCCGTTGCTGGACACTTTGCATAAGATGGACTTGGAAACGCAGCAATTAGGTTTGCGTGCATTTGTGTGGAATATTGAGCGGACCATTTAAAAAAAAAGGTGGTCCGAAGGTAGGCCGATTGTAAAAGAAAGTGTGCCAAAAGTCAATAGCAACTGACTTTTGGCACACTTTCTTTTTGGGGGAAATACTGTATAAAAAGAGCCCGGTATTCTCTGGAAGAGACTCTTCGTAGCTGCTTTAGTTTCCTGTTCCCGTTTGGCCATCACGGATGGGGCGGATAGTGAAACCGTATGCGTTGTTGGTTCCGTCAATAGGAGTTGTACAATTTGGAAATTTAACAGTATTTCTCTTATCAATAGAGAATATCAAACAACTTGAAGAGGAACCATTGTGGAAGCCGGATGACGCAATGTACGTTATTGAAGAGAAGGCTGGAAATGTGCCATATTTTACATCTCTTTGCTTTATTCCCATATCACGTACTCCCGTAGCGGGAAAATAAAAATCTTTTCCATTGATATTTACTTTCCATCCATCGAATGGGCTATTTACGTGCGTTGCATTTGGTATTTCGGCTACAGTTTTTTTAGCACTGGGGTCTTCTTCAGTTGGGGCATCTACTTGTTTCAACGTTACATTATCAAAAAAATCAGCAAAAGCCTTAATAGGCGGAATTTTAAATCCTGCAGGCGATGGGTCGTATATTGTTTTAACAACATATTGATCATTAGGTGATTGCTTGTAGTCCGGATTGTCTTTCTTGTCATAGTTGAAATAGTTTGCATTTCCACTTTCTATTAGTTGTATATTCCAATAGTTCATAATACTTTTTTTCTGATAAGCAGATTCCCCATCGTGCCAGTGACGTCGTTTGAAGTTATTAATAGGGTCTTTTTGGTCATCGTCTGGTCGTTGGTGGATAAAAAATTGATAAGGCAATTGTATGCTCTCTCCGATACTTTTGGAAGTTTCTCCTGAAGTGAAGCGGAAACCTTTAGAAGAATAGAACATTTTATTCACCATATCCAATTCTATTTTTTGATCACCAGACAGACCATTATTACGAGTCACCTCATTGTGCACACCTGGTAGCATCGCATCCTTACGTCCCCATTGATAATAGGTATTGTCGCCGGCTACGGACGCTGTAATTTTAGGTTGAATCAACGTAATGATGGCCGCTTCTTCTTCCGTTGAAGATTGCATTGGTGCTCCTGTCACTTTGATATGTTTATTCAGTATGACCCCATCGCCACCCACCAGTTTAGGATCAACGACAAAACGCATAAGTATACTTCTTCCGTTCTCTCCTTTATGCGGTTCGCAATAACCAAGGTTGCAAGGAGCTATGATAAACGGCTGTTTTTTTTCATTCAAATTATTATCCGACATCTGTATACAGGAAGACTCGTTCCACTTACGATGGGTGACCCATATATGCCAGCTCCATAAAATCTCTCTTTGGTTGTTACGCACGGCAATCACGGCATTGCCTTGGTTGATGGTCTCTTTGGGTACACGAAAAGATACCCAGCCGAGTGTTTTGTCGTTCAGTTTCACATCAGTAACAAGGTCCGGGCTGTCTTGCCATAGCAGTATCGCATCAGCCACGCCATCAATACTACCTTTTAAGATGGACTTGTTATTATGATCTACAAAATGGGGAAGTACCAAATTTTGAACATTGGCTGGAATATCACCTTCGCTACTATCATATATGTAAGACGAGGTATCGCCATCCTTATCATAAGTATTTCCATAGTAAGCCGGAAATGTATAATAACCATGATTATTCACAATATAACAGTTGGCGCTTTCCTGTGCCACTTCATTATTTCTGACCAAATCGTGTGGCTCTGTTGCCGTTCCTTCTCCTGGATCGGTAACTGTACGAGATAACGTACCATCTATAGATGCTCGTTCTCCATACAGGAAATCCTGCATGTATGTAAATTGCGTTTGGGCAGGCAAAAGTATGCTTCCTTTTACGGGAGACTTCCAATTGGTATCATCCGCAGCGGTTTGGGAGGTAGCAATAGGGTGCCATCCCATTGGGTTATTATGGGAGTCTTGCCCCCCCGACTTCCAATCTTTGCCGTCAAAAGACCATTCAATCTTAAAATCAAGTTTTCGAAACAGTTCTTTCGTTTCATCTTCCGCACTGGCCTGCACCACATGGGTGTATGCGACAATGCTTACGTCATTCAGAAAACCGCTGACCGGAAGATAGGCTAGTTTTTCATCATCTGTCATGTCTCTTGAATACAGACTGGTTTCGTCTGCCTTAAGCGTCATAACGTCTATACCTATCTGACCGCCATTAGGATACAAGGTGTTAGCCCGATTGATTTTCACTTCAATAATCGGTTCTACTATGATGCCAGTGGTATTGACAGAGTAAGTATATTTTTTCCCTGCCACCCATTTATAGTCTTTCGTATGCTCTTTCAGTTTGGCAGTAAGAGTGTGGGGTGTTTTCGAAATACTGTCTGCAAAGACTATGGTCAGAGTAGCGTTATCCGTGAGTGTTTGAGGAATCATCATGAAGGTATATCCTTCTTCGTCTTTATTCAACTCAATGCCGGGCTTGGTCATCAGGTCGTCTTTATTCTCATCCAGTTTTATTTCTGTCTCTATGCTGAAACTGTGATCAGCGTTATCTTCGGTTTTCCAGTCTTCCGTTCCTATCTGACAAGTTCCTTTTCCGTACACTCCGGAAATCGTTATGCCGGTGACTTCTCCGGAAAGCATCTCTTTACCGGTTTTTATGGTGATGGCGGCCAGCGCATGCTTGAAATCTAGCTTTACCGCACCTCCTTGACCTCCGGAGCAGTCTTTCGTCGCTGTCATGAGATCGTGTTGCTTTGTCACGTCTGTGGGGACGGTGTAGGTAAGCGTCGGAATGCCGCCTTGGCTTGCAGGAGAATGTTCTATGCCGTTATCCGAAGAAGAATATGGCGAATAGGCAAAGAACCGTATTCCGCCCGTTCCTAACCAGTTCAACTTCTCTGTCGATTTCCATATCCCTTCTTTTTTTTCTACTTTCAGATTATGTGCAAAATCAGTGTGCCAATTGGTTGGATTACCATCGGGCCATGTACCGGTGTAGCAGATGGCGGAAAGTCCGAAATTATTGTGGAAATTGTTGGTAGAGTTAACCATAGAGCCGCGGGTTGCCGCTTCTTCTGCCGCTGCATCGGAAGCTGCCGCATCTGCGGCAACTTCCGATATTTCAGTGACAAGATATAGTGGCTCCGCATGATCAGATTGCGACATTCGCTTGATACTTATATCCGTAGCTGCACGAGATAGGCCATTGGTCCAATTGCTAGGCACTTTTACATCGAATGTAAGTAACCCGGTATCTTCCTGTTGATATTTATTGAATGTGTCGTCTGTGCAGGACGATACGGAACATGCTACTGTTATATATACAAATATACGACCTAGCAGACCGGATACAGGACGAAATAAACAAGAATGTCGCATCATAATTAACGGTTGGTTTTTCTACAAAAATACAATCACTTAGTTCATTGGAGTATCTTCATCTTTGTCAGCAGGAGTCCATTCGGCTACGCCAACTGTAAAAGTAATCGGATTGTCCAGCACAAGGTCACCCGGGTACTTGCCTTTTGGAAGATCTTTAATTATATCTCCTCCATCTGGTGAAGACGGCAGTCCGGCAGGTATTTCCGCAGGATAAATACCGCCACCACTCTCATGACCGCAGAACTCGAGATTATATATATATTTCTTTCCAGGTGTCCAATTGAGAGCAACGGGAACGCAGGTGTATCCATATTGTTCTTGCACGAAACTGGAAGTTGGGTTAATTGGGAAAAGTTGATGGATATGTCTATTTCCCTCCACCTTTACCGTTGTGTCATCACCATCATGATTAGCACCATCATGAATAGCCTCAATGCGGCAAAGAATTAAGATATATGTACCATCATCACCTGTCACTACCTTGCTGTCTCCTTCTCCAACCGTGGTAAATTTCAGCTCGTTGGTTGTTTGAGGTACTAACATGAGACCTGAGTTATTATTGCTGTTACCAATTAAAGTAGTACCTTTAATATTATTTTCTACTGCTTTAGCAACAACCTTTGCAGCATCTTTTTCGAATTCAACTCCATACTGAGTTTTACTACTACCAGCATTCCACTGCATATAATTGCCATTTTCTCCTACTTCTTTACTAAATGACAAAGTTCCTGATTTTTTTACATTGACTATCCACGCACCTTTAATATATATGTTTTTATCTGCGTCCGGACAATTTGCAATTATTTCAACCTGTGATAAAGCATGATGAAAAGTCAATGGTACAGCCATTCCTGGAACCTTGTCGCGCTCGGCTTCTGTATATGCTACTACAAAATCTTGTTGATCCTCTCCCTTCGCTTTAGGGGTGAAGTCTGAAAATGTCTGAGATGTTGTATTGATTTGAGGTTCTCCCTCTTTAAGCTCAAGGTTGCACGGACCGTATGCCCAGAAATTGAATTGCTTGACACCGGATGGCCAATATTTATTATCGGGTAAAGTATAAATTGCTTTACCTGGTTCTTTTTTTGTAGCCTGTACTTTATCTAAAAACATATTATAATTAGGTGCATCGGCATATACATAGAAGGATTCGAGATTTTCGAGTTTCGTTTCAGTCGCACGTGTTGTCACTCGCGTAGTGAATGAAATTTCTTCACCTTGATAACTTTCCACTAATTCATCATTCGAACAAGCGGCAAACGTCATGGAAAGCATTGCTGTTATTCCCAGTAATTTTACATTTTTGTTCATAATTTAGTCTTTTTATTTTGTTAATTTATTCATTAATTCATTGGGATATCTTGGATCACTTCGTCCCATTCCGGAATCGAAGGACTCATCCCTTCTTCCGGATCCGGAAGGGTCACTTTTTCATCAATTATTATATGGACATGCTTCGGATCGGAAGCTTCGTGCATCTGATCGGTCACATCAAAATCAAGATAGTTTTTATTAGAAGTATAGATGGAAAAGTAGTGGATTCCTTCTTCTTGCGGGCAATGACCGAATGATACAAATCGTGCCGTGAGCGTATGATTGTCGGGGCGTTCCAGTTGAAGCGGCATCGTCACCGGTACACCGGAAGATGTGCCGTCTGCAAGCCGCCAGCTTTCGGACATACCCGTAAGGGCACCACTGATATCGAGGTCGTCGGACATGTTTTCTACGTTGCATACTTCGACGGTATATTCCATCGTTGCTTCGGCAGGGAATAAGGTGACAGACTGTCCCGGCACTCCTGCCAGCACTTCCAACTGTTCGTGGCATCCGCCCCAAACATTTTCGGGGACTCCACATACGGGTTCATGACCAACTTCCGACGGACGTGGCGGCATGCTTAACTCACCCCGTCCCATCGGGTCGAGAAGTGATTGGGAAACGGTGGTCACCTCGTAGTTGTCATACGTATTTCCGCGTTCGTCCACCGATTTCATTTCGCCGTTGTGGAACAGCAATTTATATTCGCCTGCTTCAATGCGGATCTTTCCACCCTTGGCCGAAGTGAACTCGTGGCGAACATAATGGCTGCCGTCGGCACGGAAAAACTGTACGACCATCGTCTGAGGGGTGGCGTCGGGCGCAGCCTCCCAGTCGAACTTGATTTCCATATCGACCATGTGCGAATGGTCGAGACAAATATCCTTATGCTCGCACGCGCTAAACAGTATGGTTAATGCCGATAACATATTCCATATTATAGTGGAGAAACGCATCACCGCACACCTCCTTTCTGCTCATTGCGGCCACCAATGTACCAGACAAGTGATACTTCGGCTTTAGTAGGACCGAACCATTTCCGTTTGCGAGTGGATTCCCACACATAACAGTTGTCTTCAGGTTGGTATTTCATGTAGTCACCGCTCAAATAACCTACTCCCAGTGTGAAATCGATATTGAATTGCCGTCCTATCGGCAATGAATATCCGTAAGACAAACCGGCTCCCCAACTCCAGCGGTCGCCTAAATAACCACGTCCGCCCCATTCTATGTCGTAAGTTAGCATTTGACCGTAAAGTCCTACATGATGTCCGCACATGGCCGACCGCTTTTTATACTGGGGAGAAAACCAATAACGACATTCTGCGTCGCCACCATAAACACGCCAAAAACGATGCTTCGCATCATTGCTCCACCACGCATACTGCCAATTGGCTCCAACCGACCATTGCTGGCCGATAGCGACTTCCAACCCAATGTTAGGAATGGTAGCGACATCATAAAGCATGTTTGTTTTCAGCAAAGCTGTAATTCTTTGGCGTTCTTTCTTCGTTGATGGTATTACTGTAGTAGGAAGTACCTCGGAAGACACTGGAACATAAGTATCTACGGCATCAGTAACCTGGGGAATCGAATCATGACTCGGAGTTTTTACTAATTGGTCCGTAGTGGTGACCGTATACTCTTTAGCTTCATTAGCAGTGGCATTCAACATCTCCCGCTCGCATGCGATGCGAAATCGCGCATTTCGTAAGTCCGGAAAAAACTTTTCTTTCATGTATTTCCATGCACGTCCTCCCCGTAGCATACATAAACGGTTTTTGCGACCATCGATGATACGTTTGTTTTTGTCAAAAATCCAAATAGGGGTGTTAGCTATGATTTCAATCGCTTCGTTACGCCACGGCTGTTCAGTAGTAGCAATCATTTTACTCAGCAGTTCCCAATCTACATCAGAAGGAACTACTTTAATGATAGAGTCTGTCAGGTGAGTTTTGTTAAGAATATAAGTACGCACATTTTGAGCACGTTTTTCTGAAAGCTTACGATTCATGGGAGTATATCCTTCGGGCGAAGCACAGCCTTTTATCGTTATAGATTTTACAATAGCTGACGAATCGGAAGCAGCATTGTTTAATAACGAAACCAGATGTTCCAAATGTACCTTATTGTCACAGAATAAAGTATCAACAGAGGAATATCCCAGCTGAAACTTTACTTGTACATACAAAGTGTCTTTTGACACTTTCATGGCCCGTATTGGTAGAATAAATAAAAAAAGTAGTAATAAATGACATGTAATTCCCGCCCCCTTCATAACTACACAGCACTAACTTAAATTTTTTAAATTTAGGTCTCTAAAAAAAATATTTTGCAAAATAAAAATATGGAAATATAAAAAACAAATATTTTAACTAAAAAACAAATATTTTAACTAAAAAAATTATGAAGCTGTTTTAAATATTTTGATAGATACATCAATATACTAAAAGAACGGATAATCTCAAAATATATTTTTGGACAGTCTCGTTCTTTATTGTGGCTTTTGTCTATCTTTGCGGTCGTTTGGGATTTTAGAAACATTATGGAGATAATAAAGAATTATTTGAAATATTCGTTGTGGTTCGTACTGATTGTATTGGCAGCCTTACTCGGGCTTCATTGGCTTCCGGTACTGACTATTGACGGGCACACGATGAGGCGTGTAGACCTTTTGAGCGACCTTCGTTATCCGGAGTCGGAGACTGCCGCAGCTGATTCGGACAGCATCCTTTTGCCTCCGGTTGTAAAGCCGGCCTTTGTAGATACCTGTCGTACAGGTATGACTTGTATTGAAGATTACAGTGATTCCACTCTTCGGGGGATGGCTCCTTTTTATGAAGCACTCAATCGTATCTCTTCCAGTGATTCAGATGACTCCGATGACAAACAGGTACGTATTGCCGTATTCGGAGACTCCTTTATCGAAGCGGATATCTTTACCGCCGACTTACGCGAAATGCTTCAGAAACAATTCGGCGGTTGTGGCGTAGGTTTTGTTACTATCACTTCCATGACAAGCGGTTACCGTCCTACGGTGCGACATACGTTTGGCGGATGGTCCAGTCATGCAGTAACAGACAGCGTCTATTTCGATAAGAAGAAACAAGGCATATCCGGTCACTATTTCGTTCCCCGGAATGGAGCTTATGTAGAACTGCGCGGACAAAATAAATATGCCTCCCTGCTCGATACTTGTCAGCGGGCCTCCATCTTCTTTTATAACAAGGATTCTGTTCTTCTTTCTGCTCGTGTGAACAAAGGAGAAAACAAGAATTATTCATTAGGTCCTTCCGATGGATTGCAGCAAATTCAGGTAGGCGGGCGCATCGGCTCTATCCGTTGGACAGTAGACCGTGCAGACTCTACATTGTTCTATGGTTTGGCAATGGATGGAAAAAAAGGAATCATTCTCGACAACTTCTCGTTGCGTGGCAGTTCCGGTCTTTCTCTGCGCGGCATTCCTTCACAGATGTTGAAACAGTTTAACCGTCAACGTCCTTACGACCTCATTATCCTCGAATATGGTTTGAATGTAGCTACCGAACGGGGGCGCAATTATGATAACTATCAAAAAGGATTGCTTACGGCTATCGAGCATTTGAAAGAATGTTTCCCACAAGCAGGAATCCTGTTGTTGAGCGTCGGTGACCGTGATTATAAAAACGATAATGGCGAACTTCGTACCATGCCCGGTGTGAAGAATCTGATTCGTTATCAGCAGAACATTGCGGCCGAAAGCAATATTGCCTTTTGGAATATGTTTGAAGCAATGGGCGGAGAAGGCAGCATGGCAAAACTGGTACATGCCAAACCTTCTATGGCAAATTATGATTATACACATATAAATTTCCGTGGTGGCAAGCATTTGGCGGGACTACTTTATGAAACGATGATTTATGGTAAGGAACAATACGACAGGAGGCGTGCTTATGAACAAGAATAATCTGCAGTCTATCTTTATTTTTATTCTCGTCGCTATGTTGAGTGTTTCTTGTTTCCTTGCAGAAGCAATCGCACAAGACCGCATGCCTGTATGCCCCCCACCGGGAAAGACTGCCAAGTTGATAAAACCTTTGCGGGAAATGAACAAGGCAAAAGATACGATCACCGTACAGATAGCCTTTCCTTCAGCTTTCCGCGAAACCGGTCGGAATGAGATTATTGACAGTATTGCTCTGCTGGCTCCCGTCTTTGAACATCTCCGCCAGGTGCATGCCGGACTCTCCGAAGATACAGTCCGTATCGTTCATATTGGCGATAGTCATGTACGCGGACATATCTACCCTCAAACCACCGGTACTCGTTTGACAGAAGCTTTCGGTGCTATTTCTTATATTGATAAAGGCGTCAACGGAGCGACTTGCCTTACATTTACCCATCCGGATCGTATTGCTGAAATCGCCGCCTTGAAGCCCGAACTGCTGATTCTCTCTTTCGGAACCAATGAAAGCCATAATCGGCGTTATAATATAAATGCGCACTACAATCAGATGGATGAACTGGTGAAACTGTTGCGTGACAGTCTTCCCAACGTACCAATTCTTCTGACTACCCCTCCCGGTTCTTATGAAAGTTTCCGGCAACGAAGGCGCAGACGCACGTATGCCATCAATCCACGTACAGCAACAGCGGCGGAAACTATTCGCCGTTATGCAAAAGACCATCGTCTGCTCGTGTGGGATATGTATGATGTAGTCGGAGGAAAGCGCCGTGCCTGTACAAACTGGACGGAAGCCAACCTGCTGCGTCCCGATCATGTACATTATTTACCCGAAGGATACATCCTGCAAGGAAATTTATTATACCAAGCACTTATCAAAGCATATAATGACTATGTTTCCCATTGATATAGATTTCAGTAGACTGAAAGAGATACTTACCTACGATCCGCAGGCGCCAATGATATTCAGCAGCGGTATCTTCCTTTGGTTGTTCGCTGCTTTCATGGTAGTGTATGTGTTGCTGCAACGCAAATACACTGCCCGTATCTTGTTTGTCACCCTCTTTTCCTATTATTTTTACTATAAGAGTAGTGGCACCTATTTTTTCCTGCTTGCCATAGTTACCGTTGCCGACTTTTTCCTTGCGCAGCTAATGGACCGTTCAGAGGGCTATTGGAAACGTAAAGGATTGGTTGCTTTGAGTTTGGGTATCAATTTAGGACTTCTTGTCTATTTCAAATATACCAATTTCCTGGGTGGAGTGATTGCGTCATTGATGGGAGGAGAATTTACCGCTCTCGATATATTCCTGCCGGTCGGTATCTCCTTTTTCACTTTCCAATCGTTAAGCTACACCATTGATGTTTACCGAAGAGACATAAAACCATTGACCAATCTTTTGGATTATGCCTTTTACGTATCTTTCTTCCCTCAGTTGGTGGCAGGACCTATTGTGCGTGCCCGCGACTTTATTCCGCAAATCCGGAAACCCTTATTTGTCTCGCAGGAAATGTTCGGACGCGGAATCTTTCTGATCGTTTCCGGTCTTTTCAAGAAAGCCATCATATCCGATTATATCAGTATCAACTTTGTAGAACGTATTTTTGACAATCCCACTCTCTATTCCGGTGTTGAAAATCTGATGGGAGTCTATGGTTATGCTCTGCAGATTTACTGTGACTTTTCCGGATATAGCGACATGGCTATCGGCATCGCCTTATTGTTAGGTTTCCATTTCAATCTCAACTTTAATTCACCTTATAAGTCTGCCTCTATTACGGAATTTTGGCGCCGTTGGCACATCTCTTTATCCAGTTGGTTGCGAGATTATCTGTATATCTCTTTAGGTGGAAACCGGAAAGGCAAGTTCCGTCAATACCTGAATCTCATCATTACCATGTTCTTGGGTGGATTGTGGCATGGCGCCTCCTGGAATTTTGTACTTTGGGGAACTTTTCATGGAGTAGCTTTGGCATTACATAAAATGTGGATGTCTGTCACCGGTCGCAAGAAAGGGGAGGAAAGTCACGGTTGGCGACGTGTGTTTGGAGTGATTATTACTTTCCATTTTGTCTGTTTCTGTTGGATTTTCTTCCGTAATGCTGATTTT
Organism: Bacteroides sp. 1001136B_160425_E2; assembly: GCF_015559655.1. Lineage (NCBI taxonomy): Bacteria > Pseudomonadati > Bacteroidota > Bacteroidia > Bacteroidales > Bacteroidaceae > Bacteroides > Bacteroides sp. 1001136B_160425_E2. Next base: position 3,624 of record NZ_JADMQH010000017.1, on the reverse strand, counting down.
CAGAACTCAATGGATATGTTGGGGCAGATATTCACTACTTTCCGTCCGCAACTGTTCCCGCAATTACTCGAAGGCTATTGGAAAGTATTTGCATTGATGTTACTTGGCTTCTTGCTTCATTTTGCTCCCGATAGTTGGGAAAATGCAGTTTGTCGAGGAGTAATTCGTCTGCCGTTCGTAGGAAAAGCAGTATTGATGGTAGCTTTGATTTACCTGGTTATTCAGATGAAGAGTTCGGAGATTCAGCCGTTTATTTATTTCCAGTTCTGAACGGTTGTATGGTTAATGTGACATCCAGCTTTTAATCAAAGTGTTCTTTTTAATATTCGACTAAAGTTGTATTTGGAATATTTTTTCTTACTTTGTGAAAGGAAAATATAAACATTCTGTTTTATGGAAAACTCTTTCAGTTATCAGCCGGTAGCCGGACGCTACGAACGGATGCCTTATAAATATTGTGGTAAGAGCGGCTTGCAGTTACCTTTAATCTCTTTGGGATTGTGGCACAACTTCGGTAGTGTGGACAATTTCGATGTAGCAACCGACATGATTAAGTATGCTTTCGATCACGGTATTACTCATTTCGATCTGGCAAACAACTATGGTCCTGTTCCCGGAAGTGCCGAAATTAATTTCGGACGAATCTTGCGAGAGAACTTCCAAGGTTATCGGGATGAAATGATCATCTCTTCCAAAGCTGGTCATGACATGTGGGCTGGTCCTTATGGTGGAAATAGCTCCCGTAAGAATCTGATGGCGAGCATTGACCAAAGTCTCCGTCGGACAGGATTGGAGTATTTTGATATCTTTTATAGCCATCGTTATGATGGAATTACTCCGGTCGAAGAAACCATTCAGACATTGATTGATATCGTGAAACAAGGGAAAGCGCTGTATATCGGAATCTCTAAATATCCCCCCGAACAAGCACGTATTGCCTATGAAATGATGGCGAAAGCCGGTGTTCCCTGTCTCATCAGCCAGTATCGGTATAATATGTTTGACCGTGCAGTGGAGGCGGAAACACTTCCACTGGCAGCCGAGTTTGGTTCCGGTTTTATTGCCTTTTCTCCTTTGGCGCAAGGACTGTTGACAGATAAATACCTGAATGGTATTCCGGAGGGCTCTCGTGCTGCACGTTCCTCGGGTTTTCTTCAGCTTTCGCAAGTGACGCCTGAAAAGGTAGAGGCAGCCCGCCGGTTGAATGAAATAGCTCTCCGACGTGGACAAACACTCGCTGAAATGGCATTAGCATGGGTGCTGAAAGACGAACGGATGACTTCGGTGATTGTAGGCGCAAGCTCTGTCAACCAGTTGGCCGACAATTTGAAAGCGCTGGAATATTTGGAGTTCACGGCAGACGAGTTGAAAGAGATCGAACAGATTTTACCTGAATAATTTCAGCCTGAATCGTATGCTGATTTCGCCTTATTATTGAAAATGATAAGGTGAAGTCATGTATTTTAAGGATGATTCTGTCCATAAAAGAAATGAGTGCCGATATTTGCTTTGGTCGTTATGTAAAACTTTGTATAACAACTATTGCGGTGTATTCCTTAAATCTATGATGTCCGTGATTTTCCGTAACAGGGAGAATCCCACTTTCTATCCTACCATTGACCAGTTGTGTACATTTATAATTTCCTATTTATGCATCTTATTGAATTTTTGCAAAGAAGTAGGCCCGTTCATAATTAACTTCTGTTCCAAGTTCTTGATTGTACATGAGAGCAATGTTGAATAATGTAATTCCCAATGGATATAAAGGCATTGTGTTTAACTATATCGGTTACTTTTGCGTATATATCGGTTATCTTGTATAGTTTCATAGTATTTTTGTTGTAATAAAAGGGCGTGTGCCTGCCTGCAAAGGCAAAAATACTTTTGGGAAAAGTGTGGATATATTCTATAGTAACATATAGTAATTTGATTTGTCTCATGGTAATGAAGTTTCTCACTGTGCGATTATATCCTATCATTTAGACATTGCCCGATTGCTTGTATTTTGAACATGACTGCTTACTTCTGGGAAATCATTATTCCATAAGTATAAGTCTTTTTATATAAACATTTGTGAGGAGAATGGAATATTTTAGATTGTGGTAAAAAACAGAAAAGTATTAGGAATGCTCGAAAAGAATATATACATTCGTATAATATTCACCTTAAATACTTGTGGTATGAGGCACTTAACTGTAGTATTCGTTCTGTTGTGTATTTTTGCTTGTAGTAGCGAAGAGGTTGTAAGTACCATTGAGGAATCTGTAAAGCCGGCTAATGAGGTGGCTATGCAAACTGTCAATTTGCTTGATAGCCTTGAAATTATGGATTATATTTATAGCATTATTGGTCCGATGGCTAAGACACGATCAAATCTACCGGAGGGAGGGTATATTTTTCCTGATAATTGTTTTGCCTATTCGTTGGGGTTTGATAATAAGTGGATAGAGTTTAGTACTTGGGATCAAGTAAGATATGGATATGAAAATGCGAGTTCCGTGTATCATGCCGCTTATGATTACATGAAAGGGGCAACCTTAATATCAGGATACTATCCTGTAGTTTGGGGTTGGGGAAATGCCCCTCTGCATGTATCTCTTGGAGGTACTCCCCATTGTGAGGCGCCTTATTCTAAGATGGGGCGTATGTGGTTATTGTGGCACCTTGTAAGTGTGTTTTCTAATGGAATGTATGGAGTTCCTGTGGAAACCTATGGTACGGTTTCTCCTACCCGTAGTCTAAGTGAAATGGATGCTAATGCAATGAAAAAAATAAGTGAGGATATTCACGAAAATATAATCTTCTCACCGGATGAGTTGATGATGATTGCTAGAAAAGTAAAAATATGTAGAGAAGGTTCAAGGTTTGAATCTCTGTTTAATGAATGGAAGGAAGCATGGCATTACTCGCTTAGTAATAACACTGTTACTACAAGAAATTTACCTCAATATGCCGATTTAAAGGCTATGGGAAAAGAAATCATTCCATTATTGATTGAGAAGATGGTAACAGAAGAGGATAATTTCTTTGCAATAAGATTGTATGAAGATCTACAAGATAATCCTAATCTGATAATACGATATGCGAACGATGATCCACATCAACTTGAAGGATTACAACAAACAACCAAAAAAACTATAAAAAAGTGGTTAGAATATAATTCCAATTAAAGTTACCTTGGAAATGGTAGGTTGTTGTATATTGCGTATACCTTTAAATTAAGAATATCGGCTCAAATTGTGCCGACATTTAAAAATGAATATTCAAGAAATAGGACATCAATAATAATAGAGATAAGTTTGTTTTTAGGATCTTTTGCTGGAGTGTTTCTCATTTGATTTTATTGTGAAAACTTATTTGTAGTCTTAATCGAAAAATGGATTTTTGGAGTGAAGAAAATATGAATAGTATTTCTCTGTTTTTGAAAGAACTGAATGTCATACGTGCGGATTGTGAACGTAGGGCAAAACGGAAAATATAACTAACCGTTCACCCTGGAATTCAGGTTACTTACGCACTTTCCTCTGCGGCTTATTTTTCATTTTCAGACACTGTCCACAATTTTGTGTAAATGGAACCAGGATTCAGTTGTAAGTTTCCTCTTATATCTGTATTCTGTTTTCA
>NZ_JADMQH010000016.1:159284-165937 GCF_015559655.1 Bacteroides sp. 1001136B_160425_E2 | reverse complement strand
GAGCCGTATGAGGGGAAACCCTCACGTACGGTTCTGAGGGGGGAAGAGGGCAGTAATGCCCTTGACCTACCCGATCGACCTGCTGACATGGAGCAACGAAACGGCAGGGCGGTACGCAAAGGCAACACTGTAAAGCTGTGGGGTGGCAATGTGGTAGATATTGTAATTTACGGCACGGAAAAGACCCTTGACGCCTACAAGTTCAATCTGTTGAGAAACAAGCAGATGTTTATCAATCAAATTAACAACGGCACAATCGCCGTGCGTCGTATTGACGAGGGAGGCATGGATGAGGACAGCGGTATGAACTTCGCCGAGTTCGTGGCTATTCTGTCAGGCAATAACGACTTGCTGAACAAGACGAAGCTCGACAACAAGATTATGCAGCTTGAAAAGGAACAGGCTATTTTCAAGAAAGAACGCATCCGTGCCGAGCGTAAAATAGCTGCCGGTCAGGGAGAAATCGAAAAGGCAAAGCGTACTGAGGCCGATTTCAAGAGGGATTTGGAATACATCAACTCGTATAATGGGGCAAAGGCAACCCTGCTTTTGAACTTGCCGCAAGCCAGTACCGAGGAAGTTGGCCGGGAGTTGCACCGTATCGCCAAGACCTACCGCAACGGAGCGTATGGTACAGTTGGCACATATGCAGGGCTAAACTTGTTGGTGCATAGCGAGTATAATATGGACGGTACGTTTGACCGCAATACATTCTTTGTAGAGGGTATAAGTGGATTGAAATACCGATGCGGTCTGAGCGGTGCGCTGCCGCTTGGTTTTGTTGAGTCGGCACAATATCCGCATGGAGCATTAAGCAAATTGCCCTCTCTTATCGAGAAGCAACAAAAGGCGGTAGAGCGGATAGAAAGCGAAATTCCCACATTGCAGGACATCATTTGCCGTCAGTGGAGCAAAGCCGATGAACTGTCAAGGCTCAAACAGGAATGTAAGGAACTCCAGCACAGGATTGATGAAAGCCTGAAAGAGGCCGAACAACCGCAGGCTGCCAAACACGAAGCTATTGCCGAAGCTGCTTGACATAATCATAATTCAACCGTTCCCTCTGCATGGTCGCGATGACTGGGCAGAGGGATTTTTTTGCGCTCCGGTCTGCCGACGGCTCTACTCTTTTATGGCATCCTTTCTCCCTTTATAACCTCCCGATTCCCCGCCACCACCCATTCTCATTTATAGCTATTAATATCTTCTGTTTTTAGTCAAATAGAGATAATATTCTTTCATCGCATATCCGTTTTTTGCGATACGCCATTTTTAGCTTCTACATTGGTGGCAATGTATCACTTTTGCCTTCACACCTCCTAATAGCTTCAATCAAGGCATCTTTTAATCTTATGAAGGCAAGTTTATCCACTCCTTTTGATATACTGATTTCATTACCGACCAAATCTTTCAACTTGAGTAAACAAGGAACATCTGCCTTATATCTGTCTCCCACATCTTGTAAATCATAGTCAAAATTATAATGATAAGCAAGAAATTGCGTAAAAGTATTTCTGCTTTTATTGCTTAGTTTGCAGATAGCATCAAAAAGAGCATTGGCATCTTCATATGCAAATATAGCACGAAGTTCGTATGTACAACTTTTATCTGGATAAGGCAATCTGTCTATGATTATAAGTTGTTCTACTGTTCCTTCAGTCAAATTACGCAGTGCTTTTTGCATTTGATCCGGCAACTCATTTATCTTTGATTTCATCTTCTGCAAGAAATAGTCCACAATATCATCCGTTATTGGGGTTTTGGAATCTGTGGTTACATAATTACATCCACTAATAAAAAGCCCTCTTAGCTGATAAAGTTCCTCTAAACAGGTTTGGCTATCAATCATTTCTGCTATTCTTACTTTTATTAAAGAGACATAAGCCTGTATAAAATAGAAAATGCCAATAGCGTGAAAGTATGATAGATACGCAATACTATAACCAAGTTGATAAGCATCTTTTATCTCTCTATCCAATATGGATGTTATAGTATCTTGACAAATTCTTTCAAGTTTTTGCTGCTCCATATCGAAAAAGCCGGATAGCATTTCCCAAGGTTTCAATTCTTTTTGCTTATCCCTTATCTCCGTAACAATAAATTCTACAAGTGGAGCACCTGTGATAATATATTGTATAATAGCCGTAACATACTCCGGATTTAAGACATTATAAATTAACTCCTTGTTCAAAGAGTGATATTTTTCCCTTAGATGATGTATCCTTTGCTTATCTTCATTATTATCTTGGAGTAGTGAAATCCGACAATCTCTACTCCAATTACAAATTACCTCTTTGTTCTCACTATTATTATACTCTGCATACACTGCAATAAATGACCCAAGAATATTTTTAAGAAAGATATTATCCTTTTCAACCAGCTCGGGAGGAAGTTTGTTTAAGTGGCTTTTAAAATCATATAAACATTGTCTCAAAACCCGTAAGTTATCGGATTTTGTGCACATAAAACAGGCAATAATGAAATCACGCATTTCTTTCAAATAATCGGATACCGGTACTTCGCCAAGGAAGTATTCGATGGCTTCTTCTATGTCAGGTTGTATTTCAAATTCCCTGCCTATGGTCTTTTCCTTAAACTCATCCCATACAGCCTTGGGAAGTTTTTCAAGGTGGTTCTCATCTCCAATTACGACAACATGACAATTACAATGCTCTACAAAATAGTTGATAAAGCCTAACAATTCCTTCATCTCTATCAGGCACCTTTCGATGTCATCGAATATCAGAAACTTTACACCTTTTATACTGTCGTCTTTCACTTGTAGTAACGACAACGAATCCAGTGTTGCGGAAAATGAACCATCCTCTTTAGAGTCTTCATTAAAATCCATACTCGTCTTGAAGACTACCTTACCGGCTAATTTCAAAACTCCCTTTATGAAACGCCCCGTTTTCGAATAGAAGAAAGGATTTAATTCCCTATCTATAGCTGTCTTGATGTCATTCACGCTATCCATTCCATAGGTCGAAATATAAATGGGCTTTAGCGTAATTTCCTCGTCGGTATCTGCGGTTCCATCAAACTTCTTCTTCCATTCTTTTATAAGATGAGTTTTGCCACATCCCCATTTTCCTTTCAGCATCACGGCATACTGAGGATTAGTATTATCAGCATAGCTGTTTAAAAAATCAAGAATCAAAGTATTCATACCTTTGTTATTAACATAATTCTATTTTAACTCCATTGAAAAACAAAAATGTAGCAATAAGAACATTAAATATTGAAATAGTAAACGACGCTGCAAATCCATTATCGCCACATCCACAATGAACAAAGTTAGTGATATTTCTTAATACAATAATATCCAAACAACTAAATTTCATGTTTCTTCTTTGAAAGATCCAATAAAGGCTTGCAGGAATCGTCAGTCTTACCATTGATTGCTTAAATATGCGTCTCCTATCATAATAATATCCGCAGAAAATGTGATGGTGGAATACATTTGGCGTTTTCTGTCAACATTGTAAACCTCTTTGTAATATACGATATACGCGTATTTGAACTCCACGACACGAAAGATTGAATTATCCTTAGTGTTGTAATAAATCACCTTGCCGCTTATCGCTTTGAAAGGACTGTTTACCATTGCTTCAAGAATAGTAGTTTCTCTGGTAGATTCAACGGTAATGGTAATACGTCCGCCAATAACATTTGTCACTGGCCTTCCTTTATTATCTGTCTTGCGGTTAAATTCAATGTGTGATGAAATCACTTCTATATCCTTCCCTTGCAAGCACACGGTTGCCTTTAATTCTGCCATGCTGATCTTATTATTTATTATAAAACCAAGACATTTCGCCTTGGTTAAAGCAGTCAGACCGCTTTCAAGACAAGAAGGAGGATATCATATTTCGCAAATATAGAATTTTCCTTTGAACATAACAAACAATCAATTAAATTTATTAACCAGCAAAATAGAAGAAACTCTATTTACAGGCTATCCTCCCTTCTAAGTATTATTTATACAAAGTAGAGAAATACTTGCAAGTTCAAGATATACCACGAGATTAAGACTTGATGTAATTTTTTCAAGCTGAGAGCCGAGTTATCCGTGTAATAGCTCGGCTTGTTTTTTTTTAAATGAGGGAAAGGTTACTTAGGTAGATGATATTTGTCCTTTATATGCTCGGCCACGTGTTCGACTTCCGGGAACAACGTTGATTTGTCTATGCCGAGGGCTTCAAGCTGCTTCCTAATCTTCCGCTTCTGCGCTTTATTGATGATGTACACTTTGTAGCTGAAGTTGAGTGATGCTGGTTGGCTTTTATTGCCATTGATACCATAAAGGAAAAATGCCCCGGACTGCCGGATTATGCGAGGATTGTCAAACATCGGTTTTACACAAAAGACTCTCTCGATATCCTTTGAGTCAATCACATTCTGAAAATGGGGTTTCTCGTACTTAATTTCATGCAGAAGATATTGGATTTCCTCTTCGGAGTTGAACTCCTTCCTATCCAGTTCTCTCAAATCTTCGATACTGAAATCTATTGGGCGTTTGGCGATATTAGAAACGACACTGACAGCATCGCTATCAAAATATTTAATATCTGACGTTTGAACTTCGAATCGGAACAGTTTTCCGTCAACGGCATCATTCTCGCACGCAAAATACAGAGCTACCAAAGGATTTGTAGTAATATCCAAGAGGCGTGTCGGCAAAGAGTAATGCTGCATCTTGACCAACTTCTCAAAGGTAGATGTACACCCTTTGAAATCAGCCGGACTTTGAGCGATAATATCTCTGAAAATTCTATTTTCATTCTGGATTAAGAATTTCTCTCGATAGATGGAGGGAATCAATCCAAAACTCTTATCTGACTGTCCTCGATAAAAGATATGGTAATCCATATCGTCCTCTAATTCATCTTCAAGTTTCTCGAATAGAGTCCGGATGCTACCAATACTTGATGAATCACTCTCCGGTGTATAATTATATGCCTCGTATGAAATCTCCCACGGACGTTTCCCAAGAGTCTTGACTATTTTTTCTGACAACTCATTATATGATGCAAAACTATCATAAGTGTAGCCCAGTTTTTTACTTCTTAGATACGATGAAGTGTTGGAGTCCAAAGGAACATATCTTTCCGGATTAGCGTAGAACAGAACAATGCTGAGTTTTCCCTTTCCGACACTTTTAATGTTCAATGCAGTTTGAAAAAGTCGTTCATCTACTTTCCCTCCTTTTACTTGTCCGAACAATTCCCATAATACATTTATATCATTGTTGCCCCTGATTGTCTTCCATGGGAATAGATGTACTTTCATGGGATGTGTTGTCGGGATGCCTGATACATCTGTTGGTTCTGGACAACTAAAATTTAGCTTACGCCTTAAATCCTGTAGGATTTCTACTCTTCTTTCATCGGAGTGAAACTTGTTGAGATACGAAAAGAATGTAAATGGGTCGATCTCTTCCAAAACAATCTCTTTGCCTCCTTCTGAACCATCACGAAAACCGGAAATGCCGATTTCTTTTAGCGTAGATATAAGTTCCGGTTGGCTATTCTGTTTTCCAAGTAGCCAGTCGGATAGTTCTTTGTAGAATGGTATCCATGTAAAATCACAATTCATATTGTTTATTTATTATTTCAATTCGCACTTCAATAATGAAACACTATATTTATGCCTTAAATTGTATTTTTATTCCGTTACATTTAAAGCCTTGTTTTAATATGAATAGAATTGAGGATTTTGCACTATCCTTCATATAGGTGTTTAAATCTAAATATTTGTCATATGCCGGTTCAAGTGAATAAAATAGGGATTCAGTTATTTGACTATAAAAGCTTGTATCCACCTGTGCTATTCCGTAAATAGCCTTCCTTTTATCTGGTATTGGTATAGAGATTGAGATTTCATATTCTTTGTCTGAAGAAAATCTTTTAAGACGTTTAAATATTCCTATCTTATCTGTATTTCGATAGTTTATAGAGACTAAAAGTTTCCATTCTCCCAAATCATGAAGATTAATATGTGATGCTAAAATAGCAATGTGTTGATTTAATTCAAAATATAATCTTCTAAGATCTACAATTTCATTTAATTGTGGTATTTCTGATGATATTAAAACTCTTATTTTAGCTACAATATTCATTTGACTACTTATTATATGATGGTAAATGATAACGATGGTCTCTTTCCCTATTATATGGTAAATTATGTCCTTCACTTCGCAATTGTCGAACCTTTGCGGCCTCTATTTCTTTCATGGCTCCTTTGGTAATATTTGTATGTGTAGATAATATTTGGAATGTTGCATTAGAAAAATTTGGGTCTTGTCGGACTTTTCGGGCACTTGTATAGGCTCGTCTATTACTATTATCCGCCATTACATCTTCTGCTTTACCAATGCCAACTTTTGCATACTCTCCTGTGCTATTATCATATACGAGATAAAGTACCCAATCCCCAACAGTATCATTACTGTTTTTGTGAAGCCCAAGAATATCACTCCACGCATTTGTGTCATCGACATACCCATATAGATTGAGTATTCCCCCAGCCAGCCCAATCGGATCTTGCGAGACATACATGCCCATCTGTGGCGAGTAATACCTGAACCTGTTGTACGCCAGCCCTGTCTCCCGGTCATAGTACTGTCCCTGAAACAGGAACGGTACCATCCC
>NZ_JADMQH010000016.1:23760-159184 GCF_015559655.1 Bacteroides sp. 1001136B_160425_E2 | reverse complement strand
TAATACCTGAACCTGTTGTACGCCAGCCCTGTCTCCCGGTCATAGTACTGTCCCTGAAACAGGAACGGTACCATCCCCTTGTTACCTGTCTCCTCGATGACGTTCCCGTCCATGTCAAGCACCCGGCTCCACACCTCGTTGCCCTCGGCATCGTATGCCTCCGTCGGCGTTCCGAGCTGGTCGGTCAGTATCGAGTAGGACCTGCCTTCCTTGAGCATGGCCACCGGTACGAAGGACTCCTCGTCGAAGAGCCATACCGTCATGTTGCGGCGTTCCGTGTCCGTATTCCACCTGTCCTCCATGACGGAGTATTCCCTATGCTGCTTCCACTGGTGCAGCGGCACGTTGCCGTTCCACACCCACCGCGTCACCGTCGTGCCGAAGCTCTTGGAGAGCCTGCGCCCGAGCGCGTCGTATGTGAACTCCACCTCCCTCTTGTCGGGCCGCACCACCTTTGCCAGAGAGCCGTCGGCGTTCCACCGGTATCTCCAGCGGTCCTTCTTGCCGTCAAGCCACCTTCCCGTGCCGAGGTAGCGTTCCGTCAGGTTGCCGTCCGCATCGTACTCGCAGTGCCATTCGCCGTCCTGCTCCAGCCGTCCGCCACCGAGGTAGCGGCGCAACTTCATGTCCGGGTCGGGATACAGGTTTCCCGTCTGGTCGCTCTTCCTCCACTGCACCCTGCCGTCGGGGTATTCCGCCCTTTCGAGCTGCCCCGTCGGGGTATAGGAGTAGCGTGTCTCGCCACGCCTGCTGTCCTCCACGGACAACAGCCTGTCGGCGACGCCCCAGCGGTAACGGCGCATATGCCGTGTGCGCGAGTCCTTGCGTGTGCGGGCATCCACCAGACGGCCTATGTCATCATAGGCGAACGAGCGGACAATGCCTCCCGGAAGGATGCGCTCCACCTCGAAGCCCAGCGTATCGTGGCGGTGTGCCGATTCCCACGAGCCCGCGCCGTCGGCGTCGCTGCCGCCGGTGGCCGTGAACCCCTCAAGCTCCCCGTAGCCGTTGCGGGTGTAGCGCAGCGAGGCCCCCGCCGTGCTGTCGAGCGTGAGTATCCTGCCGGTATGGTCGTAGGTGCGGAGTATGGTGTTGCCGTCAGCCGTCTCCCGGACCGGAAGCCCCAGGGAGTTGTATGCGAACTCCACCGTGCTTTCCCCCCTCGATGCCTGCACCAGCCTGCCGGACAGCCCGTAGGCGTAGGTCTGGTCGGGGTCGCCTGCCGTGGGGTATGAGACGCACGTCACGCGCGAGCAGGCGTCATAGCCGTATTCCCTTTCCGTTCCCGATGGCAGCGTCTCCCTGACGACGCGTCCGCCCCTGTCACGCAGGTAACGACGGACGGCCCCGTCGAAGCCTTTCTCGGCGGTGACGTTGCCCACAGCGTCGAGGGTGAACTCGTAGCTCTGGAGCCTCTCGTTTGTCACACGGCGCAGGCGTTCCTCCCGGTCATAACGGAAGCTCACCACGCCCCGGTGGTCGCGGCGCCTTGTCAGCTTCCACATGCCGGAGTAGCCGTACTCCACGTGCTGGACGTTGTCATGGTATTCCGTGAGGTTGTCTATCCCGTCGTAGGACAGGCGTATGTCGTTGCCGTCGAAGTCGAGCACGCGCACCACGCGGCCCACGGGGTCGTATTCCCTTTTCTGTACCGCACCCTTAGGGTTGGTGACGCTCACGCACCTGCCCAGCAGGTCGTAGCCGTACAGCGAGGTGTTCCCCCGGCTGTCGGAGGCTTCCGTGAGGTTATGGAAACGGTCATAGGCGAGCCTCGTCACCACGCCGTAGGGGTCTTTCACCGATGCCACCGCACCGTTGCGGTAGGTCATCCTCGTGACGGCACCTTCGGGGTTGGTGCGGCTCACCAGATTGCCCGAGCGGTCATAGCCGAACTCCCACGTGCCGCCGTCCGGCGTGGTAACGGATACGGGACGGTTGCGCAGGTTCCCCTTGGCAGGATACACGGCGGACACGCTGCCGCCGCACGGGTCGGAGCTGTCGGTGCAGTTCCCCCAGCGGTCATACCTGTACAGGGTGCTGTTACCGAGCGGGTCCGTCTGTGCGAGAAGCCGGCGGCTGTCGTCGTAACGCCACAGGTGTTCCCCGCCGTTGGCATCGACCTTCTTCCACACAAGGCCGCCGCGGTGGTGGTACACCGTCAGTTCTCCGTGGCTGTCGAGCACCTCGGTCACTCCCTCCCGGAACGTGAGCCTGTGGTCGTATATGCCGCCGTCGCCCCACGTGTGTACGCAGCGCGAACCCACGCCCGTACCGTCGTACTCGAAGTACCACGCAAGGCCGTTGCGCCATGTCTCCTTCACGATGAGCCTTCCGGCATATTCGTATGTCATCACGTCGCCCGCCGCGTTGCGCTGGAGGGTCATGTTGCCGTCGGCGTCGTACTCGTAGGAGGCGAGGGTAATCTCTTTCTCCGGATCTTCCGGATGCGGGCCGCATATCTCAAGGATGCGTCCGCTTCTCGTGTCGTGCTCCACCCTCAGGCGGCGGCCCGCGCTGTCGGTGATGGAGCGCAGCAGGCCCTCTTTCGTGTAGTCGAAGCGGATGCCCAGGCCGTTGCAGTCGGTCACGCTCTCAAGCAGGCGCACGGAATCGTACTCCTTGCGCGTGAAGCGGTAGTAGAGGTCCTCGGCCATGTCCCACACGCAGTAGCCGCCGTCCTGTTCCAGACGGGCCTCCTTGCGTTCGGAGAGGATGAACGAGGGTTCCTCCGCTGTAGGCAGCGGGAAGGCCACCGGGATGCCGTCACTCATGCGGAGCGTCAGCGTGCCCTCTTCCGTGTCCGCGACGACGCCCATGTCGTAGGCGTGGTGCCACCCGTTGCCCAGAGGACCCCGGTAGTCGCTGCGGCTGTACCACGTGCGCTCCCATGACAGGGGCACCGGGCCGTCGAGCCAGAAGTCCTCCTCGTCGGTGAAGAACGTGCCGCTGGCCACGTCCACCGGGTGGCCCGTGACCGTACAGATGGCCTTGTGGAGCATGTTCTTCAGGGATTCGCTCTTTATCGTCCTGTTGACCTTGCTGTGCAGCCTGTCCGCCAGCTTCCTGGTCTTTTTCTTGTAGAAACGCCCGAACGCCCCCGTGCATTTGCGGGCGAGTGCCGCCATGGGGTTGAGGGGGACGGGGACCGGGCTGGTGAGTATCTGTCTGGCGGGAGGTATCGGGTTGATGACACCCGTGGGCAGGAACATGCCCGGAACCTTGTGCACGCTCGGTATGCCCACGTCGTTGCAGTCAAGGTGCAGGTGCGCGCCGCCGCCCGAGAAGGGCATCCCGTCGGCAAGTACCGTCAGGCTGCCCATGAAGGCGTGGCCGTTGTTCTTGGGTATCGCCGCTGAAGGGGCCGCCCAGCCTGCGCCCATGGGGATGTGCGGGATGCTCCGCGTGGGGGTGGATGCAACCGCGCGGGGGATGAAGCCGCCTATCTTGACGGTGGCGCCCAGCATCCCGACGGCCATCGTCAGCACGGTGTGGCCCACCTCGGCGAGCTTCGCGCTGTCGGCGTCGCCCGTCTGTTCCGCTGTCGGTGGCGGGGGGATGAACGAGGAGACCGCCGCCGCGATGAAGTCCTGCGGACGGAGGAGAATCCCGACATAAGGGTGAGGCATCGGCACGACGGGGGACGGGGGTATCGTCACGAGGTGGATGTCCACGCCGATGACAGGGTCGAGCTGCTTGGAGATAGGCAGGCAGGCCATGCCCTTCATGCCCATGGCACCCAGTACGGGGAGCATCGCGGCTTCGCTCAGGCCGTCGGCAAGGCCGCCGATGGCGGCTGCCGCCTTGACGCCCGTGTCGAGGGCATTGACGGACGGTGACACACCGGCCTCGGAGTTCGCCTTGACGCCTTCCGAGATACCCTTGACCTGCGCGCCTACGCCGGTCTTTAGGTTTGCACTTACGCTGTCGAAATAACCTGTGTCCGCCATAACTGTCAGTCTTTATGATAGTACCATAAAATTCCAAGATGACGGATAATCTTTCTTAATCATATTGAACAACAATTTGAAATTGTTATTGTGAGATCCTTCGAGTATTGAATAAAAATAATTATGACATATACAACAAGCTCGTTGTTTGGGAGAAGCAATACAATAAAACTCTTCTCCATCAACTATAATTTGATACCATTCCCAATCATATTTGGTCTTTATAAGATTTCCAAATAAAGATCCAAATGAATATGCATAATTTTCAATATCATCTTCCTCATTATTTTTATTTGCAATAAAATTATTTATGAAATCTTTCATCTTGGTTAATTGTTGTTCAATTGCATCCGTTGTGGCAATTTTTGCTGTTTGTTTCGCTTCTTCAGCTAAACGATTAATTTCATCGAACTCAGACTTATCTACGAGTCGATATGAATTTAAGTTTTCCATATTTATCCTATTTTATTATATGAACATTTACCTCGAGGAACATTTCCTTTTCGAATTTGTCCATTGAGTTGAATTTGTAATCGTCTAATTCTTTTTCGAGTAGCGTCATCATTTACTCCAGGTTTCCAATTAGTTCTGATTTTAGCTATTCGACTTTTCACATGGTGTGAGTATTTAGGATGACTTCCTCTATGATATACAGCTTCACCTAACTGCATTCTTCTTTTATCACTATCAGGAACAAGCCTTCCATTATCCGCACTATCCATATCAAGACCTAAAGCATCAAACATGACCTGATTCTGTTTCCATACCTCCTCTGGTATTAGATGATGATTTTCCATGCCATCACCTATTTTAGCATTTATATTTTTACCTAATTTTTTGCTACTTAACCCAAGGATATCCACAGTTGTATTCACATCTATCACATACCCATACAGATTGAGTATTCCCCCAGCCAACCCAATCGGATCTTGTGAGACATACATTCCCATCTGCGGCGAATAATACCTGAACCTGTTGTACGCCAGCCCTGTCTCCCGGTCATAGTACTGTCCCTGAAACAGGAACGGTACCATCCCCTTGTTACCTGTCTCCTCGATGACGTTCCCGTCCATGTCAAGCACCCGGCTCCACACCTCGTTGCCCTCGGCATCGTATGCCTCCGTCGGCGTTCCGAGCTGGTCGGTCAGTATCGAGTAGGACCTGCCTTCCTTGAGCATGGCCACCGGTACGAAGGACTCCTCGTCGAAGAGCCATACCGTCATGTTGCGGCGTTCCGTGTCCGTATTCCACCTGTCCTCCATGACGGAGTATTCCCTATGCTGCTTCCACTGGTGCAGCGGCACGTTGCCGTTCCACACCCACCGCGTCACCGTCGTGCCGAAGCTCTTGGAGAGCCTGCGCCCGAGCGCGTCGTATGTGAACTCCACCTCCCTCTTGTCGGGCCGCACCACCTTTGCCAGAGAGCCGTCGGCGTTCCACCGGTATCTCCAGCGGTCCTTCTTGCCGTCAAGCCACCTTCCCGTGCCGAGGTAGCGTTCCGTCAGGTTGCCGTCCGCATCGTACTCGCAGTGCCATTCGCCGTCCTGCTCCAGCCGTCCGCCACCGAGGTAGCGGCGCAACTTCATGTCCGGGTCGGGATACAGGTTTCCCGTCTGGTCGCTCTTCCTCCACTGCACCCTGCCGTCGGGGTATTCCGCCCTTTCGAGCTGCCCCGTCGGGGTATAGGAGTAGCGTGTCTCGCCACGCCTGCTGTCCTCCACGGACAACAGCCTGTCGGCGACGCCCCAGCGGTAACGGCGCATATGCCGTGTGCGCGAGTCCTTGCGTGTGCGGGCATCCACCAGACGGCCTATGTCATCATAGGCGAACGAGCGGACAATGCCTCCCGGAAGGATGCGCTCCACCTCGAAGCCCAGCGTATCGTGGCGGTGTGCCGATTCCCACGAGCCCGCGCCGTCGGCGTCGCTGCCGCCGGTGGCCGTGAACCCCTCAAGCTCCCCGTAGCCGTTGCGGGTGTAGCGCAGCGAGGCCCCCGCCGTGCTGTCGAGCGTGAGTATCCTGCCGGTATGGTCGTAGGTGCGGAGTATGGTGTTGCCGTCAGCCGTCTCCCGGACCGGAAGCCCCAGGGAGTTGTATGCGAACTCCACCGTGCTTTCCCCCCTCGATGCCTGCACCAGCCTGCCGGACAGCCCGTAGGCGTAGGTCTGGTCGGGGTCGCCTGCCGTGGGGTATGAGACGCACGTCACGCGCGAGCAGGCGTCATAGCCGTATTCCCTTTCCGTTCCCGATGGCAGCGTCTCCCTGACGACGCGTCCGCCCCTGTCACGCAGGTAACGACGGACGGCCCCGTCGAAGCCTTTCTCGGCGGTGACGTTGCCCACAGCGTCGAGGGTGAACTCGTAGCTCTGGAGCCTCTCGTTTGTCACACGGCGCAGGCGTTCCTCCCGGTCATAACGGAAGCTCACCACGCCCCGGTGGTCGCGGCGCCTTGTCAGCTTCCACATGCCGGAGTAGCCGTACTCCACGTGCTGGACGTTGTCATGGTATTCCGTGAGGTTGTCTATCCCGTCGTAGGACAGGCGTATGTCGTTGCCGTCGAAGTCGAGCACGCGCACCACGCGGCCCACGGGGTCGTATTCCCTTTTCTGTACCGCACCCTTAGGGTTGGTGACGCTCACGCACCTGCCCAGCAGGTCGTAGCCGTACAGCGAGGTGTTCCCCCGGCTGTCGGAGGCTTCCGTGAGGTTATGGAAACGGTCATAGGCGAGCCTCGTCACCACGCCGTAGGGGTCTTTCACCGATGCCACCGCACCGTTGCGGTAGGTCATCCTCGTGACGGCACCTTCGGGGTTGGTGCGGCTCACCAGATTGCCCGAGCGGTCATAGCCGAACTCCCACGTGCCGCCGTCCGGCGTGGTAACGGATACGGGACGGTTGCGCAGGTTCCCCTTGGCAGGATACACGGCGGACACGCTGCCGCCGCACGGGTCGGAGCTGTCGGTGCAGTTCCCCCAGCGGTCATACCTGTACAGGGTGCTGTTACCGAGCGGGTCCGTCTGTGCGAGAAGCCGGCGGCTGTCGTCGTAACGCCACAGGTGTTCCCCGCCGTTGGCATCGACCTTCTTCCACACAAGGCCGCCGCGGTGGTGGTACACCGTCAGTTCTCCGTGGCTGTCGAGCACCTCGGTCACTCCCTCCCGGAACGTGAGCCTGTGGTCGTATATGCCGCCGTCGCCCCACGTGTGTACGCAGCGCGAACCCACGCCCGTACCGTCGTACTCGAAGTACCACGCAAGGCCGTTGCGCCATGTCTCCTTCACGATGAGCCTTCCGGCATATTCGTATGTCATCACGTCGCCCGCCGCGTTGCGCTGGAGGGTCATGTTGCCGTCGGCGTCGTACTCGTAGGAGGCGAGGGTAATCTCTTTCTCCGGATCTTCCGGATGCGGGCCGCATATCTCAAGGATGCGTCCGCTTCTCGTGTCGTGCTCCACCCTCAGGCGGCGGCCCGCGCTGTCGGTGATGGAGCGCAGCAGGCCCTCTTTCGTGTAGTCGAAGCGGATGCCCAGGCCGTTGCAGTCGGTCACGCTCTCAAGCAGGCGCACGGAATCGTACTCCTTGCGCGTGAAGCGGTAGTAGAGGTCCTCGGCCATGTCCCACACGCAGTAGCCGCCGTCCTGTTCCAGACGGGCCTCCTTGCGTTCGGAGAGGATGAACGAGGGTTCCTCCGCTGTAGGCAGCGGGAAGGCCACCGGGATGCCGTCACTCATGCGGAGCGTCAGCGTGCCCTCTTCCGTGTCCGCGACGACGCCCATGTCGTAGGCGTGGTGCCACCCGTTGCCCAGAGGACCCCGGTAGTCGCTGCGGCTGTACCACGTGCGCTCCCATGACAGGGGCACCGGGCCGTCGAGCCAGAAGTCCTCCTCGTCGGTGAAGAACGTGCCGCTGGCCACGTCCACCGGGTGGCCCGTGACCGTACAGATGGCCTTGTGGAGCATGTTCTTCAGGGATTCGCTCTTTATCGTCCTGTTGACCTTGCTGTGCAGCCTGTCCGCCAGCTTCCTGGTCTTTTTCTTGTAGAAACGCCCGAACGCCCCCGTGCATTTGCGGGCGAGTGCCGCCATGGGGTTGAGGGGGACGGGGACCGGGCTGGTGAGTATCTGTCTGGCGGGAGGTATCGGGTTGATGACACCCGTGGGCAGGAACATGCCCGGAACCTTGTGCACGCTCGGTATGCCCACGTCGTTGCAGTCAAGGTGCAGGTGCGCGCCGCCGCCCGAGAAGGGCATCCCGTCGGCAAGTACCGTCAGGCTGCCCATGAAGGCGTGGCCGTTGTTCTTGGGTATCGCCGCTGAAGGGGCCGCCCAGCCTGCGCCCATGGGGATGTGCGGGATGCTCCGCGTGGGGGTGGATGCAACCGCGCGGGGGATGAAGCCGCCTATCTTGACGGTGGCGCCCAGCATCCCGACGGCCATCGTCAGCACGGTGTGGCCCACCTCGGCGAGCTTCGCGCTGTCGGCGTCGCCCGTCTGTTCCGCTGTCGGTGGCGGGGGGATGAACGAGGAGACCGCCGCCGCGATGAAGTCCTGCGGACGGAGGAGAATCCCGACATAAGGGTGAGGCATCGGCACGACGGGGGACGGGGGTATCGTCACGAGGTGGATGTCCACGCCGATGACAGGGTCGAGCTGCTTGGAGATAGGCAGGCAGGCCATGCCCTTCATGCCCATGGCACCCAGTACGGGGAGCATCGCGGCTTCGCTCAGGCCGTCGGCAAGGCCGCCGATGGCGGCTGCCGCCTTGACGCCCGTGTCGAGGGCATTGACGGACGGTGACACACCGGCCTCGGAGTTCGCCTTGACGCCTTCCGAGATACCCTTGACCTGCGCGCCTACGCCGGTCTTTAGGTTAGCACTTACGCTGTCGAAATAGCCTGTGTCCGCCATAACTGTCAGTTTTTATCGTTATTTAACTCGAAAATACAAATAGGCAGATGCAACAATGGCAATCACAATAATTACACCGAGCCAAAATCGGAATCCGGTTGGACCCAATAAGTCAAGAAAGAAATTTCCTCCCCAGCTTCCGGGTCTGGCGTATGTCCATTTCCAGTCGAATATCAGTCCGACAAGCCAAACCAATAGCAGAAAGATTACTACTAAGTACCCCACTTTAGGGTTCGCATAGGCATATTCGGTTGCATTAGTGAACAGCCCTTCAAGATTTCGCAATATGTTGGTCAGCCATTCCATTGTATTTTCCTAAATTTCTTTTATACTCATACAAATAATTCTCCCAGTTATCTCCTAACACTTTGGTCAGAACTTCATTTATTTCATCGTCACTGACCAGCTTGGAGCGTGCCGAACTGTTTAGCAGGCTTAATAACAGGAGAGGATAAGAGGAGTTCTTTATCAGGTCTATGGAAAGTTTGTCTGAAAGTCTGAAACCTTCCACATAACATTCCGCAGCTAACGATTTCTCATAATTATTTTCCCGGCACCAACCACACAGCCTCAATGCTTCACTTTGCATTAGGTAATCGTTGCATCTGGAGTATGCTTCAGCACCGCGATAGTACGTCTCTGCCGCTTCTTTCCAAAGCGACTCTCGTACATAGATGGAGGCTTTCCCCAATAAGGTGTTTCCGAGCAATCGGCAAGCTAAAGAGGGATCTAATTTTTCTTCCCCGATTTCAGCGGCTTCTACGGCTTTGTCGGCAAAGTACATGGCCGTCTTGTGGTCCTTACGGGAAATCTGGTCTGTATATAGAATTGTATATACGGTTACAAATTGACTGATCCAGTTAATGTCTTTCTTCACATTTTCGAGAGCAATATCGAGGCATTTCTTCGCAAATTCCTCTGTTTGCGCTGCGTTCCCTTTTTTCACACTGTTCATCAGTTTGATTAATGCCAGCCTGAAATTCGAGGCTGCCGGGTCGCTCTTATCTTCATTCGCCGCTTGTTCCGCGAGTTGCTCCATTGCACCGTCTAAATCTATTGGCGGATAAATAGACACCGCGTCATTGGAGTGTTTGGCCATTAGTTTGCCAAACTGTTCATAGTCTTTTATGTCGGATATCCCCCATACCATTTGCTTGTGGAATGGCAGAGCAAGAGCCTTTTCAAACCATTCACGACATCCGTCATAGTCGTATGTGTTCTTTAGGTTAAAGACAAAACTGCATTTCATATCAGTCCCTTTTACAAGGGATTCTGTCAGCTTGTTGAAGTTGGCAACTGCGACGGAGGCATCGTTTTCCGCTTCTTCCGACTTATAATCAGCTATCCAATCAACACGTTCAAAGACAATATCTTCGGGTTTCTTTGAGTTATTCCAGTATTCTACTTGTTGTGCAATATACCCTACAACATCTTTTGAGAAATCGGTTCTGGAACTGAACGGAAGTTCTATGAGGAACACCATATCTTCCTCTTCGCTATCAAGGGCAAGCATATAGTCATAGAAAGCATCAAGCATACTTTCGTCTCCCGGATTGATGACGATACGGATTAACTTGACCGGTTTCCTGACTGCATCTTCCCATTGGTAGAGCATCTTGTCTGCTATTTGTTGTATGGCGTTGCTCATATGCTGTTAATTCAATTTGACAATAGTTCCGGCTACGGCTGTGGTTCCGGAAGAATCTATCGTAGCCTTTGTTGTACCGCTGACCGTGGCACTGCTGCTGCCGGTTGCTGTAAAATCAGTACTGGAGATATTATAATTGCTGCCTGCTGTACAATCAATATTTTCTGCCGATTGCGCAATATTGGCACCCGCGGACTCTGTTATGTCCTTTTCCGCATTAGATGATATATTGCCTTCGCTATCAATCATTATTTTGTTTTCTCCAACACATAAGGTGATGCTTTTAGAGGCAGATATTGTGATATTTCCTTCTCCGTCTGCCGTATAGCTGTTGCCTTCCTTATCTTTCATCATAACGCTTCCTTTTTCATCATCAAGCGTTATGGTACAACCGCTGCGGGTAGTCAGGCTTTTTGTTTTGTTTGAACTGCCGCCACCGGTGCCTGACTTTCCATGGAATAAGCTGCCAAGTACAAACGGACGGTTCGGGTCATCATATCTGAATGCCACCATGACTTGGTCTCCCTTTTCGGGTATGAATACAAATCCTCTGTTTGTGGCCACTTTGTCGCTTGTACCTGCGTCGGGAGTGAGCACCCGTATCCACGAGGTTTGCATCGGACCGGTCTGCCAGTTCATCTTGACTTGGACGCGGCCTAACTTTTTCGGGTCCTCGTTGCTGACAACCACGGCCTGCTGTGTATGAGCGACAGGCAGAGGTACATCCGGGCATGGAAGGGTGGGAATAGAGGACGGAAGTGCGGTGAAATAGTTCTGGTAACTGTCACCCATACCGGCTACGTGGGTTATTTCCGTAATGATATAGGTGCCGATGCTATTTTTTACGTGGATACCTATTCCTGTATGGATAGCGGTATGAACATCTATGATACTGCCCACCGTGAGGATGCGGCAATCGCTTTCCCCGGTGATGAAACTGGATGCGGCGCTGTCGCTTTGCTGCCTGCGTTGGAAATAGGCGTCAAGTTCACCCTTATTGGTTATGCGCGGCTCCGCCCGTTGGACAGCGGGAGCGGTAAACAAAGCCAATGACGAGTCAAAGGCCGCTTGTCCCAATGTGTTTTGTCCGGCTGCGGTATCGGGGGATTGGCCGTTATAGGTCTGGTCGTTCACCGAATGGTAAGAACTTCCCTTTATTGGTCGGGCAAGTGTCTGCGAGCAGACATCGAGCACGGATAGTTCCTCGCCGTATGTCAGCTTGGTCGTCGAGCCGGCCTGTGGCTTCCCGAATACAAGGTTCTGTCCGTCGTAGTAGAGCCATTCCTGATATTGGCGGGCAAGCCGTTGTATGAATCTGAAGTTGGTTTCCTCGTACTGGCATTCGTATTCCAACTTCGATTTCGTTTCTGGATTGACAAGAGCTTGCACTCCCGCCTTGTCTGTAAGTTCCTTAACGATGTCAGACAAGGATTTGTTGCACCATGAGGCACAAGTGTGGTCTGACTCCAATAGGAATGTTGACGAATATCCCGTCACTTTTATATTTCCGTGTGTTCCACCGGAACGATGAAGTCCCACCATGGTGGCCACGCCGACAAAAATAGTGCCGCCGAAGTCCATGATTACTTTTTTCCCAACCCAGTCTTTTGACGCCTCCGGGATTTCCACACCATAGGCTTCTATGGCTTGGATATCCAGCGTTATCTCAAAGTAGTGATGCTCATTGATGCTCTGTTTGAGCATCAACTGCACAAACGACGGCATGGGTATGCCGGCTATTTCCAATGTGACTTTTTTTTGTTCCAGCATGGCGGCATTATATTTGACGGTTTATATCCAAATTGCCAAAGCCGCCCGGCGGAAGTCCGTCGGACGGCCTGACAAATGTTTTGATTTAGGATTTACCTATGTACGCCGATTTATTTCTTCGGCCAACGGTTGTCAAGAGCTGCGCTGCCGACGATGATTTCTTCAGCGGAGAACGTAATGGTGATTGTCATAGGCACATCGTTGTTCGCGTCCAGAGTTTCCGAGTAGTGAACGATGTATGCGTTCTTGAACTGGATCTCCTTCATCTTGGCATCTTCCTCCGTTTTTTTGTAGATAATCTTTCCTTCTACAGGTTTGAAAGGGCTGTTCAACATCGCTTCGATGACAGAAGTGTCTTCTGTTGATTCGATGGTTGCTTTTACTCTACCACCCAATACGCTTGAAGAGGGCATACCTTTAGGGTCTGTGTTACGACTAAACTCATAGTTTGAATAAAGGACGTCAAATTCCTTGTTGTTAAGTTCCAATGATGCTCTAAATGCCATAATACTTGGATTTAATGGGTTAAACTTAATTATTTTACTTCGGTTTCTCCGTCCTTGCGCCCTAACCGGTATAGATGCAAAAAAGAGAAAACCTCAAAAACGATTTTTTGAAATTTCCTCTCAGCCTCCGGATGACTCAGTTTTATTGTGGGAAAAAGAGAAGAAAATAAAACATCATCTTTGATGTGAGCAAATATAAGTGCTTATATTCATTTTTCCAAATTTTTTAGCGCGTTTTTTTGCTGTTATTTTCATTTTAACACGTTTTAAACTAATGTTCGTGTATAAAGCCACTGTCCTATATGATTAGAAACACGCCCCGTTGATGATGTGTCGCTATTAAATTGATTCCTGGCATTGTACAATAACACTTGTAGAAGAAGTTTCATCAAGAACGGACGAAACCGCCGGAAAGTAAACTGCTGCCGGAATGCATAAAAACGATATCCACCGCATGAAAGTGGCAGATACCGTTAGCAGATTGACTATGTAGTCTGAATGTTTGCGTATGTCCTAATTCTTACGCCCGTATCGGCAGATGAGCAATGAACTTAATACCAGGAGTGCAAGGGCAATCATCCATGTGTAGATCTTCCGTTCCTTTTCCAAATGTTCGATGTCCGCCGCTTGTTGTTTGGAGCAAGTTGTCAGTATATTAATCTGGGATTGTTGTGCCTTGCAGATATCCATAAGTTCAGAATTAATCCGTTGCTGTGTCTCCAGCGAAGTTTGGATGTTCTTGAAGTTGCGGTTGGTCGTATATGCGTCACGGATATATCCGGGCGTGCTAACCTGTAACGAGGGAACCTGTATGCTGTCCGGAAGGTATGTCAGTTCTGCATTATTGCGCCGTTCCGTTGCGAAGCTGTTGAACAGGAGTATGCCAACAAGTGTGCCGCTGATCAGAAAGGCTATTAATGCTATGATGGCAAACATTGTGTTTGATGATTTTGCGACAGGTTGTTGGTACTCTCGTTCAAGCCATGGATGATGGTTCATCGTGTGAGGCGGAATGGATGTTCCATACTCTACAGTCCGGACTTCGGCATTTTCTTCGGTCTCTTTTTTCTCAAGAGCCTTACGTCTTGATATATCCATAAATTCGCGCTTGGCAATCTGGTATTTATCCGCTTGATAAATTACAAGGTCGTTTTTTACCAGCCAGTCAAGAACGTCCTTGACACTCCGTTCTGATACCTTGAGGTTGCTGATGCTCCAAAATATTTCTGCACAAGATACCCATATTGGCTTCTGGAGGCACTTCTGATATAGGATTTCAAGAATCTCTGCCTGTAGTTGTTCTCTTGTTGGTTCCATTTTATTTACAGTATTAATTGTTTCGGAATAAAATAATATTTCTTGCCGGTGATGAATACAGGTCTGAAAAGGTTGCGTTGATATATGTCTTCCAGTCTCTTCATCTTTGAAATCAAGGTTGTATAGCCACTATTAAAGTCCGTCAGTTCAACCTTTCTTTTCTTTAGTTTCTTCACCTTTGTTGAATTTAAAAGGCTGTCATTGGCCATGACTCCCGTCTTACAATAGAAGATTTGAGCCAAATATGGATTTCTGGGCAATACTTTTCGATAGAAACTTCTGTTTATGCTTTTCTTTTGCCGGTTAAATTGCTTGCGAAGCACTCTTAGCTCCTTTTTCCCTATGTTATCTGAGAACTCCGGGAGCAGTCCCCTGTAGCTTTGCAGCAGTTCCATCACTTCCTTGTCATCGAGTAGATATCCATATTCGTACCCGTCCATTATACTGTCCGCTACGGAGGCCTTTATATAGTAGGTGTCATTCACGCTGTTTCTATCTATATCGTCAAGGCTCATACTGTCAGGATTTTCCGTATGATGGAATATATGCGTCAGTTCGGATGTGGGACGGCTTCTTAGGACACCTATATTTCGCTCATAATCTTTAAGTGAGTGCAACAGTAGGCTGTCCGTCTCGAAAGATTGCCATAATACGGAATCCAAGGCTGTTTCCAAAGCGTTGCTTTCCAGTCTGTTTCTACCTTTAGGGAATAAGATTCCTCCTACCGTAAGGCTGTTGTATGGAGCATCATACAGGTATAAGTTGGCATCCGTAGCTTCTATGTTCTTGAACAGCTCCGTCTTTACCAGTCTGCTGTCTGCGATATAATTGGATATATGGTCTATGTATTTCGTAGAATGGCTGTCCAGAATAGATTTGGCCTGCAATAGGAAGTCCTGATAAGAAGTGCCTGATGCTCTGTCTATCTGGGCAAACAGAAGCCTTGCCGGTTGGGTTGCCAGCCACGAGAGTTGTTGCTCGTGCAAGGATAAAGTTTGCTTTGACCCTAAAATGACAAATACATTGTTGCTGAAACGGCTTTCGTTATCATAACGGGAGATTTGTTTGATAGCCCCGCCAAAACCGTAAAACGATGATTGTTCCTCTTGTTCGTTTTTCCGCTTGGAAGAAATGGATTGTTTGATATAGTCGAGCCAGGCTGAAAAGTCCTTGGTTGGAGCCAAATGTCTGTTTTCTCCGTTGGAGGATATGCAAGTTGCTGAGAAAGTGTAGTCATATTCGGGCTTCATTTTCAGCTTTAGGTTCTGTAGCACATTGATATATGGGGATAGATAAGGTAGGTCGGCATCATTGAACAGTACATGTATGTTCACGTTTTTGGTTTCCGCTTCCATCTTTCGGACATCGGAAACCATGATGTCTCCGCCTTTGATATTGATAATCTTATTCCAGTTCTTGTCCCAGACGGACAGAGGATAGTTCAGCCGGATATTCCCATTCGTCATAGGCCCTGCCGGGTTTCCATCCAGGTTGAACAACATCGTACCCTGAATATTCGCATTATGTAATGCCAACGTATCGGGATACATTAGGTTGACAGCACACAACAAAGAATCACGGTATCGTGAATAATCAATATGATACACCTCATTTTGGCCGACTTCTGCAAGAAGGTCAGCGGGAACCCACCCTAAAAAGCGTTTGGTACTGTCTGATAATGCGGGAACATTGGAAATCAATGCGGATTTGCCGCTCTTGTCTAACTTGTATAGGTAAACAACCTCTCCGCTGACAACTACCGCATCCGTTGTTGTTTTCAAAAACGGCTCTCCGTATATTTTCAGGGTATCTCCATTGAAGAATTGATGGATATCGAACAGCTTGTTAATGCTGTTTATGCCTATACGGTACCTTATCGGCTGGTTGTTGCGGGGATTGATACGGGCATGGTCGTACATCAGTACATTTTCCGATGGTATCCATCCGGCATAATTGACTTTACGGGGTTCCTTAAAGTGTCTCTTGCTGTTATACAGGAAACCTATTATCGACTTGGGCTTGCCTGTAATGTCTGGGTCAGCCTGAACGAGCTTGTAGGTTCCGTTCTTTTCACCTACTATGTAATAGGGTGTGCCAATCCCGTGTGAAGACCGCTTACGCTGGAAATACGGGTCTTCATAACTTTGATTTCCAGTCCTGTCCGAATAGACAATTCTGTTTGTCTTGCTTTTCTTTGTTTTGACAGGAGCTTCTGTTAATTCCGGATAATTGAATATATCCCTATCCATTATTTGTATTCTGTCGCGGATGGACACTTGGGCAGATACGTTGCACGCAAGAGTAATCATCACGGCCACAGAAAACAGATTTCGTATGAGATTCAGTTGTTTCATTTTTCAATATAACTTTGTGTCACATGGATGGACTTGACGCAATTCAAATCGTCAATTTTTACATCATCAATACTCACACGCTTTTTCCTGTTGCTTTCAAGAAAATGCAGTCCTTGACAATAGCCGTTGAAGTCATTGTATTTTTCATCATTGATGACGACCACTACCTGGTCTGCATCAATGCAAAAATATTTGTTACGGATATAATTCGTATGTTCGTAATAGACCGACTTTTGTGAGACTTTGGCGTCAGCTATGGCTTGCAAGTGTTTTTTTATATCATTCTGTACCAGTACCAACGAATCCACCGTGACCAGTTCCTCTGCTTTTTCAAAGCGTGGGAGAATGGTTATACGGTGCTTCACCGGATATTTCGTCGTATTGGTTTGTAATGAGATGGTGTATTCTCCCGGAATATCATACGAATACACGACTTGCTGCTCGTATGCGTCCACAGTACCGCTTTCTCCAAATTCCCATAGCCATGTGTCCATACCATAGCCTTCTGCCGAAAAGACCAGCTCTTCACCTTGATAACCCTCTGACACTCCATTTATACGGGGTATGGAATCAATGGCCTCATGCTCCAGCCCTGAGATAACTTTGATATACTTGTTTACGGAGTGTTTTCCGTCTATTTTCAAAGTAATAAGATATTTGCCGGCCTTACGGTAAGTGTATGACACATCCGTATTTCTCATCAGTGTATCACCGTTTCCCATTTCCCAAATGAGCCGCTTGCCTTTAATCGCTGCCGTATCGTTGACTAATAGCTCCAACCGCTCATTGACCTCATAATGAAAATTATCATTGGTGTCATACACATAAAAGTCAATATTGGCAAGGTGCGACTTCGAAGGCAGGAACAAAAACAAAAGGATACCTGCCATGGCAACCAGTCCCAATATGATGATTGTTATAGTTTTCTTATTATCCATTGCGAATGTTTTATAAATTGGCTTTACATTCTTCCAAATCCCGTTCAATCAGTGCATTGTTATGTACCAGACTGTTCAATTCCTCTTTTATGTCGAATTGGCATTTAAGCATTCTGGAGGACAACACGCCGAAAAGGAATTTCGTATTCATATTGTTTTCCTTGTATATATGCTGCAATTGGTAAATCCCATCCTTCACCTCGTCCATCTTTTGTACTTGATGAATGTTGAAGTCCAGAGAGTCAATCTCATTCCAGATGTTCTGCGCTTGCTGCATATGTGTATGCTGGATTTCAAAAATGCGTTCGGAATGGTTGATTTCGTTTATCAACTCCGAACTGTCCTCTGTCGGTACGTTGAGTATATACCGGCAAAGTATGATATAAATTGCGGCTACTGAGAAAATCAGCAGCAGGAGGAAACGGATGTTTCCCCATAGCATTTCGTCTTTTGTCATGGCTTCGTCAGTTTATTCTTGGTTAATTCCTGATATTTGATTCTACACTTTTCAAGTTGCTCCATGTTGCTTTCACGCTTTTTGCTTTCGCGGTCAAGGTCATCCATTGATGATTGGATGACACGGATCTGTTCAAGCATAGCTTTATACACTTCGTACTTGCTTTTATCGGCCTGCATTGCAATGTCATTTTCCATTAATAACCGTTTTTTGGTTATCAATTTTTGCATGTGCTTGTGTTCACTCGAATTTCGCCGCTTGGTCTTCAGATTGTTCAAGTCCCGGAACAATTCTTCTATCTGGAAGTTAAGTTCTGCCTGTTTCTTGAACACATTGTCATATTCGGCCTTCTTGCTTTCAAGAAGGGATATTCCTTTTTGTGCAGTCACAATCGTTACGATACCTCCGGTTGTGGTCACAATCAGTGCGATAGCGAATACCAAAGTAAATCGGAGCTTCGCTTTCAAACGAGCTTTTTTGTTTTCTGCTTCCATACTTGCTATGATTTAATCGCTCAACCTATAAACGACCATGATCGTTTCTTTTGAGCCTCTATTGTTTCGTGACTTTCGTCTCCTACTATAATATTCTCACGAACCATTCCGATGTATTCCAGTTCACTCATTTTGTGGAACATATTGCTGAGCAGTGTCACAAATGCCCCTGCCGTCTGCAATGATTGGTTTATATTGGTATGGTCATACATAAGCTTGGTTAGGCTCTCTATCTTCGTGATAAATTCAGAGGGTGTGACATTGGTCCACTCATAGAAGTATTGGAGCAATTGTTCTCTTTCCGTTTCGGAAAGACTTTGAAGAGCGGAGTTCAGACCGTTTGCAAGCTCATTCACGGCCTGCACAAGATATATCGGCGGTTGCTCTAAGGCGATTTGTTCGATAAAGAAGATTCTTGAGTTGTAAAAGGCCGAGAAAGCCTTACACAGCTCAAATGTATTATTGGCAAGCGTATCTCTACGCTTGTCAGCAACATTCCTGCTGTAAATGAGTTTCACGTCTTCTTTTATCGACTGTAGGGTACGTGCCAATTGGGAAATGAATGTTTTAATCCCATCGTGGCAAGCGGAATGTTGTACCGGTGGAATATATTGATGATTGATTTTATAGGTATTCCCTTGTCTGCATACCTCTGCCACCAGCAAAAAATTCTGGCTGTAGAAAGATTTGTTGACTTGGTTTTTGGGAACGATATGGAGTTTTATGCTCGGCAAGACATACGGGTGATGCAAAGGCACCTCTTCCGGGTCCGGTTCACCGACAGGTATCAAGTGATACGGATCTACGGATATTAGTACCATATACTCGCTGTCCTCGGCTTGCAGACCGGATTCTGAAATGGTTGCACAGGGTTTCTCATCCCCGTATAAACCGTCGTAATAAACGATGGGCAGACCGCCTTTGGTGATAGCGTTGCAGCTTTTCAGGCGGACACAGAGAGTGGACATGGTATCACCTGAAATCTCTATTTCAAGATTGTCACCTATCCCTTCAAGGACCTCTCCAAGACCATAGTTATAACTGGTCAGACTCCTTCCTGCTTCGCGGTTGAGAGCTTCCGTTTGGCAATATTGGTTTGCAAAGAAATGCTGACTGGTCAGCTTCAGACCATTGACCCAGTTTACAGGCAAATATGTTAGTGTTTTCATATATTATGATGTTTTTGTTTCTACTTGTACACGCCGGATATATATCGTTTGATTATTCTTAATCTTATTGCTCTCACTCGTCAGAGTGGGGTCAAGTATTCTTATGAACAACGGGAAGTTAAACCATTTTGAGGTATAGAACATCCATCCGATTTGCATATCTTCCTTCTCTGTTTCAATCTTGTTTTGGGGGAAACGCCTGTTTTGGTCTTCGATAACCCAATTGAACCAATTCCCAAGAGATATTTCATTGGGCAGGCGGACAACCAACGAAGCGTATGTCGGGTCTTTTATATTCCGTTTGATTTTGACTTTGACCGTTCGGAAGCCGAAGTTGTCTATGTTGTCCCAATATTTCCGGTCAAAGGTACCATAGCTCAATTCCCATGGGGTATATATCGGGTGCGGGATGTCCAGGAACAGGGTTCTGCTGTACATAATCAGATATGGGATTGCAAACCATAGGATATTTGTTGTGTTCCATAGCGAATAAGGTAGCTTGCTTATCAGTTCAAACAGCAGATAGTAGCACCATCCGCCTAAAGCGCATATTGTGGTTAGAGTGAGAATGACCGCTGTTCGGGAACTGCCAATACCGATTGCTCCGAACAAATCGGAGGTTGACAGTTTGCAGAACAATGCTCCAAGGAGGATATAGGACAATATCGTGAATGTCAAGCCTCCCCAGACGTATTCGTTTTTTAGGAAACCGAACAGGCTGGGTAAAGCGACGGCAATGGAAGCCAGAAGAATGAATATGATTAATTTCTTCAGGCTAAGTTTGCTCTTGATCGTTTTTATTCCGGTCAAGACAAATATCATCACGGCTACAAATAATGGAGCCAATAAATAACGTGCAAAGAAATATAGCAATATCTTCATATTATTAGATTTTTCATAAGTTCATATTATATCCTAATCGGTTTTCTCCGAGTATAAAATCCGTTTCTCCACGTACCAGATAATCAACTTCGATATTTCTTGTTGAAAGGATGAAAAATTCAAGTATCCGGCGGACATTGGATAGATGCGTTTTTACCTCCTCATAGTCATCTGTCGGAGTATCAAGGATGATTGTCGCCGTCAAATCATCGGTTTCGCTTATCATTAGACCATTAAGGCCTAATGTCTGTCCGACACATCCGGAACCGACGGAAAGGTAAACCGTTTCATCAATCTCATGGACTTCCAGTCGCAGTTTCACCTTCAATCCCAAAACGATAAGAAGCAGTTGCTCGATAGCAGGCAGGTTCTCTTTATACCGTTCTGCATTGCAGAGGAATAGGAACAGCTTATATTTCTGATGGGAAGTAATGGATAGTTCGACATTTTCCATAACTTCAATCATCTTGATGAAGTTCTTCTTGGAGTCCGGGTCTGAAAAGAAATTCAGATGGCGGTTATTGATACGGACCTTTTCTTTGAAAAACTCTGTATCAAAGGGTGCAAAGAATTGTATAAGCTCTTTATCCTGTTTTTCATTGGCTCGGATGGCTTCAACTATCTCCTTGTTGCTCATGCCCGGTGTGCTAAGCACCAATGGATGAAATAGTAATTCCGGCAATTGATGATAGATGCTGTTTCTTGCCAGATTCAGCAATATATATTCTTTGTCGGCATTTGTCGCCGCGATATGCTGTACCGAAACACTTAATACATCTCTGGATTTCACACGACTGTTCATACCATGGCAATTAACCATAGTATGGTCCAACAGCCGCCGGTCAAGAATAAATTGAAGTTCATCATAAAAGATTTCTGCGACAAAATTTATTGCCTGACTGCGTTGGATGCTTTCCAAGGGTTTCTTTTGCGCTAACATTGTTCCCATATCAGTTCACCGTTTCGATAGTTTATGACGATGTTGTCACCCGACTTGATTTGCTCAGAGACAATCAGACGAGATACGGACTTCTTGATATAAGTTCTTATGACTCCTGCTATCGGACGTGCGCCGTATTTGGGAGAATACCCTTTGTTTGCCAGATGTTGCAATGCTTCATCCGACAAATTCAACTGGATGTTTTTCTGTTTCATCAGTTGTTCTTGCAATCTTCCAAAATGGAGGTTGAATATCTGTTTGGCGACATTTTCATCTATTGGCGCAAACGGAACCACCTCGGTGAGACGTCCCAAAAATTCAGGTCGGAAATACTGTGCCATAACCTCGATGAGCTTTCCGGAATCAGGAGTATGTCCGGATTGTATTTGTTCCACAATCCACTGGCTTCCGATATTGGAGGTGAAAATGATTATGGAATTTGAAAAATCTCCTTCCCGGCCCAGTTTATCATGTATCTTGCCTTCATCCATCATTTGCAGGAAAACATCATAAACGCTGCTATGGGCTTTCTCAATCTCATCGAATAACACTACCGAATAAGGTTTCTGTCTGATTTGAGTGACCAGTAAACCACCTTCCTCATATCCTACATATCCCGGAGGTGCACCATACAGCAATGCAGCCGAATGTTCTTCCTTGAACTCGGACATGTCAAATCTGATCATGGCTGATTCGTCATCAAACAGTAACTCGGCCAGTGATTTTGTGAGTTCTGTTTTTCCCGTTCCGGTAGGGCCAAGGAAGAAGAATGAACCTATAGGCTTCTTGGGGTCACTCAGTCCGCTGCGTGATTCTATAATGGCATCTGATAAAGTCGTAATGGCCCGGTTCTGTCCTTTGACCCGTTCTTGCAATTTGCTCTCGATGCTCAAAAGTCGATCCTTCTCGCGGGCTTGTATTTTTCCGATAGGTATATTGGTGCACTCCGCTACAATCGCCTCTATTTCCGAAGAGCGTATCTCTTCAATAGACTGGTCGGATAGTGCCTTTAATTCTTTGATGATGCCCGACAAACGTCCTGCTTTTATCGCGATGTCATCTTCTTTATCCCATACATAGTTGTCTGACAGTTTGGTGGTCAATACGACACTGATTTTGCTGAATACAGAACGGTATAGTAAGTAAAGCGGCCCTTCAGATATTTTTTCGTCGAGACTCTTTATTTCCTCAAAATCCGCTTCCAAATCAGATACACTGGCTCGTGCATTCTTATTGCATAGCCGGACGGCAGCAGCGGTTCTGTCAAGCAGGTCGATGGCGGCATATGGCAGGCTGCGTTCCTTAAAATATCGTTTGGAGAGTGCGATTGAATCTTTAATACACGCATCTGAAATTCTCAGCTCGTAATAGTTTTCAATCCTTTTTTTATGTAATTGTATGGCACTTTCAAGTGTAGCCGTATCCAGTTCTTCAATCTTTATGATATCAAGACGCCCTTCTATCGGATGCTTTTCGATGTTCTTCCGGTAAGAATCGTTCGTGAGTGTGAGAACAAGATTTGCGGCTCCCTCGCTGATTTGCGCACTTAATATGTTGATAAGTGTGGATGCTTTGCCTGATACGCTGTTCTCCAAAAGGACCTGTAAATCATCAATCACCAGCACAGCTTGTTCCAATTGGTTGAGCTTGTGCATCAGATTGACAACTTTTTGTGCTATCTCCGTTTCAGACGAGGTTGATGCGAGCAGTTTTGCCGTATTGAGTCCGACAATAGATATTTGCTTTAACATCTCGTCTTCATTCTCACAGATATCTTTGACAAAGGCGTTAATGATGGAACTCTTCCCGATACCGGATTCACCGACAATCAGTATGCCCTTGTTCTCTGAGCGTTCGAGGCATTCTAAAATAGTACGGACCTCTTTTTCCCTACCGACGACAAAGCCACCGGCATTGATGGTTTCTTGCTTTTTTAGGTTGTCGGCATAAGGAACGCTTGCTGTTATCTGCATTTCCTCTCCTTGATAAGAATGCAACGGGGTAAGGGCATTGTAGTGGGACAATATGTCATCTTCCGAAACATCCAGCATCTCTATCTGCTGATGCGAATACACGACACCTTCACGCAATATGGCGGTAAACACACAGATGGAGTCTATGGAATCCGCTCCTAATTTAATTTTAGACCGTTCGGATTCATCCAAAACCTTTGACAGTTCTTCATCAGGTTCCACTTCTTCTGTGGAAGTACCACTGGACCTATACATTTCGCGGTGGGTGTCAAACCATTCCATTATGTAGCCGACATCCTTCTGCATCGAGGATAAAATTTCCTTTAGACCCGTGTTTTCTGCAAACATGGCCATGACAAGATGTGACACGCCGAACGTGTTATGCTTGTCTTGAAGTGCCATTCCTCTTGCTATCTTAAGGGCAGACACCAAACTTGGGCTATAATTGCTATCATTCATACGAATTTGATTTTATAGTTTGAATTACATACAGAGCGTTCAGTCAAATCTTTTTCAAGATAATGGGCCAATTCTTCCAGATTGGGAATTTCATCTTTATCAAATTGTCCAAACTTTATCTTGACCTCTGTCACTCTGATTAATCCTTTTTTGCTGTCAGGAGATATAGTCACGCCATTACCGACTTCGACTGATTCAACATGTTTTCCCAGCTTGTGCAACAAGTAGCTTTTGATGTCTTCTTTAGATATAATCCGTTCCCGGGACAACAGACCATACCTTAAACTATTAATAAGTTCCTGTTCGCTATCATGCGTTGTTCCTCCTTGCATACAAGTGCGCAACATGATGCCTGAAGCGTCATATTTTTCTATGTTGAATTGTTGTATCAGTGTGCGTTCATTGAAACCGTTCGCCAAAGATCCGGAAGTCACCCAATATTTTATCTCGGCATTGGTCGCATCCTTTTGGGGGACACTTAAAACAAAGGCCTTTATTTTGTTATCTCCTTTTAGCGTGGCCTCCAATCCTTTCTCTATATCATTTATCTTGTTGAACAACTCTTTGAGCTGCGTCGAAAGTGCATCCGGATTCATTGAAGCAAAAGCACTCCCGTCTTCTTTCATTAATTGTAACACTTTTGAAATTAATGAGCGGGCACTGTCCGAATCAAATCGTTCAAGGTCGCCAAAATACAGGCTGAATATACCTGTCGGATTTTCCTCATACTGGTTCAGTCGGTTTACATATTCCCGGCCTGTGTTGTCTTGAAACGAGCGTATGTTCAAGAATTGTGTACGGCCCGGACATTTCAGGGGTATAATTCGTCCGGTGGAACGGAAATTATGCTGTTTGTAAACGATTTGTCTGTTTACAACCGGAAATGTGTTCAAATATACTTCCAGATTTTCAAGACTTTCTTTCGTGAATATTTCCGGAAAGACTATCTTGACCCAAAAGAGATTCTCAGAGTCATCTGGGACCTCGCAGTCGGCCACATAACCGGGAAACATTTCTCGGTAGGTATGTTTCTCTTTGGAAGCATCTTTTATACTCACATTAAAATATAGGTCACTATAAAAATCGCGGATTTCATCAAAGTAGTGCGCATTACTATATGGATCTTCAACATGAAGGCCTGTTTTTGCATTCAATCGGTTTCCTGTGCAGTCATAGAAGAAAGCCATATTCATAAACGGAAGTAACCCCATATCGGAAGACTTGATACAAAACATTACAGAGTCCATGTTTTGCAGGACTTCTTTAGACACATCCAGCCCGACCCAGACGCAATAATCCGCTATCCGGTTTTTAGGGCCAAGGAAGCGTGTTGGAGTGCTAAAGCTATCGGTTGAATGCCTTATACTATCGTTGTATGCGATTGCTTTGACTTTTGCATCAACCAGTTTATAGGAAAACAAAGGGGTTATAAAGACTTGAATATCCCCTTTGCCAAATATGTTTTTCTCTGCATAAAAGTGATCTTCGGCATCAAGTTCGCAACATTCCCCATGATTGGGGGTAATAGTCATAAGCGCATGGGCCGGCTTTGGCAGCGACCATTTGTTTCCTATGAGTATTCTGGACAGGCGGTGAAGTATCCGTGAATCGGACTGATCTATTTCTTGATGCAGCTTGTTGGACTCATGGGCAAAAACTTCAAGCAGCAAATCTATCACGGGGTCCATATCGCGTATATCGGATACACCCCAAAACTCCATAGCCTGCTTTAATATTCGTTCCTTTATTGCAATTTGTTTCTTGTCTGACATAGTTCGATTATTGTGATAAAGGGCTTATATATAATGAGGTGTTAAAACTGAATTTCTCGTTGGTTCTATCCATTATTCCGGTCACCGTTATTTGTGCCTTTCTTCGGATATGAGATACTTTATCTATATTTTCTTCTTCTATTTCCAAAAGGGTAACGTTCACATCTACATTCCGTAGTCTCTTTTCATATTTCTCTATCGTTTTTATTAAGGAGTTTTTTACTCCTTCCTCCCAATCGCTGATTTTCACAAGTTGGTTGAACTCAAGGTCCCATATCATGGAACCAAAGTCTTCTCGGCCGATAACTTCCCCATGGTGAGAAAGAATCAGTAGCATGATGTGTTGGGCTATCGATTCCTGATAGGAACACCTTTGCAATTTCTTGGCAACAGCCGATTGCAATTGTAATGGCATTTTCAGGTAAGTCATACTATTCTTTTATTTTATTCTATTTCGCAAATATACTCTTTTCCTTGTTAGATGCCAATAAAATGCTCCTAAAAATTTGATGGTTTCAGAAATAATTCATATATTGCGCACGGTCACAAAACCAAAAGAGAGCTATAAAAAAAGTATGATATTAAAAAGTAAATTCTATGGCAATCTACAATTATGGAATTGGAGGCAACGAAGTAAAAGTCGATGCGAACGAATCCATCGCGGAAATCCCCTCCAACCGAACTTTGATAGTTCAAAAACTGACAGATGAAGCTCCTGCGGCTCCGGAAAGCGTGTATGGTTTGGAAACCATTGAAGATGTGTTCCAACGTTTTGAACCAACAGTTGACTTATGCCACGTGGATGCGGAAGGTAATGAAATCAAGGAAATCATGACATTCACCGGACTTGGAGACTTCGGAGCCAAGAAGATTAAAGAGAAGAGTGATTTCTTGAGTAAACTTGACATTGAGAAAGAGCAGGGTGTCAGAATAACTCGCCAGCTTACTTCCAACCGCGCTTTACAGAAAGCACTTGAAAATCCGGAAGTCAAAAATGCCATTATGGACGTGATTGAATCATCAATCGAGGAGATTCTGGCAAATCAAAAGAAAGTAGAACTTTAATCTTTTACTAAGATGAAGCAGGAAACTCAACAACAGACAGCCAGTACGACAACCTCACAGAAAGTCGTATCACAACAGGCGCAAAAGTCATCTGCATCGGCAATAGACAAACTCAAAGAATTTGGTGGCTTCGCTTTTCTTGAAAATATCATAGATGGGTATTCCAATCTTAATCCGGCACGAAAGGCCCGTCGCAACATCTTCCTCACGGATGAACAGTGGGAAAATGAACGTAAGGCCTTGGTTAATCGCTTAAGCGTATGGCTCAAACTCTTACGTGAGAATGACACTGCCGAACAAATGCGGGACAAGGCCAAAGAAACCGCAGAAAACGCCGAGAACCTTCTTAATCATAACTTGAAGAATGCTCTTGCCAGGACACGGGAACTTGAAAGCGCATATCGCACTATTGCGTTCTTTTACAAGAACACGGAAAGTGATAAGGTGAAGAATGTCACCATTGTCAATGCGACCATGGAGCAGCTTCAGGATTTGGACAATACCATTTTCGCTGACCACATTAGCAACGAACTCAAACAGAATTTTGACCGTCTTGACCTGCGTCGCAACTACTCCTTGCTTGTCGTTCCTGGATATATAGGCTCAAATGCCATTTTGGATAAGTGGTCTAAAATGGCATACGAGAACAAGGTTTTTCTTGTTACAGACTTCCAAGACCTCGAAACTCCGGACGATGTAGTAGATATATTCTTCAATGCCAATCATACGAGTGGAGATGTGTTCAAATCGAATACTATTATGACCTGTAACTGGTTGCTTGGTCGTCAAAGAGAGGAAAGCGTTGGAGAAGAAGAAAATCTTTATATTCCGCCATCTTCTTCACTTGCCGGAAAAATATACAACACCTTAATGTCTCAGGTAGTAGCCGGAAAGAAATTTGGTGGACTTAATGAAGTAGAAAGTGTACGCTTCGACCTTCGCAAGAGCGAGATTTCCGAGCTTGAACGTATGGGTCTTGTGCCGATGGTGAACGAGTACAGCAAGGTTATGGCTTTCTCCGCCAAGACATTATTTAATGGAGATAATCTTGGCTTGCAGACCTACTCCGTAGTTCGTGTATTCGACTATATAACGAAGGTACTGATTGACTTCCTGAACCGTCGGGCATTTGAAAATTGGACTACTCGCACGGAAGCAGATTTACGTGGTCAGGTTGTGAAATTCCTCGATAGTGTAATGGGACCGAACAAACTCATCGAACGCTTCAAGGTTATGAAGATTGAACAAGACCCGAATCAGAAAGACCGTGTGCTTCTTGACATCCACATCACACCGTATTTCCCGGCAAAAAGCTTCGTGATACAGCTTGCCGGTCATAAAGGCGATAATCCGGAAGATGCTATTTGGGAAAGCGAATATCATCAAGAATAGTATTGAATAATTTTAAATTTACAGATGGGCATAGTTATGCCCATCTGTAAATCATTTATCAGGGTCATGTGTTGCTGAAATTATATGTCTTATTATTGAAATCTTTACTTATATGAAACTCCGAGATGTGGATATTATTATTTCTGGTACAAAAACTGGGGATACCTATTATGCAAAATCTTATCCATGCAGTGATATGGATAAGAATAGCAAAATAGAGCTCTATGGAGTCCCTGTATATTATGTCTATATCAAAGGTACTGATGATAAAGGTCAAAGTGTAAAATATACATGGAAAGCATTACGCTTCATGCCGTATTATAACCCACCAAATTTTAGTTCTTATAAAACAATTGGATGGGTTAATAGTGGCTTGCATAAGCTCAATAGGCAGCCTGCACCAGAATATAAAAAAGCCTATGAGGTACATAATACATATTCTCAACATAATGGTGCAATAGTTCTAAAAGGAACTTTTTACATTCACGCTGGTCCTGAAGATCTTACTCATATTGGATGGGGAGCAGCAGGGTGCGTTGAAATAATAGGAAGTTTTAGTGAGTTTAAAGATCAAGTAAAAGAATTATCGGGGTCAACTCAAGTTGATGCGGATAGTGCAATTTCTGAATTAGTTTTTTATAAAAAACTTTATATAGAAATTGAATATGCTACTCCACCCAATATTAAAGCGAATTTTTATAAAGAAGTTAGTATAAAAAGGAGATAAGATTTATGTGTAACATAAAATATATACTATGTACTATATTTTGTATGTGTGCATATCTTCATGCTGCTGCAATCTGTAGCGATAGTATATCTGATAAGTTTTCATATAAGGTACTTGAAAATTTCAATTATTGTTGGGATAATAATATTGTCTATGAGGATACTAATTCCAAAGATACTGCTTTATTTGTCTCGTCTCATAAATACATAATCTCTCCTATTTTAAACGCTTTTTGTAATAATGTGAACGAACAGACAGAGTTGGCTAAGATCGGATATTGTTGTAAGCATTATCTCATTAAAGTCCCAAATAAATCAAAGAAAAATATACAATATTACTCTATAGAAATCAATATTCTATCTAATATAAAGAGTCATGCCCCCATAACCTCAAAAATAGAAGAATTAAAAAAACAGGACTATGCGATTATTGATATTATATCAGAGGCTCCTGTTATGTGTCTTGTTTTTGTGGAAGCTGATTATTTAGTAGCCGTAACTTATAATATGTTCTATGATTTTGATGATGTATTATCCTTTTCGAAATTCTTTGTAAAAGAACACTTCTCAACAAAATAATAAGATGTCATTACACAGTGAATATAAAACGTAATACATCCTCTTTCAAAGAAAAAATAGAGTTTCATTTTTCGATATATAATGCTTCTTCATTCTTATAATTCTCACATGAATAATCCAACATGAAGTTTTCTTTATATGAAATCATTAGGGTCTCATTTAAATTGACTTCTCTTATCGCAACCGGAAACTATCAGGGATTTAATGTAGATGTGCAGCAAGTTTTCTTCGTGTAGTGAGTGTTCTTTTTTCAAATTGGAGATTTTCCTATAATATAGCAATAAATAAGTAAATTAATACGTCTATTATTGAAATGCAAATTTATTGGTAAACGTAGTTTTTATATTCTGTCTATTGTTTGTAAAGCATAAAAATGTATATTTGCAACAGACCCAATTGCTCTATATCAAAACAAATGAAAAGAGAATGGAATAGCTGTATAAATACTTACAGCCTACCTTGGGATATTATCGTCAATTCAGAAAAGAAGAAGTTTATCGAAAGCTAAAATAAAAATATTTCCTTTTACTGATTTTTGCAGATTTATTTTTATAACATACTATATAATAGTGAAACAGAAAGAAAAGAAAGCTCGAAATAGGAGGACAAATGAACAAATAGACAAGGAGGTAATATCCGAACTTGAAAAGCTTGTAGCTGAATATGGTTTTGGTAATGTCAATTTGAGTGCATTGATGAAAGCTGCAAACATAGAAGCTAATGTGTTTTATAGAAGATACGGCTCAATGGAAAACCTTTACGACAGGCTTGCCAAGCAGTATGATTTCTGGATCAATGATACTATTGACGTTTCCAGCCTGAACATATTGGGACCTAAAAAGTTTTTTGCGGAAACATTCAAGACCCTTTATAGGAACTTGTCTGATAACACTGTAATGCAAAAGTTGTTACTTTATGAAATGTCGGTTATTAATGAAACGACAAAGAGAACAGCAGAAACACGGGATATTATGAATCTAAATTTGATTGCGTTTTATGACAATCTGTTTAAACCGGCGAAAATCAATATTAAAGCTATTATGGCGAATCTGATTGGAGGAATTTATTATCTGATACTTCATAGGAGGTGTGCGAAAACCTGTACAATAGATTTTAGTACTCAAGAAGGGGAAAAGGTCTTTTTCGAATGGATAGATTTTCTAACAGATGCCATTTTTGACAAACTGGAAGCGTATGAAAGGAATAGAAAAGCAGCTCAAGAAATGTTATCAGACGGCATAAGTGAGTTTAAAATATGTAAATACATGGGCATCAATAAAAATGACTTAAAAATGTTACTTTCAAATAGCCATAGAAATTCACGAGAACTTTCAAAGGAAAGCTAAAAATTTTATTTATAGTACATATCATATTGATAAGTAGAATACCATAAAATATTCGCAAAGCTCCATTGCTGCGTAAATCCCTATCCGGATACTTTGTATTAATAGCGGTCATTATCTGTATGGCCGTCGTGTGTATCCATGAACATATAAGTGATTATGGACTTAATAGTCTAATCAGGTCATTGGAGCAAGGGGTATTTGACGTTAGCTATTGTCGGTTACTTTTATAATTTTTTTCTATATCCCTTTGTATAAGGACTGATAGCCTGCTACAAGAAAAATCTGACACGCTTTGTGTAGCGCGTTACATAAAGTGCGTCAAGTTATTTTTCAAAGGGTACACGAACAGACTTGAAATTGCGGAATGATATAACTATATCACTATTCACAGTTTCAAGGTAGTCTTTGGATCTTAGTCCTGCATGTCCGTTCTCCTGTTTTATTATTCCCTGCTTTAGCGTTTTCTATTCCTTTTTTATATACTTCTATTTATCGCTTTTCTGCTGCCGTGCAACCTGCCGTGGATTGAATTTTTCCGCAAAGGTAATCGCCAGTCCCAGTCATGTCAATGCCGGCATTCAGCCGCAAGTGAAGCGCAAAAATCTTCCTCTCCGCTGGTGAGCGTATTTTTCCTCTTCAGCCTTGCCAGATTGTTCCTGCCGCCTTTGGATGCAGAAAAAATCATCCCGGAGGTCGCAAACAGGCCAAACAGAGGGAAATAAAGAATATTTATAAACTAAGGTAACGGTAGGATTAACCACCTGCCACAAAAAGAATTTATTATGTTATACGTTCACACAATTGGTCGCATTGGCAAGGATTGCCAGGTTATTACTGGAGCACACGGTTCATTCATTGCATTTGATATTGCGGTAGATGACTATTCACATGGAAACAGCATCACTACTTGGGTAAGGGTACGGAGTAAGAAAGAGAACCATATTCGACTATCCGAATATCTTACCAAAGGACGGTTACTGCTCATTGAAGGGACACTTTCGGCTTCACTGTGGAAGGATAAGGATGAAAACTGTCAGATTCAACTATCCATTACGGCAGACGCATTGGAGTTCATCAATACCGGAAAGCGTGAGGGTACAACTTCAGAAGCAGAGAGTCCGACGGATGCCGCAAGCAATGCACCTGTACCACCGGTAGCTATGCCGCAAGAGGACAAGGAAGACTTGCCGTTCTGATGATGTGCATATAGTATTGAACAACAACAAATACTAAATGTAGTATTTACTAATTATAGTAAAGTAGGAAGTTAGTAAGTTAGCTATTACTGAAAGTAGTACTTACTACATTTAGTTTATTAGTATTTTAGTATAGTAGTAAATACTAAAATACTTTTTTTAGTAAAATAGTATATACTAATTATAGTATTTACTAAGAATAGTATTATCTTTGTATCGCATATAAAGACATCAAATTATGACAAAAATTATAGCTGTTTTGAATCATAAGGGTGGGGTTGGCAAGACAACTACCACCATCAATCTTGCCGCTGCTTTGCGACAGAAGAAAAAGCGTGTACTGGCTATCGACATGGACGGGCAGGCAAATCTTACAGAATCGTGTGGTCTCTCCATTGAGGAAGAACAAACGGTGTATGGGGCAATGAGAGGTGAATATCCCTTACCGGTTATCGAACTGGAGAACGGACTTGCTGTTGTGCCGTCCTGTCTCGACCTGTCGGCGGCAGAATCCGAACTGATAAACGAGCCGGGACGTGAGTTGATACTGAAAGGCCTGATTGCGAAATTGCTTGACAGTCGGAAGTTTGACTACATCCTGATTGACTGTCCACCTTCACTGGGCTTGCTGACACTCAATGCCCTTACCACAGCGGACTTTCTGATTATTCCGGTGCAGGCACAATTCCTCGCCATGCGCGGAATGGCGAAGATTACAAGCGTAATTGAGATTGTCAAGGAACGCCTGAACCCGAACCTGAGTATTGGTGGCATTGTTATTACCCAGTTTGACAAGCGCAAGACACTCAACAAGAGCGTAGCTGAAATTATCAATGACTCTTTCTGTGACAAAGTGTTCAAAACGATTGTACGGGACAATGTGGCACTGGCCGAAGCTCCTATAAAGGGAAAGAACGTCTTTGAGTACAATAAGAACTGCAATGGAGCCAAAGATTATATGGCTTTAGCACAAGAGGTTTTGAAATTAAAATAAGACAATATGGGCAAGAGTGATTTATTGAAAGACAGTATGAAAAGCGGACTGGACGGATTGCTGTCATCCACGAAGAAATCTCCGCAAAAGAAGGAAGCCACACCACTTAAAACTGAAAAAGAGCCTGCGGTACATTGCAATTTCGTTATCGACAAGAGTGTTCATACGCGTATGAAATTCCTTGCTATTGAGAAGAATATGTCATTGAGAGACATTGTAAATGAGGCGATGAAGGAGTATTTGGAAAAAAACGGTAAGTGAGGGTATGTCCCTCGCTTCCCGTTCTTTTAAATCTGTGACTTCTGTTAGTACGTTATGCCGATATGTATTGCTACATATCAGTCATTGACAACCCTTTGTATGACAGGGAATAACCTTTGAACTCTCCCGTTGCACGCATGAAAGCGGCTGCTTTCGCTTCCAGTTTTTCCATGTCGATATTTTCGGCCTTGCGTTTGACTTCGAAAAATGTCGCCGTATCGTCCAGTTCGTTTTCAGCTACTATGTCTATTTCGTTCTCACCCTTGCGGTCCCACCAGCCTCCGATACGCGTATAGACTTGCCGTTCTATCAGTACACGTTTAAAGTAACGTTCAAGCATCAGACCGCTGAAAGTTTCATAATCCCGACCTATAATCATCTTCACACTTCCATAGTTCTCTATCTCCAGCATATAGCTGTACTTGTAGATGAAGCGGAACCAGAACGTGAAAAAATTATCCTCGATGACATACCGGACATTCTTGGCGGAACTCTTCTCGAACAGCGGTTGCTTCTTCGATATGATTTCGTATTCTTTCTCCAGCTTGGTAAGATAACCGCCGATTTCCTTGCCTACCACGTTTTCAATTTCCGAACGGGATGTTTTTCCTCGTGCAATGGCCGATAGTATGGAGAAATAGATTCCGTAATCCTTGCCGAACTCTTCGATAAGAATCGCTTTACCCTCGCCCAAAAATATGGAGTCGGCCTTTATAATCTGGTCGAGCATAGTCGTTTTGGCTGTTGCTCCTGCATCCACGAGT
The DNA here is from genome assembly GCF_015559655.1 of Bacteroides sp. 1001136B_160425_E2. Classification (NCBI taxonomy): domain Bacteria; kingdom Pseudomonadati; phylum Bacteroidota; class Bacteroidia; order Bacteroidales; family Bacteroidaceae; genus Bacteroides; species Bacteroides sp. 1001136B_160425_E2. The sequence goes on along the minus strand of NZ_JADMQH010000016.1, from coordinate 125,328 downwards.
AGTTGTACATACTTCGCCACACCGCCCGTGAAAGCGTACAAGGCCAGCAGATCTTCCGTCGTGTAGCCGGGGTTGTATTCCGAAAGAATATCTTTCAGAACAGTTGGGGTAAACGGACGCACAGTCATAAAGCGCGACTGCCGGTTATACAACGGCTCTTTCTTATCCTTGAATATCTTTGTCATCATGGAATAAATCGAACCACAGACAATCAGGTTAATACGGGACTTCGGGCTGTATAGATCCCAGATGCGCTGCATATCGCTGAACACCGATTTGTTCACACGGAAAAACTCCTGGAACTCGTCGATAAAGAGTGTGATGGGACGTTCTGCCGAAAGTTTCATCAGGTACTCGAACACATCAGTGAAGTGTTCGGCCCGCCCCATGGTTGGGACCCCCAACTTGTTCTCTATTTCAAGCCGGTAGTCCTCACACAAATCGCCTTCGGCTTTCCGGGCAACAAAGAAATAGAGAATCGGTTCGTCCTCGTATGCCTTCCACACGAGTGATGTCTTACCGATACGGCGACGTCCCGTTACCACTGTAAACTGAGCATTGTTTTTGGCCATTTCGCGAATCTTGCGAAGAGAGGCTATTTCTTCTGTCCTGTCAAAAAATCTCATATCCTTATCCTTTTTTATTGCTATTTCCGAAACGGCTGTTTCCGAAACGGCTGTTTCGTTACTGCAAAAATAATGCAAATTTCTGGTAAAACAGGCAATTGATACAGATTTATTTAGCGAAATGGCTCAAAGGATTTTTATCTGGTAAGTTCCATTCCTGTTTTACACCGTCTGGTCTTACGTCCTTCCGCTTGTCCCGTTGTATCGTTAATCATCCCTTTATAGTTCCATCCGTTTTACCATCCGCCTTTCAGCGTATTCTTCCTTTTCTATATTCTTTTAATGCCACTCATCCGGTCCATCCCTGCCATCGCCGGTTGGTTTTCCAGACGCAAAGGTGGACTGCCGCGCTTGATTCCGTCGCTTTGAAGTGCATTTCCTATAAAATTCTTCCTTTCTGCGAAAGAGTAATTTTCCGGAAAAAGCGTCGGAAATCGCTTATTCGTCAGTCCTTGTAAAGCATCTGTAAATCCCAAGCGGTTCAGGCAGAAAAGAGAACCGAACAAAGGGAAAATAAAAAATTAAATATTAAAACCAATTAAATTTTTATGATTATGGAAGCAACAGCAATTCAATCAGTAGAGAAAAACATCACAATGGTAGCATTGGCAAACGTGCAGCCGAGCAATTACAACCCACGTAAGAATTTTGACGAAGCGAGCCTTGCAGAACTTTCCGAGAGTATTCGTCAGCAGGGTGTGTTACAGCCTATTGGAGTACGCCCAATAGAAGACAACCGCTTTGAGATTGTTTTTGGAGAACGCCGATATCGTGCCTCCCTCATGGCAGGATTGGAAGACATTCCGGCTGTCGTTATGGAAATTTCAGACGAAGTTGCCGAAGAAATGGCGGTAACTGAAAACCTCCAGCGCAAGGATGTTACCCCGATAGAGGAAGCAAATGCCTACCAAAAGCTCATTGATAGTGGTCGCCACGATGTGCAGTCTTTGGCGGTGCAGTTCGGTAAAAACGAAAGCTATATCCGCACACGCCTTAAATTCGTTTCCTTAATGCCCGAAATCGCACAGCTTTTGGAACAGGACGAAATCACAATCAGCGTAGCGAGCGAAATTTGCCGTTATGGGGAAGATATTCAGAAAGAGGTGTACAACAAGCATCTTAAAGAGGGGGTGCAGTACAATAGTTGGCGAGGAATGAAAGCCTCTGATGTTGCACGGAACATCGAACGGCAATATACCACCGACTTGGAGCGATACGCATTTGACAAGACCCTCTGTCTGTCGTGTCCTCACAATACAAATAATATGATGTTATTTTGCGAGGGTGGTTGCGGAAATTGCGCCAATCGTACTTGCCTTGCTGAAATGAATGCAGCATATCTCACGGAGAAAGCCGTGCGCCTTATGGAAGAACGCCCTGAGGTATCCCTCTGCTATGAAAGTTTCAACAGCAATGAAGCCGTAGTAGAACGTCTTACCGCCATGGGTTACGAAGTGGAAAGCCTTAACTATTATGCAAAGGCATATCCCGAACAGCCCGAAGCACCCCGAAAAGATGAGTACGACACCACCGAAGAATACGAACAGGCACAGAGCGAGTTCGAACAGGATTTGAACGATTACACGGAAGAATGCGAAGAAATCCGTACCCGAAGTGAAGCAGGTGAAATCATCCTTTATTTCCGTATTGAGAGCAAGGACATCGTACTCTGTTATGTTCCGAAAGTTACCTGTACTACCAATGACACAAAACAGGAGCAGACGCTTTCACCGGTAGAGAAGTTGGAAAAGCAAGACAAACGCAACAAGGAAATTGCCCTTGAAAAGACTGTAGAGGACACAAAAAAACAGATTTTGGAGGTTGATATGTCCGATTGCAAGTTTGGGCAAGACGAGGACAAGATGATTTATTTCTTCTTGCTATCATCCCTCCGCAAAGAGCATTTCGAAGCGGTAGGTATCGAGGAAAAAAAGCCTTATTCCTACCTTACAGATGAAGAAAAGATAAACATCATTGCCAACCTCACGAGCAAGCAGAAAGCGATTATTCGCAGGGATTTTCTAATTGCTAATTTCAAGAACGCATACGGCAACAATGCCATTGCATCCCTCTTGCTTGACTTCGCACAAAAACATATGCCCGACCTGTTGGCAGACATCAAGAACGGACATAATGAAGTGTATGAGAAGCGTCACCAACGTATCGAAGAGAAAAAAGCCGTTCTTTTGGTGCAGGAACAAGCAAAGCAGGAAGCGGAGCAATCTGACAAACAGCAATCCGAAGTAGGGATGCAGACCGAAGAACAGCCACAAGAGGAAGATATTGCAGCTTAACCATAATCAGTAACCAACGAATAGAGGGTGGAGTAATCTGTCCTCTATTCGTTCCTAATTTGTAATTAGATTAAGGTGAAGATGTTCACGGACAACTGCTCCAAACCGTTGTCGGGCGGCGCGTCTGCCGGGCAAACCCGCCATCCGCGCGATTATGCCTTTTCTATCCCATTTATAGCTACCTCCCGATACCCCGCCGCCACCCGTCTTCATTTATACCTATCAGTTTCCTCCTTTTTATCTTTTCCATCTTATTCCTTCTCCGGTTCCTTCCTGTCCTCGCCGGTTGGTTTTCCAGACGCGAAGGTGGACTGCCGCGCTTGATTCCATCGCTTTGAAGTGCATTTTTATAAAATTCTTCCTTTCTGTGAAAGAGTAATTTTCCAAAAAAAGCGTTGGAAGTAGCTTGTTCGTCAGTCCTGTAAAGCATCTGTAAATCCCAAGCGGTTCAGACAGAATATAGAACCGAACAGAGGGAAGAAAAATAAATCATTAAAATTTCATGACAATGGACAACATCAAAGAAAGCAAAGAGTACAAACTTGCCAAAGAATGGGAAATGGCAGTGAATAGTTTTAGTTTCAATCCCAAGCGTTTTGCAGCCGCTATACCTGATATGCACCCCACACTGCAACAGAGCCTCTATAGATTGTTTAAGGAGTGCATCATTGTGATGGCCGGATGAGACACGTCGCTATGATGACCGCAATCGTGCGTCACATGAAGAAGCAAAGTGTCTTATGGAATACCTCAAGACAAATGGAAAGCATATCCCATTAAAATAACAAGCGTATGAAAACACAAGAAGTACAATTTGGCGGCAATAACTATCCTTGCCGTGTGGTGGAATCCAACGAGGGTGAAGAACTCCTTATCGGCTCGATTACCTTGCTTGATGCCCTTCAGCCCGGTAGTTTCAACGATGAAAACGAAGGCTTCGCAAGCAAGGAAGCCGAAAGAATCTATGACGAGGTTTTCTTCTTTACCGACATGGCAAACCTGCGACTGACAGACGTAGAATTGGTTGCCGAACTGAAAAAGGACAACCCGGAATGGTTCGAATAAAAAAACAATAATCATCTTAAAAATAGCATAGTTATGGAAAAAGAGTATGTAATACAAATAGCACAGACCATTCAAGAGCAGTTGATAGGACTTACCCCTATGCCCGTCCTCATGTCATGGGGTATCGCAGAGTTTGCAGCCACCATCTTCAAAGACCTGCCTGCACTTCGTATCAAAGTAAACGGACTGTTACACACCGGATACGTCATTATTGCACTTAATGGGTCGGACTATTATGAGGTATATCTGTTGAAAGGCAAAGATGCAGAGTGTGTCAATGAAGAAGTTTGTTACAACGAGTTAGGGGATGTCATTGACAGGGCAATTGAATGCGGTACTGACAAAGAGGAATACGAAAAAATTGCCATCAGCAACTCACCCAATTATTAAGCAGGTAGCTCACCTGATAAACCAGAAGAAGAGATTAGTTAGTAGTAAACCGCCAGTACGATTGTACTGACGGTTTTTGTTGTTTTTATTTACATTATATGTCAGACAGCCGGATTTTTATTTCGCGTTGCGCTTATTTTGAACGTCTTTTATCATCTCTTTCACATCTTGCCCCACTTGTACGAAGTTTTTATATAGGATGCGCTCCCGTTCCTCTCTCGACTTGAAAGTGTAGAACTTCGGCAGCGGCACATACGCCGCTTCTTCTTTCTTGATTTCTGCCATATCAAAATCTGTTTTGCAGAAGAACTTTGTAGTCTTGAACTCTTCCGATTCTTGAATATTCATTGAACCGCCCATACCTGTTTTCGTCTTCACAAAGTCCCGTGCCGTCTGACCGCATATCCATCCGGTTGCCATATCCGAGATTTTCGAGGCAGGCACAAGGTTATCCATATTCTCATTGAGATTGATACTTGTTTTGTCCCGGTCAATAGTCACGCCTTTTTTGACCTGGACCACCTTGCCGAAGATGTCATTGGACAACCATTCCAGCGTTTCTTTGGCACGTGCCGAGCCGCTTACCACATTACCTACCGTCGTAATGATCTTTTGCATACCTACCTTACCATAATCGGCTTCCAGTTGCGGTAGTTCCTGAAAGCCGAGCGTTACACTCACCTTATTGCTTCGCGCTGTACCTATCAGACGGTCTATTTTGTGAAAGTAGAGTGTCGGTAACTCGTCCACTATAATACTCACAGGAATATTTTTCCCCTGCCCGGTATTCACACGGGTAACGAGACGGTTTAGGATAAGAGCGTTCAATGCACCGATGATGGATTCCATTTCCGGGTCATTTGCAATCAGCAGGTAACTCGGATTCTTCGGGTCACTCACCTTCAGGTCGAAGTCATCGCCATCCCGGTGGAATATCCAGTAGCTCTCTTTGGTTGCCAGACGCGAGGTATAAACACGTAACGTGCCAATCATACCCTCCAATTGTTCCATTGCCTTATTTTTGAAAGCTGTCTGGAATGGACCAAGCAGCGGAGCAACCTCATTGTCAGTTTCCAGTACCTCGAAAATCGTCTGATAACTTTCATTCAAGAATGACAGAATATGTGGCATGTCCGAATACTTTCCCAGCCAGTAGGCAGGTTCCACGATATTGCCGCCTTCACGGTCGCGCACGATACCTGTCGGTTTCCAGAATTTGGTCTGCGGATCTTGCTGTCTTTCCGCATATAGAGGCTTGCCGTTGGCATCGTAGGGTTCACGTTCATAATTCACGAAGAAGTAGATACAAGCGGCAAGGAAGTTTACCGCCGAGGTTTGGAAGAACTGGTCGCTTCCGCCGCCTCCCTCTTTCTTACCCTTTTGTAGGCTTTCCAATAATGTTTCCGCCGTTTCGCTGGCCGCCGCAAGATTGTTGATGTACTTTGCCTGAATTGGATTCACCCGACGGCTATACTCCACATCCACAAAATTAATCATGTTGAACTTGCACCCTTGGGGTACTCTGCCCAGTTTCTCGTTCTTCTTGTAATGGTAGTAGAGCTTGGTCGCCAATGTAGGAAACTTGTAGTCATACACCACCATGGCGAAACCTTTGGCCGAATGCTGTCGGATAAACGGCTCTATGATACTGAAAGTCTTACCCGATCCCGGTGTTCCAACTACCCATGTTCCTCGAAAGCAGTTGCTTACAGAAATCCACCCCTTACGGAATTTACCCTTATAGTAGTATCGCATGGGGATATTTACGCTGTATTCATTCTCGACTTTTTCTTCACATTGTTCAAAACTTTCATTCTCGAAGTTGAAACGGTCTTTCATCAATCCCTCCTTGATGAACTTTGAAATGTTGTCTAATGCGATATGTACCAGTACTACGCCAGCAATGGAGGCAATCATATAGAGAATGATATTCAGAGGTAAGGTATAAAGCCTTGTTTCCATCGTATGGCCGAACAGCCATACGGAGAGTACGAGCAGCAATAACCCACTCGTCAATGGATACACCACCTGCCGGCGTGCGTTGAACTCCAGATGCTTCTTGTTCCGCGTTCCGACACAAGTGATGCAGATAAGCAGTACCGTTGCGATTTTGCTGTACACAAGATTGCCGTCGTGGTAAATCATCCATTGTTTGATGCGTCCGTGAATGTCGGTCAGTATGCCGCCCCAGTGGTCGAGCATTGCAGGGTCAATGGCATATTCAAAGAACTCCAGCAGCACGGACACATATACCACTGTGCGGAATATTTTATAGAACCCTTGCAATTCCTTACTTTCTTCCATAAGTCAGTCTGTTATTAGTCCTTGTTTTCTACGATACCAATGATTACCTACTCTGATTACATCCATACCGAACCATGCACCATTCTCGTTCAGTTTTGTTTTTATCTTATCAAGTGTTACCGGACCGATACCCCAGATTTCCATGAGATATTGCTCGTTAAGATGAATCAGGTCTCCGATATATAATATTCCATGAGATTCAAGATGGCTTTTGATGGATGGGGTAATACCCAAACTGAATACCGGTTCCGAGAGATAGTGTACTTCTTCTGCCTGAATGTTATTCAGGGCTATTTCAAGCCCCACTTTGATTCTTTTGAGAGAATCAAGGCGTTCTTGCATCTTTTGGATGACAAGCTCGTCTTGCTGTATCTCATTGCGTAATTGGGTTGCTCTCTTTACAAGTTCGGCATTACTTCTTTTCAACTCTCCGTTAATATCCGCCATTGACAGATTACTTGTTTCAAGCTCGTTTCGTGTGCGGTCTAATTGCGTGACAAGTTCCTCCAGTCTGTCGGCATGACGCTTCAAGATTGAATTTTTTTCATTATCGGCAGTCATTTCGTCCAAAAGGTAGCCGAACCTTTTAATTTGAAAATTAATATCTTCTTTATCCGATGCTATGGAATCTGCGAGTTTTGCCAGTATTTGTCGGCATGAATTACCTTTCATGGACTTATACATGAGGACAATTCCCAATATCATCAATGCTATGCTGAAAAATATATCCGTATCTTTCATATCTTTCTATCTTTTATTCGTTTATGGTAATTATAGGGCGTACTTTGTGCGCCTGTACTTTAGGTGTTTCCTGCATTGCGCCGCTCCCCATGGAATAGAGCCATGCCTTGGCTGTCTGTTGCTTTTCGACTTCTGTGGATGTCCAGTACCAACAGTCGTTTTCATCCAGTGGTAACGGCTCACCGCCACATTGTTCGATGACAGGGTTGATTATCTTTCGCATGGTGTAGAGCAGCCGCATCTCTGCCACGGACGGTACATAGGCACTCTGCCCGTACCGCCATAGGTCGAAAACCGCTTCTGCCATTGGCGAAGCGGTTTCTTGTGTATCATACAGTGCGAATGTATTCTCATTGCCATCATAAGCCATGATGTCAGCCGATGTGCCTTGTGCGATGCCGAGGCTGTCGGCGAATGCCTGTGGAGCAATGTCCCACAGGTAAACTGCATAACCGTCCCCCTCCGTATCTCCGCGTTTTTCGGTATCGAAGACAACCGCTATCGCTTTTTTCCCCGATTGTTCATATTGTGCGTAAGGCAAGGCTGTTCCATCCTCGCAGAGGATATGTCCTGGACGAACTGCTGTATCGGGTACGTCTATATGCGTGTCACAGGCAGCGCAAAGCACGGCAGCCGTTGCCGCTGCCACCAAATGTATCTTTCGTATCATATTGCTTTCTTTTTTGTTTCCCTATTTTATAGGTAGTTTCACACCCAGCACGACACCTGCTCGCAGCACGTCCGCACCTTTTATCATCACATCGCTTTTCACTTGCCAATACAGTGTCCATCCGGCCCGTAGCACATAGTTGTGTTCGTAACCGAAGTGCAGGCCACCGAGGAACTTATTCATGTCGCTTCCGGCTGAAGCTCCGATACGCAGACTGCCATAGTGGTTGCGTCCCCGCGTCATGCACGGCTTGTAGGCCACGCCAAAACCGTAGCTGCGGTAGTTTCGCCAAAATGATTCCGGGCAGATATGCCCGCACGAAGCGCACTCTGCCCATTGTAGATAGCCGTTGACGAAGAACTCCCACGTATGGCGATAGTTCATTTCGTGTTCGTAGGCGAGCGTTATATCCATGCCGTTCTTGTAGAGTAGCCCTGTGCCAAGCGAGAGGCGTCCGCTACCTTGTTGTGCATTTGCACTTGCAGCGATACACACGCAGGTAATTATCACGATGATTGTCTTTTTCATAGTCATTCCTCCTCCAATAAATCTGCATGGAACGAATCTGCCGCCAGTATATCCTCATAGTCGATGTTCAGACTGATGTTACGGCCACTAATCTGTTTCTCCGTCATTTCGATGGTCAGTAGCTTGTCATTGGGAAAGGTCATCTTTTTCACGACAATCACATTCCGATAGCCGTGTCTGAATGTCTTGCCCGATTCCAGAACCAGGGCAGGTGTCAGTTCGATAGTCTGTGCGTTGGTTGCCTTGGCGAGTTTCTTGTCTGTCAGCTTTATCCGTATCTCATCAATGTCAAAACGAATGTTCGTCTTGTTCTCGATGGAAAAGTCTATGAAGAAGTAGTCACCCACCGAGTAGATATTGTTCAGACGCATCACCATGCGGTGTGCTTTGGTAGCTACGTTGCGGATTTTTGCAGGTGAGTTCCAGATGCGCCGTGCATGATGTGTCATGTCGGCAGCGGACATTGAGACTGCCGGATTGTTGTACGCATTACGCTCTTGCAGCAATATCTCCTTATCCGTTACTGCCTCTTTCATCCTTGTGGTATAAATCAGTGCGTATTGTGTGCGGTATCGTTCCGTCACAATGGTGACGATGGCGAGTATTTCACCATCCTCGTGTCCGCTTTCCTTGGGCTTTAGGCGAATGATGTTGTCAATGGGCTGATCGCCCGCCACCTTGTCAGTGGAAATATCCACGAAACGCACCGGTTCCGATGCCGTGATGACAGTTGTTATCTGTTCGTTCACCGTCAGTTGTTCCATTTCTTCGTAGGTAGTTTGTGCGTTAGCTTTCGGTAAAATGGAAATACCTGATAGAAGCATAATGCCAAATAAATTCCTTTTCATTGAAATACAGAGTTATAATTGAAAATTCATGATTGCTTTATTCTCTTGCGGATTGATATTTGCCTTATCTGGGATGTCATCCTGCATACAACTTGGAGATTTGTCCGTAACATCTATCTGTTCGAATATGATTTGTTTCGGAAGTATTTTATGGCAGAAATAGCTGCTGTTGAACGGTACGTTTTTCCCTTTTCCGAACTGAATACGTTTATCGAACATGAGTAATTCCAGATCAGTATTCTGGAAAAGTCGGCAGGGTGTTACGTTGTTCAGCCAATAGTTGGACATCAGCAAGGCGAATGGTTTTCCGAGTTTCAGACAGCGTTCGAAGACTTCCACTTTCCGGCTGAAAGGAGGATTGGATACGAGTATATCCCATTGGGACGGTTCATAGTTGAAAAAATCCTGTCCGTTATAGATATGGGAATACACGACATGGAAACCGGCATCCTTGAATTTCTGCACAAACTCACTGTGCTTCGTATCGAAAGGACACCAGACTATCTTGCCTTCAGGTATATATTTGATAATGGGTAATACACCATATCCCGGTGTATATTTTTCATCTGTCGGATTCCCGTATATTTTTTTTAAGTAGTTTGAAGATTTCATAGGCACATGATTAAAAATATTTATATTGATTTCTTTTCCCTATTTCGCTTCATTTCTTTATCTGCCTGGCACGCGCCCAAGTACAACGTCTCGTCCGGGTCATTTGGATTTCACATTGCCAAAGAGTGCCCTTCTCCACTGTTTTGAAATTAACATTCCCGTATCTTGGTCCGTAAAAACCGGTATGTTTTTGAAAAGCGAATAAGGCAATCCTCCGTCTGTCTTCTGTTCGGAAGTTGCATATTAGGGCAAACTGCCCTCTGTGATGCCACCATTCGGTACTCACAAGTTTTCCGATAAATGTTTCGGCTTTATTTGGGGCTATATAGTCCGCATAATAAAGCCCATCCGTACCTTTGTGATATTCTGATAAATCTGTTTCCATGTCATCATCGTTTTAATTCCTTTTTTCCTGTCCGTTCACTAAATACACGAAAGTTCCGTATTTCAACTTGACTTTGTTTTTCTTGATAGCTTTGCTAATGGCATTGCTTGTTTTCTGGTAGGCATTGTTCACCGCCTGCATCCCCCATTGTGCAAGGCTGTTTCCTGTTGTACTTCCCATACTCATGTTCATATTGCCCGACATTGCCCCGCTTGCTACATCCTTGCTCGTTTCCCGGAATTGGCTGTTGGGCACATACAGCCCCTCCATGCCATCTGTATCATAGAGTGAGAGACTCACTTTCACCAATTCGTCATTCACGAGGATGCTGCTGATATTACCTTTCACGCGCCCGGATGAGAATCCGCTTACCGTAGCGTACAGGTATGTTCCCCTTGCTATCACACACTCGCCAATCTCCACATCGTCAAGCAGGCGCAACCTCACGCGCGAGCCGTCCACCGCTTTGATGTTCTCGTCAATGATGGCTTGGATGAGTTTCGGTTCACGGACATTCTTCGACAGTGTGTTAAAGTAGTCCGAGGTTGTCTTCACCTTGCGTACCACCTCGCTGGGCGGTTCGTCCGCTGATGGCGTTTTCACAGCCCGGCTCTCTTCGTTGATGGTTCCGGAGGCTGCTGCTCCTTGTGGTGGAGCAATGTTGGCCGTGTCCGTTTCTGCCGGGGGTACAGTCGCGTTTTGCCCTCTCAGTCTCGCCTCTGCGAGTGCTTTCTCCAGTTCGGCAAGTGCTTCCTGTTCTCGTGTCTTGGCAGAGGCAATTTCCGCTGCCGCAGCTTTTTCCTGTTGTTCTTCCGTGAGCAGGTCGATGTCGTCCTGCGTGTATTTCGATTCATACTCTTCCTTGTTTTTATCGGGTTCTTCCCGGTCTATGTTATCTACAGCGGAGTAGTCTTGTATCTTACCCCATGATTTCGCCATATTCTCGTATTTGCTGCCTATGCCATCGTCCTTGATCTGTGCCCCCGGCAATTCGGGGTTTAGGAACTCCGTCGTCTGCAACGCCTTGTCTTGTATTTCTATCGTTTCTGTCTGAAACAGGTCGAAGATGAAATAAGACGTGCCGAGCAGGGGGAAATAAAGGATGGCGGGAAGCATATATTTCGGCTGGCGAAAATTGATTTTCTCCAATATCTTCATTATACATCTTTTAATTGAGTTGTACATATTTGCCTTCAATGGCACAATTTCTCAGTATCTCTGCGTTGTCTTCTCCGAAAGCTAATAGGATGCTACCGCGACTGGGAGAGTCACCTCGTGCTCCGCCTGGTCGGTAGAATCGGATGCGGTGGCGTAGGAATTTCATTCCCGTCGCTTTTGGAAAGATGACGTCCTGAAACATTTTGGAATCGCAACGGTTGAATAATAATGCAATGCCGTTGCCATGTTCTGCCAATTTCCGGACGAATAGCTCGATAAGAGGACGCGAATAGGGAGGATTGAGCCACACACGCCCTTCCCATATCTGGGACAACCCATCTATGTTCTGGTCATACATGACCTCGGCAGTCGGCCACAACGGATGGATGGGAGCGCAAGGGTCAAGGTCGAATTTGCCCAATGCGTCCAGTATCTCCTTTGGCGTGTACCATTCGTCTGACGAACGGACTGATTTTTCAAGCCGTGTATTCATAAGTACTCTTTTTACTATGGTTTGTCCCCTCTGTTTTTATGTTCCCTTATTTCGACTTCCTGCAACAGCTTGTGCCGTTCCCGAAGCACTGAATCCTGCTTTTCCGTCGCCGTGCGACTTACCGGACTGTGTCTGTACACAGTTACCAAGCGGTAGGCGTTCCATACGAAAGCTCCGATGACGAATGTAAAGACGATGACCAGAAACAGCGTCCGGTGTGCGTTGGCAAAGCCCTGCACCTTGGCCGCCGCTTGGTCGATGCGTGTCGCCTTGGCGAATTTATGCCCGGCCTGCACCTCTCGCTCGTAGCGTTCCTTGTACTGCGGGTCATCTTTGTCCGGCATCTTCTCGCCGAACAACATCCGTTTGAATCCTTTGATATTCATATCTTTGGTGATTTAATAGTTACTCTTTGTTTTTTGCTCGATATCTTTGTTCAGCAATGTGCGCCAGTTTACTATGAGCAGTCCATGCGGATTATTGTCCGTTCTCGGCACACGTTTAAGTTGCCCTGCCGTAACCAGTTCGCGCATCAGGATATTACTCCGGCGCTCGATTCGCTGCCGACCATAGTAGGTGAACTCCATATTCTTTTTGTCAAAGGAGATACTGTCACAGAATATCGAGAACACCGCGCTCGTACCCAATATATTGGAGTAAAATCCCTTTTCCTTGAGGGTATTGTACTGTGCCAGTCCCGTCTCATCGACCAGGTACATCGCTTTTTCCATCGTATAGCGGATGTATTTGTCGTCCGGTGCGAGAGTAAAAAAGTAATGGTGGAACATTTCTACGTGGCTCTTGGCCTCCACGTCCAGTGTTTCGTCCATCGTCGTGCGGGTTACGAGTATAGGTACATTTCCGTCCAGCACATACACCTTTTTCTGCGCGTCCGTCACCATTGTCCGGGCAGTCCAGATACTTGATACGCTGATGATGATACACCCTGCAAGAAAAGCAGTGCAGATGATGCCCACCAGTCGGATTTTATTCTCCAAATGTTTGATGACCATATACCTTTATTTTTTCTTGTTAGACAATCGTGTGTATTCGTCATGTAACATTGTCATGACTGTATCATGCAACTCCGTCAGAAATTTTTCGAACTTCCCGTCAAAAAGCTGTGTGTAATCTTCCCGCATGATTACATGCACGAATATCCACCAGACACGGCGGTTTCGATTCTTGGCATTTTTCTGCAATTTGACCAGTTGCAGACGATAGGTAAGGTAAGTCATCATAGGGACAATATATCGGTTGTCCCATGTAATGGCTTCGTCCAGTTCTTCATATTCCGGATCAATTCGGTGGTTAGGTGCATAAACGAGTTCTTCGCTTATGCGTTCATTTGCATAGTGCACGAAACGCTCGTTCCTGCACCATTTCTCAATTTTCTGTTGTACATTCATCTTTTGGATATTTAATATTAGGTTTATCATTATCTCATCATCGAGCCGATACCGCCCGTAGCCGTCATTTTGGCCTGCTGCGCCACACCTTCTCCAAAGTTCCGTGTAGAGAAGGCCGTGTCGCCTTCAGGTATCATCCATGCTGCCAAGTCCGGCACGAGGTTTAGGCATTTCAGTGCCACGATACTTGCCGCCATCAAGTAGCCGGCGGAGAAGAAGCTGTTTTGCAAGTAGGCCGCCATTGTCTGTTCGCTTGCTGTGATTGCCGTCAGGTTTTCTACCTGTATGCACAGTACAATGTCGAATAACAGTAGCACATAGAAGCCGACGAAGTAGAGCATTGCACCATAGAAATGTACTGTCAGATACCTTATAAGCCACTTCGCCCATGCACCTTCCCATTTGGGCAACAGCGAGAACGCCCATTGTATAGGTCCGAATATTGTTAACATGCCCAGTAGGATTTGCTGGCAATAGATGGTTGCCCACCATCCGATACGATACACAATCAGAGCGATAAGCATGATGATTTTGTCGATACCTACGATGACTCCTGCCGTCAGTGAGGTAAACCACAGTTCGGCTGCGTCTTTCTCCATCTTCGTCACTTCGTCCACTCCGGTTTGTTCCATGGTCGCTTCTACCAGGTTCGGGTCGGAGGTACCCGTGTGAGCGACATCTGCCTGTGCTTGCAAGCTTTGGTACATCGTGTCACGTACATGGATAAGTTGCTGCACTTCCTCGAATTTGTCCGCTATTTGGGTGGCTTCTGCCTCGTACAGGTCATGCGTGTACGAGCCGATGCAGTTCGGGATGTAAGACAGGAAGTCAAGGAAACACCAACTGCTCCCACTGCCAGCCATACCCGTGTCTGCTGGCGGATACCACCAACAGAGGATGATTGAAACAGCCAAAGGACGGAACAGCTTCAGCACATCCAGTGGCTCATGTTTCACCATCATCTTGTACGCCATTCCCGCTGCCATCACAATAGCGAACAGGGCAGCCAGTGCCATGCACATTTGTAGTATCCACCAGAACGGTCCCTGCGAGCCGGTAAAAGTCGCATCAGTCAGGAACTCGTTCGTTTGAAAAATCACATCGTCAATTTCTTCTTCAAGGATATTAATACCGAAATCCGAGAGTATATTTCCGTCTGCCATACGTTTTTGTTTTTTCAGTTCCCTTTGTTTACTGTTTCATCTCCGTCGCCGTTGCCACCCGTGTTATTGCCTGATTGCGGGCCGCGCACGGCAAAGCGCGATTCGTGCCATCGGTTCACCGCATCGCGGACAATACTCTCCTTATCCAGAGTACGGTCAGCGGTAGCATTCAGTAGCGTACTTGTTATCGTAGTATTCTGCCGTTTGGCAAGGTAGCCGACAAGGATTTCGTTCTGTCGAGTTATATCCTCGTAGATGCGCAGATACTCTTTCTTCCGCTGTGCGTTGGGCATATAGGCATCTTTCGTTGCATCAATGGCGCACTGGTAGATATGGTAATATTCCGTCCATCTGTCTTTATCCTCCGGTGTCCCCCCGACAGGCAAGATGCGGTCTATGTTTCGTTTGAACCGTACCATCTGTCCGTTGACCTTATCGCCTTCAGCGACCCATGCGATGTCCGCTTGACGGTCAGCCACGTTCAAGGCTTCTATCTTTGCCCGGCTCACCAATGCCGAGTCGATGGCTTCAGCTTCGTCCGTTTGGTTGTATAGGTTGACGCCCGCCAGTGTGCGGAATGACAGTTTGTTCTTGACTGCTGCCGACTTCTTATACTTGTTGTGCAGTATGGAATAGTAGAGGTCGGGCGAGAGTGCTCCCGTACCGGTTTCCATTACTGTTACTTGGTTTTGTTTCGGCGAATCGTGGTTATAGGTCACGGATTGTGCCTTTGCCGCCGTGGTTGCAATTATTGTAACCGTCACGAGTAAGAGTATTCTGTCCATATTTACTTTCGGTTATTTGTTATTAATCTTTTAATACTCAATGTGTTTCAATCAGTTAATCACCAGGATTATTCCACATTTCTTTTTATATTATATTCATTTCTAATCCTTTCCTCTCCCCGCAAGAAGTGCATATCATCCTTTTCAATACAAATACATTTTCTATTCGTATGAATACAGGCGATTGCAGTGCTCATGCTTCCAGAGGCAAAATCAAGGACTGTGTCACCCTCTTTCGTGTATGTTTTTATCAGATATTTCAACAATGCGACTGGTTTTTGATTAACATGAATCGTTTTGCCCTCTGATTCCGCAGTTTTAAAATATTTCACACTTCGTGGGTATCTCGTTCCTTTGTTTTCATTTCTGAATGTAGGATTTGGTACCTTGTTTACTCCTGTCCAGTTACTTCCTCTCTTTGTACGATTCTCATAAGGCTCACCTTCCTCCATGATTGGATAATAAGGAGTTCTGCCGTTACAAAAGATACTGATTAGCTCATGCGCTTTTAGAGGTTGCTTTTTAGCAAGAAGGAAATTGCTTGCTTTTGACTTTTCCCATACCCAGTCATATTTAAATTCGGCTAAATTGCCACAGCGTAAAAGGCTGCTGAACGGTTCGCTGCCAAATAAAGCCGTAGGCGCATTATCCTTTCTCACTCTTCTAATCTCCTCCCACATTTTCGAGAATGGTATTATCTTATCCCATTGCGAGGCTGTAATTCCAAAAGGTGGGTCGCATAGAACTAAATCAATACTTGATTCTGGGAGAAGAGGCATTACTTCAAGGCAATCGGCTTTATATAGCGTAATGTCTTTTTCAAAAACGATCTTTTTCATTACATCTTTTATTAATGTCCATTTGCCTCTTGGTTATAGGCCAGATAGACTTGTTTGTACTTAAAGTTTCTTTCTCTGTTTGTACTTCTCCGAACATTCAGGACGAAACGCTTTTCCTGCGTTTTAAGATATTCCTTATCAATTTTGGTACATAGAAGTCATAATCTAACTTGTGGCATTATTTACCTCCTTCCTCTTTTACCGTCAATAATCCAGTCGCCCCGCATTGCGCCATCGTCCGAAAGCACCGTCAATAATTTCCCGTTTGGTACGTTCCCGGTAAATCTTCGATTTCCAGTAGCCGATACGTACCTGTATGTATCTCCATGTCTCGATGTATGCCCGGTTCAAGTGTTGCTCAATGCTGTCCAGCGACTTGTTCACGGACTCCAGTACCATAAGCAGGTCGCTGGTCGAGCAGGCCGCTGCGCCCGTGGCATACAGTACGAGGTCGCTCACCGACTTATAGAGGTGTTCGCCCTCGTTGGCGATGTCCCGTATTGCTTTTTCATTGATAGTCAGTATCAGTGCGTCTGACGGCTCGATGTTCCCATGTTTCAGGATTTTCTCATGGAAAGCCTCCAGCATGGTCTTATAGTCACCGATACGGTCACTTACCGAGCTGTAGGTATCCTTCACGTTCAGCACCGTCCGCAGGGATTGGTACATCACGTCGATGACATCAAAGGCACGGGTATAGCGGTCAAGGTCGATATTTACTTCCTTGTATTTGCCCGTCTCCTCACGGCTGTACTCATGCAGCAGTTGGTTGCTGTATTCCAGCGTGCTTCGGGCCAGCAACAGGCTGCGTTGTTTTTTGTGGTCATTTATGTACGCTTCCACCGACACGATATCGAATGTCCATTGGCCCTTGGCGACATCGGGTAGTAGCGCAAGCAACGTAATGGCTATCAGTATAGTGCGTTTCATGGCCGTACCTCCTTTCTGCCACTTCGGGATGTCCGTGCGTTTTCTACCCAGCGGTCATGGCACTCTTCCACGAGTGTCAGCCTACGACCCTCGTCCGTATCGAGTCCCGGTAGCACATCCTTCAGTACGTCGATGATGTTCCGCTTGTAGTGCATCATCTTCTCCAAGGATACGAGGTCGGCGTATATTTTCGTGATACGTGAATCCACTTCTCGTGCGATTTCGAGGCGGTCACTTGACCAAAGCAGGTGGTACACGTCGCTGTTCGGTACTTCTTCCATAGGTTCTGTACGGGCATACTCGGTAGTGATTTTACAGTTGGGATATTCCCGTGCGATTTCCGATATGCGATTATTCACGATTTTAGTCTTTTCCTCGTTCGGCAGGTTCGGATCGAGTGTCAGTACATCGGCAACGTGCGTGTCTGTGTATGCCGAAGTCAATTCCCAACTGATTTGGATAATGGCACGGTGAATCTTGATACCCAGAAAGTATTTCGGCTTCCGTGCGATAGAAATAGTCGCACGGAACGTAATGATACCATTGATGTTCGGCATCGTCGCCTTACGGACGAACGTATAGCCGCTCCATGTACCTCCGTCCTGCCAAGTGAGGCTATAGGCTGTCTTGCAATCCTGCATGATAGCCGGTAGGCGGTAGTAATCATCTGTCGGCACATCGTTCTCTGCTTCCGCTTCCTGCTTCGCATCTGCGTACTCCTTCTGTTTTTGTTGCCACTCGGCAAGTTCGCTTTTCAGTTCCTCGATACGTGTCCGGTTGGAGTTATATTGTTGCCGATAAGCTGCTGCGTCTTCCACGCTCGCCTCGGCAATTTTTTTCAGAAGGTCGGCGTTTTCCTTTTCCAAGGCACTAATCTGAGATTGAAGAACGGCGACTTGATTGTCCGCTTCCCGTATCAGTGCGTCCAGTTCTGAAAGATCCAGTTCGTTCTCCGTTACCGAGGTCTGCATGACGCACTCTTTGGAATGGGCGTCCAGTGAGCCGCCACACTTGCGACACTTGTATTGTGTCGAGCCTTGTCCCAGCGTCGCCCCGTCTGAACAGGTTACACTGATGGTCACGCTTTCGCATCCCTGCAATTTTGCAGCGTCCGTCGCCTGATAATAGTTCCGTGCATCGGATGCTATGTAATAGACATAGCCTTCCTCGTTGTCATTGAACTCCGAGAGGCGGGCATTGAGTTGCGCTTTGAACGTATTCAAATCCATCGAATAGGAGTCGAAGACATCCTCATAGACCACCTCCGTCCGATTCCAACTCTGTGTCACGTGTATCTCGTAGGCGTATGCCTTCTTTGTCTGTTTGTTACCCTTACTGATGATATAGGCCTGTTGTCGGGTATTGATAGTATAGGTGTAGCCATCGTTGCTATTGTTGAGCTGTTGTACTCGACTTCTTGACCATCCGGCATACCGTTCTGAATTGGCGAGGGCCTGCTCCCGTTGCGAAGCGTTCGGATAAAATCCCGGATCACTCGTGTTAAAGCGTGTCCATGCACCCCCGTTCAATATGCTGTTGTCGTCTGTCGGTGGGTAGTAGTCGCATAGAGAAATGCTTCCTTGATCACGCCGTGCGATATACCACCGTTGCGTGTAATAGTTCCCGACAGCATTGTCCATATAGTCGGTCATCCACGATGTGAGGTCGTAATTGCTGAAATTGAACAATGCGGCCACGCTATCCTGACCGCCCACCATGTCGATTAGCAGACTGCCGATGTCATGTTCCGCCTGCTCGAAGAGAGTACTGTAGTGTTCATACAGGTTGCCGATTTCATTGACTTTGCCACCCAACAGGTCATGGAACGCACTACTTTGCAGTAGAGCGTCACCGAGGTTCTCCATACCTGATGTTGCCAGCCCTACGCCCATGTTATAAAGGTTGTCAATGTCGCCCTTTAAGTTCTCAATCGTGAAATTGCCCGGCACTTTGGTAAAGTTGTCCAACATCCGTTGCCAATCGGTACCGCCCAGTTCTGCGAGGTTCAGCAAGGTGGCAATGTCGCGGTCAATTTCCAGAAAAGCGATGTCCGAGAACGACAGCGTGCTGTTTGTCACCACACTTTCGAACTGCATACACAGGCTCTTCGTATCGTCGCACACTTTCATCAGGTAGCTGCCCCAGTGGATTGCTGTTTGTGGTGAGCGCAGCATCAGCTTCGCCACCACCCATATTTTCGGCATGATTTTTTCTGCCACCATGTGGTAAATTCGACGATAGTAGTAATTTTCCGTGCTGCTGCACCAGATGCCAAGGTCGGACAGAGCCTTGTGTTCCAAAAATTTGGAAGAAAATATCCCTGCTGCCGCCACTTCTGCCGCCGTATAGTGTTTCAGAATATCATCCACCTGCTCGCGGTAGTAGCTTTCGGCTACTGCCTCCGTGCCGAATGCTGCGGCCATGGCCGCCACGGTACGAGCGTCATAGTTCACGCTGTAATATTGTGCGTGAACATGCTGTGTCAGGGCAGGCAATAGGATAACCCAAAAGATAAACAGCCGTTTCATCGTTTCAGACCTCTTTTATGTATTCCGGTTCCTTGTGATTGAAATACCACCGTTCAGATTCGATACAATTCTCCGTGACAAGTCGGCAGAACATATCATGTATGATGGTAGTATCCTTGATGGCCCTTTTGATCCGGGCTTCTTGGGAGCCGAACCATCTCAAAAAGAAAGGCTGGTTTAGATAAGTTTCGCGCACGGTCTGATAACGTAGCCATCCCAAGTCACTTAGTCTTTTTTCACTCATCGGACTACTGTTCAGTTCCCTGAATAGTTCTTCTCGAAACCTGTTTTCATCGAAGACAGGTTTGCTGTTACATAGCCTGTCGCACATATCGTAAAACTCCTTTTCTTTGGGGTTTTCTTCATAATACCGGTTCAAATACGCTTCCAGTTCTACATCGGACATACCCAACCGAAGGGAATACTCTGCCAACAACCGTTCGATGGCGGCTACTTTGTCCGGTGTCATGTCATCCATGCGGAGCAGGTTCTCCTTGGACAGCATACAAAACTCCCGGAGGGACAAAACAGTGAGTTCCGGATTGCTGACAGAGATTTGTTCGCGCGTCAAGCTGCTTTCAAACCCCATCATATTTATCCCGTAGCCCAGTGACAGGGTGATTAAAATCCTTTTCGTTTTCATTATGATGTTATTTTAGTGGTTAAGTTCAGTACACATCCCGCTTCATTAACTTTCTGCGCAAACGGCAATGCCTTGCCGATACCGCTGGTATTCCAGTCGCGGCAATATGCCTCGATAGCCTCTTGGTGGCTGCATTGTAACTCGCGCTTGTAAAGCTTCAGAGCCTCTTTCTCCGCTCGTTCGGTCGTGTAAGTCATGTAGCACTCGCGCGGTTCTTCCACGCCATAAACACCGCTGGTCGTGCCCCGACGGATAAACACCTCGCGGAAGAAGCTGCGTCCTTCCTTGTTTTCAAGGCGGTTAATGGTGAAAATTTTCTTACAGTCCACGTCCGTTAGGCCAAGAATCGTCTTGATGGTGTCGAAACGTTCCTTGAATTTGCTCTGGTCAAGCAGCATCACCACATCCGAGTTATTGATGATGGCCTCTTTCACGATTTCGCTGCCGATGATGTCTTGTATTTCCTGTGTCACCACGCCCACACTGGCCCAGAATTTACGCGCTGTTTTGTACATAAATTTAATGTACTCCGCCATCAGCGGGCTGGCGATGGCTTTCCATGCTTCCTCGATGACAAGGACTTTGCGGTTCTTCTTGATGCGCATTTTTTGCAAGAAAACATCCATGATAATCAGCGTGACCAAAGGAAAAAGCAGCGGGTCATCTTTTATGCTGTCGATTTCGAAGACCACGAACGTCTCGTCGAACAGCGAGCTGTCCATGTTCTCGTTCAGCGTTTTTTCGTGGTTGCCGCCCAAATAGAAGTCCTTCATCATATAGCGGTATGTCGAGAGGTCGATGCCCGTGATACGGTTCTCCTCACAGATATCTGGGATGCGCTGCACGGAATATTCATAGAAAGAGTTGAATGACAGTTCCTCCACTTTCAGTTCCTTGCGTCGGCCCTCTATCTCGTCAATGATACCCTCGATGCGGACCGCGCGTTCCCGTTCGCTTTCGTGCCGCTTCTCACTGCTGTTGCGGTCATCAATAACGAGGCTCTTACGCAAGTCCTCACGCTGTTGGGGTGTGAAGCCCTCGAAACCATTGAAGTAGGCGTCGTAATATTCCGTGATGACGTGCTCTATCAGACGGTCTTCCGTCTTTGTGACCGTTCCCTGCGTACCTTTCCAGATAAGCAAGACGAGGTTTTTCAAGAATCCCGTTTTTTCTACGTTCATCTCTTCCCGATTGATGCGGAACGGATTCATCGTGATGGGCCGTTCCTCGGTATAGCTGATATACTTGCCGCCGAAATACTCGCATAGCCCCTCGTATGAGTTACCCGTATCGACCATTACCACGTCCGTCCCCTGTTCATGCAACTGGCGCACGACGGAGTTCATGTGGAAACTCTTTCCGCTGCCCGAAGGCCCCAGGCAGAAAAAATTCGAGTTGTCGGTCAGCTTGTTCTTTCCCTCTTTTCCCGTGATGTCGATAGCTACCGGAACACCTTGACGGTCAGTATAATAAATTTTTATCGGCGTTTCCTCACTATGCTGCACCCGTTCCTTGTACATCAGGCATACCGCAGCGTCGGAGAGGGTCAGAAAACGGTCATATTCCTCGTTCAGGCTGTAACAGTTGCCCGGAAATGAACTGACGAACAGTTCCAGTTGGTTGTATGCACGCTTACTGATATGTATGCCCATGCGCCCAAAAGCGTTTTCCAAGTGATTCGTGCATTTTTGAAGGTCGGTGTCGGCAGGCACGCCCACCACCATGTTGAAGTGCGTGTACACGAGCAGTTTGCTTTCACGGGCTATTACGTCCTGTACCTGCTTGATGTCCTCTACGGCCATTTGGTTACTCGGATTGGGGATGCTTGCGTGCCGGTTCTTCTTTTTGTCGAGTAATGCCAGTTCACGCTTCTGACTGGGCAGGAAAATAATTTGGTTGTACACCACCGTTTCTGCGTTCGGAATATTATCCACCACCGAGACAAGATCCACTGGCATCTCGGTATTATTCACCTCGATATTGGTATAGGGACGTATCAGCGAGGGGAGTGCGGCGCAGTCCACGTCCACGAGGCTGTACACCTTACAGCGTTTATCACCCATAGATACCGTTTCGTCGTCAGACTTGACATTCGTCATCGAGACCGTACGGTCTTTGAAGTTCATCGCAAAGTAACGGTCCACATATTCGCTTGCCTCGGCTTTGTTCAGGAATTTCACTTGTACACCGCTGTCGCGTAGTAGGTCTCGAACCTTATAAATCTTCACGAGGAAATCGCGCCATTTCTTGCTATCGTAAGAGAAAAGACGGCTCTTCTTGGCTTCCTGTGTGATAGCCAGATAGCAAAGGCTGTCCGTGTACGGACGCCCATTAAAATAACGGAAGTACGATGCCGAAAGAAATTCTTGATTATGCTCCGGCTCCTTCGCGAACTGTTTTCTCACGAAGATGTCCTGTTTGTGTAAGGCATATCCTTCGCCCAGTGTTTGCGCAAGGGCAGAGAATAGATGCGTGAAATCGTAATAGCTGTCAATGTCCGCCGAATACTTCTGTACCGGATTTTCGATTTTTAAGACGGCGGAATATTCACCCGTCTTGGTGTACAGCACACCCACACCATCTGTATCTTCCACAGAGAAATAGATATTCTGAAAGATGTGCTTGCGCTTGCCGCCCGTACCGAACGTATAGACTGACAAGGCCATACCCGTACATAGGGCGATGAAAAATAAAATGATATATAGGGTCATTCCGATATGCGTTCATTAAATAGGGGCAGGTCTGCCTCGGCTGGAGGCGAACCCGCCCGCGTTCAACAATCAATCAGCCACACACATTGCCGTGATGGTTTTTCTTATAGTCATACTTTGTGCGAATAGGCATACACATACACTCCACGTTTTACATTTTTGCTGTGCAGCCCTTTTCGCTGTTTGAGGATGATAAGCACGATTCCCGCAGATAAGACAGTTGCCAATACGACCAGTCCGGCCACAAAGCCCATAAGACAGTAGGCGGCGATAAAGCCCACAATGGCTCCACCAGCCACGCCTGCCGCCCAATAGATGTAGCGACCTTGTAATCCCATCAGCTCCAAAGGCCGTTGTAACCCCTTGAACAGCGGATAATCCGGATAACGTCCGTCATTAATCATTTCTTGACTGTTTATGCGTTAATTCCGAAGAACAGAGGTAATGCTTGGGCTGCCGCAATCAAGAAAAGGCACGCCCCAACTACCATCATAATCTTCTTCTTGACATCCTGTTCCTCGTTGTTCATGGCGATATACACCGAAATGGCTCCGATGATGGCCACGACACCAGCAATGGCATAGCAGAGTTTGACCATGACAGGAACGTATTTCACAATTTCCTCCGCTACGGTTGATAGAGCTGTCGTACCGGCCGAGTAATCGCCTGCCGTACTTTGAGCCATAGCAGGTATGCCTCCCAACAGGGCAATGATTAACATTCTTACTTTGGTGGAAACTTGCATGATAGTTTTCTTTGCCTTTCGGCACATTCTTTTAAATTTCTGAAACATATTTATTACATTTTTGTGGTACTCTTGTTTTTGAATTTATTTTACACTTCTATCAGCCACCTATATGCGGTAGCCGAAGAAAGCAGGGAACACGATTGAAGCTCCAATGATGAAGAGGCACGCACCGACAAGTGATACGATAGACTTCACCACGCCGTCCTCGCCTGTGTTCATTTTGATATAGATCTGGAGCGCGGCAACGACTACGAAAACCGAGGCGACAGCGTAGCAGATGTACAGCACGTACAGCATCATCGTCACCACGAAGTCGTGCATCGTTGCCAGTGCGTCTGCACCCCAACTGTAGTTTACGCTGCCACTTTTGGCGAATGCCGCATAAGGGACAAAGCACAATGCACATAATATTTTTTTTGCTTTCGACATTTTACAATCGGTCTTTGAGAGGTTTCCACACCAGTTCCGGACGGTTGCCCGTCTTTCCTTTGGCAAGCATCGCTTTGTACAGTTCGTCTGCCGTGTATGCGTCCGACAGGTAGGTCTCGGTTTCTTCCATCTGTTCCTCCGCTTGGGCTTTCAGGCGTTTTAGCTTCTCCGCCACGGCTATCTCGCCATTATTGTCTGCGGTTTCCGTCTCCTGTGGTGCAGGCGAAGCGGTAGGGGCAACATCTGTTTCATATTTCTCATTACCCACATTGAATCCCGTATCGCTCTCCGTCACGTACACACTCTGTTCATCTTCTGGCGCACCGAGGTCAAATACCTCTTCTTCCGGCTTGCCATTTCCTTTTTTTCCATAAAGGTCCTGCACGATGATAACTGCATAATAGACGAGATAGGCAACCGTCAGGACAATGGTGAAAATAAAATATGATTTCATATATTTTTGTATAATATGATTTTTATATTTGGTTGTGTGTGCAAAATAAGAATGGATAATTTGAAAGATAAAATTATTGATTATAAAACGTATCGTTTCAATATAATATTTTTTCAAAATCTAAAAATCATATTTCAAAATCATATTCAAATATGATTTTGGATAAGAAAACAGGAAAAGTCGGGATATAAAAAAAAACCCTCCGTGATGAAGGAGGGCTTAGGGAGCGGTTTTTTCATTGTTTCTTCCCACGTAAGTAGTCGTTCAGGTCTTTGTAACCGGCATAACAGTTTGATTCGTTATAGACGCATCTGCCATACATCCCGGCTATGGTTTCCACTGTCTTTTGTCCGGCAAGGTCATTGTCAAGGTAACAGTGAATATACGTGTATTTTTGCAAATACGTCAATGTCCTTTTCAGATTACTGACCGAGTTCATAACAAGGTAGTCACAGGGGGCATTAATGCAAATGGCACTATCGTCCGTCTGTTTTAGGGTTAGATAGGACAGAAAGTCCATGAATCCTTCAAATAGGCAGACACGGCTCTGTGCCTCACCACGCGATTGGGGTATCAAGGAAATGTCCTTGTTCTTGATACATCCTTTGTAATAAGGGTTTCGTACCTCGTATCCACCGGATATATTGCCAAAGGCCAGTGCAAAGTAACGTCTCTGGCGCAGTTCGTAATGGACTTCCTTGCAGAACATTCGTCCGATATCCGAATCAATCATACGTGAATGGAGATATGAGAGCAGTGCGTGGTGTCGCAGCGGCACGATAATCAAATTCTTCATGTCGGCTTCCACTGGTCGAGAGGTTGCGGGCAACGCCCGGGTTTTCGGCAGCGACACACCATTGACATACCGTTTGATGTATGCTAATGCTTCACTCACACTTTTAGTTCCGCAAAGGTACTTACCCAGTTCCACAAGGTCGCCTCCGGTGGCCTCACCAAAATCATACCATTCATTCAGCCGGTCATTGACTTTGAACGATGGCGTCACCTCTTTCCTGAGAGGCGAAAGATACCAATATTGCTCTGATTTCATATACTGCGCACGGTGGCCGAGCTGGGCCAAAAAGTCCACGATACGCACTCGTTTTGCTTCGTCTATGGTCATATTAAATTTCTTTTCACTTGTTTGTACAAAAGCGGTTTAGTTTAGTTTGCGCCCCTATATATATAAATACTAAATTAAACTGAATTATATAGGCCCGCGCCCGCTCTCATTCTTCATCGAAAAGCATGGTTTCTGCCTGTGTCATGTCATAATAAAAAAGTTTATCTCGTTTGATAACCAGTTTTAAGGTGTCAGTCAAATATTGCAGCAGTTTGACCATTACGTTTCTCCCACGCTTAAATCCGATTGCCTCGTAAGCAGTCATCATGGCTTGCAGCATATTTTCAAACCCACGGATAGGTTTGTCTCCAAACGCAGCGGAAAGGGCTTCACGGTGCTGTTCGATGCTTAGTTCCATAAAACCCGTCCGTTGTTTCGGTTTCTGATGTGGGGCATTCTCAAACAAATGCCCTTCTGCGAGAACCGGGAGCCCACCCTCATTGACAGTGAAAGCAAAAGGTTTAAACTCTTTCTCACGGATATGTAACGCATGGACCTCGCTGATGTTGGGACAATCATTGTTTTTGCTGATGACCAGTACGGTTTCCGCTTTGTTGCTCATTTCCGTACCGATATGCCCGCGTACATTGTTATCTCCTTTATTCAAGTGTAGCACACAGTGGATATGCAGGTCATACTTTGATGACCATTCCATCATCTTGTTAATGACTTCCACAGACTCACCGGTACTGTTTATATCAAGCATCAGGTCACGGATACCATCGATAATTACAAGTCCGTATCCTTTTCTTTGGCGTAAGGCGTAGTCGATGACCCCAATGCGTATGGCCGGAGAGTATTCGCGCAAGCAAATAAAGTCGAGGTTTTCACTGTCGGTTGTAGTGGGCAGTCCGGCAAGCCGCAAGATGCGTTCCAGTACATTATGACAATGGAAGCGGCTCTGCTCCGTGTCCACGTACAGAATCTTGCGTTTACCTTCCGGGAGGTGCGCCCGGTAGTTCAGCACTTGTTTCCCTGCCAGCGATGCAGCGACAATGGCCGAAACGTTAAATGTTTTTTTTGATTTCGCCTTGCCGGTTGATGCGCTGAAGTTGCCGAGCGTAGCAATGGTCGAGTTGTCTATCCAGATAATCTGTGGCGGCGTTTCATAGGTATCCGTCGCCCGAATCTGCGAGGCGGAGAGGATATCCGATAAGAAATCCTCCTCCGGCCTCATATCCACATTATATTCAGTTCTTCTTTCGTTTTCCATGGCGTCTTTGATTAAAGAAAGGTTGTGTGGCAGCGGCCTCGTTTGCCATACGTGCTGCTTCATCTACGGTTGGTTCATAATTCTGCAAAAGCCATTCGTCCAGATCTTCTTTGGCGAAATATATCATTTTGCCACGTGGCTTGTAGTGCGGAATCTCCTTGCCTGATGTTAGCTTGTACAGCATACTCTCGGATATTCCGATATACATACAAGCCTCTTGGAAGGTAAACACCTGTTTGGTGGTATATATATTTTTTTCCAGCAATGCGATGCGTTCCAACAGACTTTCTATCGGATCTAATTTCTTTAGGATGGCTTCGACGCTTGTAAGCCGTTCACTCAGCCGTTCCATGAATGTCAATCTATTATTTTGCATAAATGAGTTATTATAAATTTAGACAATGAAGTATATCCTCCGTTATGTAGCGCGCTAACGGAGGTCAAAGATAGGGCAACCCAAAAGGTCAGCGTGAGTTTGTACCGTGATAGTAACCACGTATCACGGCAACTGTCACGCTTTTACCTTTCACATACTTCGCTTATTGGCACTTCTTACCACTCTCTCAGTTCATCAATGGCTCGTCTGATACCGTAACCTGTTGATGTCATGTTGTTACGCAAGGCAGACAGAGCGGATGAAAGGCTTGAAGCTGAAACGAATCCTTTTCCATCCTTGGTTTGCAAGAACCGCCCACTACTAAGAACGGACTGCCATTTGGCTTGGATAAACGAGTGCTCAAGGAGTGTATCAAACAGGATGGCCACATGGCGGATATTGTTTACACGAATACAGAATCCTTCTTTACAGGAAAGCAGGGCTTCCATATCTTCAACGTGTAGGGTAGAAACGCAAAACAGATGATAAGCATTGGCACAAGCTGTAATACCTATCATCTGTTTACGAGTGAGATTGCATCCAAAAGAAAGAGGATAAATTCTTGTCGGTCCATCTTTGCAGCACGTGACGGACTGTGATGGTGGCACAAACGTATCATACGTTCGTTTCAGTTCCATACACTTCTCGAACGAGAAGTCTGCTTCGGTAAAAAATGCTCGGATAAGATGGGAGCAATCGTTTAATAGCCCCTTGACGATATGAATGTTCATTTCATGGCAGTTCCGGCAGACCGCATGGTCACAGTCGATATACCGGTGGCTGTTTACGAAATCCTCCACGTAACGGTAGTACTGCTTATTGCCCGTCACGACATCACGGAGATACATTGTTTTTGCTTCAACGAGCAATGCGAATAATTCTTTCGCTACATCCTGTTCTGCAACAAAATGGTGCAGATGTTTTTTCCCTCCAAAAAGAGAGAGGGCCATTGTTAGGTCTTTTCATGATGAAATATTTTAAATTGGATTTATATGATATATTATAAGAGTGTTGCTCCCGAAAGAGAATCCTGTCGGAACAACACCCTTATAAGTGGTTACATATCTGATGTTCATTGCATTGTCAATCGAATAAACCGTTGGTCAGATTTACTGCATCGTCTTTTTTCTTATTGACGATTTTGGCATACACTTGGGTCATCTTTACAGATGTATGACCGAGCAATTTAGATACAGTGTACAAATCGGCCCCCAATGTCAGCATCATTGTGGCGAACGTGTGGCGGGCGGTATGAAAGGTGAATCGCTTGGAAATTCCGGCTGCTTTGGCCCATGGTTTGATAAGCTGGTTGATACCAGAAGGCAAATCGAACACATGGTCGTCTGCTGTCTTGTCCCCACGTTCCGGCATCCACTTCAACGCTTCATTGGAGAGCGGAAGGTAAATCGGTTCTTTCGTCTTCTGCATGGCTACTGCCAAGCGGTATTGGCCGTTGTCAATAAACACATCTTTCCATTGCAATCCGATAATGTCACTGATACGTAGTCCACAGAAGCAGGAGAACAAGTAGGCACTTTTTACCCCTTCGTTCTGCATTGGTGTAGCGATTAATGATCTCACTTCTTCAATAGTCATATACGAACGCACACTTTCCGGCATCTTGGGCTTCTCCGATTTTTCCATTTCGTTGAATGGATTCTTTAAGATCCGTTTCGCACGGACAGCGGCATTTAACGCACCGTTGAAAATCTGGTAATAGGTATTACGCGTAGAAGCCGAGATGGGTTTTCCTTTGGGACGGTAGTTTGTCAGCATATAGTCGATATAGCCGTGGCAAAAAGTGAGGTCAATCTGATTTAATGTGAATCTTTCTCCTGCATACTCTTTCAAGATACCGGTAACAGATTTTATCTGGCCTATGTTTTTCTTACCACGTTTCTTCTGTTCCTCTTTATAGAGTTGCATCCAGTCCAGCAGATAAACCTTATCCTTGTGATTCATGATACCGGCTTCACCACTTGTCAACTCTATGATACGCTTCGATTTGATTGCATTTGCGGCAGCCATTGTCGTTTCGTTCTGTTGGCGGGCATTACGATCCGTTTCCGGAATAAGATACATTTTCAGATACTCGTATGTCCGCTTACCATTTCGGTATATATCCAGATACAAACTCTTGCTGCCATTGGCCAACTCCTTCGTCCGAAGACGAATCGGCTCCTTTACTTTTATTGGCTTTCTGGTCCTTGGCATATTTGTGTCCTTTTATTCGTTATTTCCTATCACAAAGGTACAAATAAAAACGAAATGAAGAAACAAACAAGAAACAAAAATGTACCTAAAAAGAGCAAAGCAACTGAAAACGTAGAAAACAACTGAAAATAAAAACTCGTATATAAATTATTGATATATAGATGATTTATCTATATTTATTTGGAACTTGTTTTCATTTTATATATGTCTTTATGATTATTGGAAAGTAATGCGATAGTTCCCAATTCGGGACCTTTGTATTCGGTGATAAATATGCTGGAGAGCGAGTAATAACCAAATCCAGCTCCAACTGCCATGCAGTCTAATGGACTTCGTTGGCTCATAAAAGCTCCCGCTATGGCGCAGCCTGCTAATGTGCCGAGTATCGTCATGATAGGAAGGAATACAAGCCGGGGATTTAGGGACCGAAAACTTTTCAGGGTGTTCGGATCGTTACCGATGCTGATACCTACGCAAAACATGAGTCCGCAGAGGGCATAGTAACTAAGTTTACTGTTGGTGAAATCGTATGGGATGAGATGGTAAACTCCACAGAGAGTGCCGATAATGAAGAAAGAGACAATAATCAAACTACCTTTCATGCATTTGTCTCCTTTCCTTTACTATATAATAGGTACCACAAGCCCCATGCGCATAGAGTACTTCCTATGACAGCAGCTACCGTGATGATAACTGCTTCCAGCCCAAGAGTGTGTAATCCTTTGATGATAGATTCATTACCCCCTACATCTATTCCGAGAAGAAAGAGAAGAATCCATATAAGGAGAGTGATTATCTTGTGTATCCATGATAGTCTTTTACTGCGTAACAAGTAGCCAAGAAGCATGCCTGTCAGCATAATTCCAATAATGATAAACATAGTTAGTGCCTGCTTTTTGGCTGCAAAGATAGTATTAAATGTAAATCTTGGCTAATCTCTTCCACGATTTCTTTCGTGCCCATTGACAAACATTCGACCATATCATCCACGCAAGCGGCATTGACAGACGGTGAATCTTCAAAACTACGGTTTCTCGTAGTCTGCTATCCATAATATATGATTTGTTTTCATCGTTGTGGCTTTTCAATATGAATGATCTTACTTGTCTCCGTACTGATTCCAATCATCCCAATTCCTCCATGTACATTGCTGGGGTACTTGATTGGTTCATTTATTGTTTCATCGTAAGCGTCGGAATCTACCAGGTTAAGTGCTTTCAGATAGTAGTATTCTGTTTCCGTGATGCTTAAAAGACGTACAATAATATCCATCTTTACATTGGTGCCGTATTCAGGAAATCCGTCAATATCTGTCTGGTTGTAAACCGTCATTGTGTAAGATGTGTTTTTGAATCGTGAGTCGTCGAATACACCATATATATTCTTTACGGTGTCGAACATGCCGTTGTCTTCGTCATCGCTGTTGGTAGGCTGTCCGTCTGTCAGCACAATATCCTCGCGGGATATAAAATGATAGCGATGTATTGTCCGGCTGACAAATTCCCCTGTTTCTTCATTATAGTCTTTCACTGTCATTTGCTTATCCATGATAAGCCGGTAGTAATTATCTTCGTTGTATCGATCTTTGATATTGATTTTGTATCGGAGAAAATTCTGCGTATAATAATACTTAGTCATTGGAATGGTGACCGTATCGATATCAGCTATTTCATGTGGACGCTGTGGTACGGTCACTTCAGCCCATGCGTGATATTGTCCGTCGTTTGTGAGGGCGTCGATACGAACTACATCTCCGGGAGTAAATTTGCTGGAAATATGGAAACGGCATTGCATATTTCCTTCCGTTTGGGGTGGGAGCGGACGTAAACTTTCTGATAACTGTCCGTTAACACGTACTTCCACCGTGGCATTTTCTACATGAGTGGCGTATCCTCTTCCCGTGAAATTGAGATAGAGAACGTTGGTCAGACTGTCTGCGTTGATTAGTGCGTTCATCACTAGTTTGGGGGGATTGTCCTTTACACTAAACGGGAGTTCGTTTTCGCAAGATACTGTTGTCAGCAATGCTATTAACAGGATAAATGGATAACATATACGAGTTCTCATAATGGGTTTAGAATTTATAAGTGTAAGTGAATGATGGAATTAATGGAAGTATAGTATACTTCTTGATAATCGGTTTGTAGGGATCGTTTTTGCTGGTACTGCGATATACAAAGGTAGGATTCATCGCATTATATGCATTATACAGACTGATATTCCAGGTACGCATACCATGTTTGGTCTTTTTGTTGAAATTGACTCCCACATTCAACCGGTGACTGGCTGGTAACCGGTAATTATTACGATGCTCCACATACGAAGCTTCTCCGATGGTGGGTGAATTTATGCTTGAATCAAAATAATCTCCATATCCATATCCTCCTCCAAATCCGTTGTTTGTGCCGTCACTAGGACGGATGACAGCGGTTTTCTCTTCAGGGATTGTACTTGTTCCACCTGTATAGAACACCCAGGAAGCACCGATGTCGATACGGTCGCTGAACTTATGGTTGATTGTCAGGTTGATATTGTGTCTTCGGTCATATTTATATGGGAACCGTTCACCGTTGTTGATACCACCTTTGGCAAACTGACGATCACTTTTGGATAAAGTGTATGACAACCATCCCGTTGTTCTTCCAAGTGTTTTCTGTGCCATGAACTCAATACCGGCCGAACGTCCTTTGCCCATTTCCACTTTGTTTTCCCAACCGGAGGAAGAACCGAAGAAACTGACGCCTTCCTTATATTCCAGCACATTATACATATCCTTATAATACCCTTCTACCGAGAATTCCCATCCTTTGATTCCCGTATAGTATCCGCCCAATGAATATTGGTGGGAGCGCATCGGCTTGATCTTTTTAGTGACCGGAACCCATAAATCCGTAGGCATGGCAATGGGCATGGAGGATAGTAAATGCACATATTGGCTCATTTGGGTATAAGATGTTTTCAGGGTTACATCTTTTCCCAACTGATAGCGTGCGGAAACACGTGGTTGCAAAGAAAAGTAACTTTGTTTTTGCACATGAAACAATGAGAAATGCAGTCCGATATTCAGGCGCAGACGATCATTCATCTTGATGTTGTCTTCCAGGTAAGCGGATAACTCATGTCCGTAAATCCGGTTGTTGGCTATGCTGTGGTAGGTTGTGTCCAGGTCTATTTTATCTCCTGTCTTATTGGAGATTTTAGAGGTCATAACTTCCGGGCGGAAACGATGATAGATATATCCTGTTCCAAATTTGAGGTGGTGTTTGGGAGATGGATTATAATCGAAGTCGATCTGGTAATTCCAATCATTGATTCCCGAACGGTAATCGGCTGAATACCGGTTGGTAAATGATGTACCGCTACTGCCGAGATATTGATTGTTGGTATATGAGTTGATGTCGAATAAATAGTTGCTGTAGGAGATTGTCGTATTGCAGAATAAACGGTTGTTGAATACATAGTTCCATCTGGCAGAAAGAATCGTGTTTCCCCAATTCATTTTGCTTCCGTCTTTGAAATCTGTATTTCCATCATAATTGGCAGCAAAATGATCCTTTCCATTGTAGGCAGATAGATAGATACGGCTCCGGTCGGAGAATTTATGATTGATTTTGGCATTGATGTCATAAAAATAATAACTGTATTCCTCGTCATCCGGCATGAATGGTTTAGCGATGAGGTCGACATACGAACGTCTGGCGGAAATATTGAAAGACGTTTTTCCTTTCACAATCGGACCCTCCAGGTTGATTTTGCTAGTTAGTAGTCCGATACTAAGTGTGCCATGGTATTTCTGCATATCTCCGTCATTGGTACGGACATCGATGACAGAAGAAAGCCGTCCGCCGAAACGTGCCGGAAAAGAACCTTTGAATAGTGTTACTTTTTTGACGGCTTCCGGAGTAAAAACCGAAAAGAATCCGAACATATGGTCTACGTTATATACAGGAATCCCGTCAAGTAAGATTAGATTTTGATCCGGGCTTCCACCACGTATATACAGTCCGGCAGATCCATCTACTCCTGCCTGTACGCCGGGCATCAGTTGGATGGCTTTCATTACATCTGCCTCTCCCAGTATGCTCGGAGTATTTTTTATTTGCGTCATTGGAATCTCGATAGATCCCATCTGGGTGGCTATAGTTCCTGTCTCGGTTTTGTCGGAAACGATGACTACTTCCTGCAATTGCGTGTTACCCTGCAGGCGGATATTTAGTAATGTATCTTGTGAGAGCGTAAAATGATGCGCTTCTGTGGCATAGCCCAGATAGGAGAAACGCATTTCGGTTTCTCCTTCGGGCAAGGTGATGCTGTAAAAACCGTAAGGATTGGTAGTCGTTCCCTGATTTTGATGACTCTCAAAGATATTTGTTCCAATCAACGTCTCGGAGGACGTTCCGTCAGTGACGTATCCGCTGATAGTAAACTTGCGGCTTACGTTTTTAGTTTTTTTCTTTTTTTGCAGCAGGATATAGCGATTGGAAAACTGGTAACTGATCGTTTCATCCTTGAATACTATATCAAGTATTTCGTGCAGAGGTTTTTCTTTAACTTTCAGGTTGATCTTATGTTTGATACTGATTTCTTCGCTGTATATAAAGGAATAACCGGTTGAATTTTCAATTATTTTGGTGAATTCCTTCAATGTCGCGTTTCGTAGTGTCAATGTAAGCCGGGCGTTTGCGTTTTGTGCGTGTACGTGGGCGGTGATAAAGAACACCATACCTATCAGAACAAGGGTTCTGACAGGTAGGTGGCCTTGGTGAATAGTTTTCATTTTTAGTCTGGTTTAGCAGTGATAATAATCTGTTTCTTGTTTTGTGAGTAGTCGAAATAACCGGCATTATGTAATACAGATAAAATAGTTGCCAAGTCTTCTCCATTGCGGAAGCGTGCTGTGATCCGGTAATTTTGCAAAGCCGTGTCGGCTATGTGGATCGTTGCTCCGAATGAATTGGATAGTTCGCGGGCAATCTCCTGCAAAGGCAGATCATCGAATATAAACTCTCCCTGTCGCCAGGAAATTTCATCTTTTGCATTTGCTAGAACTTTGCGGGTGAGTTTTTCTTCCACCTTATTATATATAGCAATCTCGTTTGGCTCCAAAATCACACGAACTGATTTGCTTTTATTGCTGACTGCTACCGAACCTGTCAATAACGTTGTCTTTACATCCGGATTGTTATGATAGGCATCTACGTTGAAGTGAGTTCCCAACACCTGAACGTCAATCGTTTCAGTCTGCACGATAAACGGATGTTTCTTGTCCTTGCTTACTTCAAAATAAGCCTCTCCATTTAGCTCCACTTCCCGCTTGTCCGATTTGAACTTTTCAGGATAAGAAAGCGAAGAATAATGGTTGAGAGTGACGGTGCTGCCATCAGGAAGACAGACTGTGCGTGTCTCTGCCAAGGTGGAAACCGTTTGTATCGTGACTGGTTGCATATATAAATAGGCTGTCCATACCGATAGACAAAGTAGAGCTACTGCCGCCGCTGCCGAGAAAGTATGTATCAGTGTCAGACGCCGGGTATGTGATTTCAGTCTTTTCTCTAGTTCCGGGTAGCTGGCTGTTGCTGAAAACCGTCCTCGCGGTGAACGTGTGGAAGCGACGAGCTTGTTCAGTATTTCTTCTAATTCCGTATCGGTGTATTTCATCTTTTTTCTGTATTGTTCTTAATCTGTTATTTTCGTTTCAACAGAATGGTCAACTTGCTGACTCCACCTTCTTTCCACTGGGGAGTACAGGATAAAGTGACATTCTGCTTCTTCAATATCATCTGTTTAGGATAGATTTTTATGACAGTTGTTGCTGACTTCTTACCCGCTTTGATGATTACTTTTTTTTCTGTCAGCTGTACGACTGCGGCTTGGCCTACTACCGGAGGAGGTGTGGCAAGTACTACCGTCCGGTCTTCTTTTGTTTTTTCTGTTGCAACAATTTTAATTTTCAACTCACATTCGGATTTGTTGCTTTCACATTCTACTGTTTCCTTCGAATGTTCGAATCCTGCATAATCCTTCGGTAAATTGTCGTTGTCATTGTTGCATGAAAACAGGCACAGACAAACTGATAGAAGGACAAAGATTCCCATGTTTGCGTCATTTAGCTTTTTCATTTTCTGTCTTTTTTAGTGATTGATTGACTTATTTGTTGATAAAGACCGGAGGGTGACAGAAACTCCCTACGCTCTTTGTCTAAAAGAATGTTAATCTATTTCAGCCCGGCTAATCATCTCTTTTAAACGTGTGATTGCTTTCTGAAGTTGTGCGTCCACTGTATTCATGCTGATGCCTAATTCTTCTGCTACTTGTGCGTAACTCTGTTTTTCTTCACGGATGCGGATGAATACTTCCCTGCAACGTTCCGGAAGCCGGTCGAGTGCTTTTACGTAAAGAGCAAACAGCTCTTCACTGATGAGCGATTCTTCCGGCGAATAACTCTGTTCTTGAGGCTCCGGCAGAGAATCGGGATGAATGAGCGTATGTCTTGATTCTTTTTCCAGATAATTGAGCGAAGCATTTTTGACGAGAATAAAACAATAATCTTCAATGTTTCTCACATCAAGCAAATTGCTGCGTTGCTTCCATAGTTTCAGGAATACGTCGAGAACGATTTCCTGCGACCATTCTTCCTGTTTCACATAGTAATAGGCAATACGAAAGAGACGGTCGTAAGTCATGTTGTAAAAGTCTCGGAAAGCAGTTTGCGAATCCAGTTCTTTCATTTGCCGCAATAACTTTCTTACTTCTGATTCGGTCATCGGCTTTTTGTTTGGTTAGTCTACCCAAAGTAAATCACTCATTATACTGTCGGAAATGAAAATACCTTCACGCGTCAAGCGCAGAGCTCCGTTGTATTCCTCCAGTTTACCATTTTTCAGATAAGGTGCAGCCATTTTTTGACAATACTCCCACATTTCATTGCCGAACATCTGTTTCAGTTTCTCTATAGGTGCTCCCCATACTGTGCGTATGGTAGTGATAATAAATTCGTTGTAGCGGGTGGTTGGGTCCAGATGCTCTGTCTCGAAAGCACGGCAGCCTTCTTCTATACCTTTTATATAGGTGTCGATTGAAGACACATTCCATTCCCGTGTCGCTCCGTCAAAAGAATGTGCTGATGGCCCGCATCCCAGATAAGGTATTCCTTTCCAATAGGAAGTGTTGTGGCGGGAATATTTTCCGGGGCGGCAGAAATTGGAAATCTCATAGTGTTCAAATCCTGCTTTCTGCAAATGCTCTATCAGTAATGTGAAAAATTCTAAACTGGAGTCTTCGTCTACCTCGGATATCTGATGTTGTTTTAACATATTATATATAGGTGTATCTTCCTCATAAATCAAGTGATAGGCGGAGATATGTTCTACATTCAGACTGATAGCCTGGCGGAGATCGTTTTCCCATCGTTCTTTTGTTTCTCCGGGCAATCCGTAAATTAGGTCGATACTGATGTTCTGGAAACCGGCTTTCCGGCATCTGTCAATTGCTTCGATGGCTGTACGGGCATTATGGCGTCGTCTCAATAGTTTGAGCGTAGCGTCATCAAAAGTCTGTATTCCCATGCTGAGACGGTTGAAAGGAAGTGAGGAAAGCATTTCCAGATATTCCTGCGATAAATCATCCGGATTAGCTTCCAGAGTGATTTCTTGGCAATGATTCAATCCGTAGTGCTCCCGGATAGTATCAAATATCAGTTCGAAATCTTCTTTTTCCAGTTGAGACGGGGTTCCGCCACCGAAATAAATAGTTGCTATATCTTCTCCTTTCAGGTATTCTTTGCGCATCGCCAACTCCCGGCAGAGAGCCTGTACATAACGGGTTTTGAGTTCGCTGCGAGTGGTTGAGTAGAAGTCGCAGTAGATGCAGCGCGTTTTGCAAAAAGGAATGTGAAGATAGATACCTGCCATAGCTATGCTGTTTGGGTTTGTGGGTGTAAAAGTAAGACTATTATTAGATATATCAAAAAAGCTGTTGACGGAAATTATTTATAGTGGGGCAAGAATACGCTAAATAGATAATTCTCCCATCGATTAGTAGAAGATAATTTCCTGCAATGCTGAATTTAAGATCTTTTTTTTTATAAATAAGATTCGAACTTGTAGCCGGGTTTTCGTTTGACAGTTGTCAAGCGATAGTTCAACAATTGTCATTCTATCGCTTGACAACTGTCAAACGAAAACTGATTAGGTAACGGGGGAACTATTGTATGAAAGGAAAACAACTAAAAATAACATCGTGCTGGATTACTTGTTGCAACTATGAAATTAGTTTATAGACATGCGAAAATAATTTTTAACCCGGTTCAAAAATGTTCATGTTAAAGATGTGTTACATAACATTGTTTAGTAACACTGCCGTAAGTGTTGCTTTTCCCCCAATTAATCCCTAATTTGCGCATCACAAAATTAATGGTATGTGAGAAACATACTGAGTAATTACTAAAATCTTATATATTATGAAAGTATATCAGACTAATGAAATCAAGAACATTGCCTTGTTGGGAAGTTCTGGCTCTGGGAAAACCACTCTCGTGGAAGCGATGCTTTTCGAGAGTGGTGTTATAAAACGTCGCGGATCTGTTGCCGCAAAAAACACAGTTAGCGATTATTTTCCTGTTGAACAAGAGTATGGTTACTCCGTTTTCTCCACCGTTCTCCATGTAGAATGGAATAACAAAAAACTTAATATTATTGACTGTCCGGGATCGGACGACTTCGTAGGCAGCACAGTGACTGCACTAAATGTGACCGACACAGCAATCATCCTTCTCAATGGCCAATACGGCGTCGAAGTCGGTACACAAAATCACTTCCGTTATACAGAAAAGCTGAATAAACCTGTTATTTTTCTAGTCAACCAGCTTGATAATGAAAAATGCGATTATGATAATATCCTCGAACAGCTGAAAGAGGCATACGGCTCTAAGGTTGTTCCTATTCAATATCCGATAGCTACCGGTCCGGGCTTTAATGCACTGATTGACGTATTGTTGATGAAAAAATACTCGTGGAAACCTGAAGGAGGGGCTCCGACAATCGAAGATATTCCGGCAGAAGAAATGGATAAGGCCATGGAAATGCACAAAGCATTGGTAGAAGCTGCTGCCGAGAATGATGAAAATCTGATGGAGAAATTCTTCGAGCAAGATTCCCTGTCAGAAGACGAAATGCGTGAAGGTATCCGTAAGGGATTGATCGCCAGGGGTATGTTCCCTGTATTCTGCGTCTGCGGAGGGAAAGATATGGGCGTTCGCCGCTTGATGGAATTCTTGGGCAACGTTGTTCCTTTTGTATCTGAAATGCCGAAGGTACAAAATACGGGAGGTAAAGAAGTGGCTCCGGATGTCAATGGACCGGAATCTCTTTATTTCTTCAAGACAAGTGTGGAACCGCATATTGGTGAAGTTTCCTATTTTAAAGTAATGAGCGGTAAAGTTCATGAGGGAGACGATTTGCTGAATGCCGACCGTGGCTCGAAGGAACGTATCGCACAAATCTATGTGGTAGCCGGTGGTAACCGTGTCAAGGTGGAAGAACTGCAAGCCGGTGATATCGGTGCTGCCGTGAAACTGAAAGACGTGAAAACCGGTAATACACTGAACGGTAAGGATTGCGATTATAAATTTAACTTTATCAAATACCCGAACTCTAAATATACCCGTGCCATTAAGCCGGTCAATGAAGCGGATGTGGAAAAGATGATGAGTATCTTGAACCGTATGCGCGAGGAAGATCCTACATGGGTGATTGAGCAATCAAAAGAACTGAAACAGACTTTGGTACACGGTCAGGGAGAATTCCATCTTCGTACATTGAAATGGCGTTTGGAAAACAACGAAAAACTTCAGGTGAAATATGAAGAGCCGAAGATTCCATATCGTGAAACGATTACCAAAGCTGCCCGTGCTGACTATCGGCATAAGAAACAGTCCGGTGGTGCCGGTCAGTTTGGTGAAGTTCACCTGATTGTAGAACCTTATAAAGAAGGTATGCCTATACCTGAAACTTATAAGTTCAACGGACAGGAGTTTAAGATTACCGTGAGAGGCACGGAAGAGATACCATTGGAATGGGGCGGTAAACTGGTGTTTGTCAACAGTATCGTCGGTGGTTCTATCGATGCCCGTTTCCTGCCTGCTATTATGAAGGGGATTATGTCTCGTATGGAGCAAGGACCGTTGACGGGTTCGTATGCTCGTGACGTGCGTGTCATTGTTTACGATGGTAAGATGCACCCGGTAGATTCGAATGAAATCTCCTTTATGCTTGCCGGACGTAATGCCTTTAGTGAAGCCTTCAAGAATGCCGGTCCGAAGATTCTGGAACCGATTTATGATGTAGAAGTGTTCGTTCCGTCTGATAGGATGGGTGATGTGATGGGAGATCTTCAGGGACGTCGCGCCATGATTATGGGTATGAGTAGTGAAAAAGGTTTTGAGAAACTGGTTGCTAAAGTACCTTTGAAAGAAATGTCATCTTATTCTACGGCACTTAGCTCTCTCACGGGCGGACGTGCTTCGTTCATTATGAAATTCTCTAGTTATGAGCTTGTTCCGACAGACGTTCAGGATAAGTTAATGAAGGATTTTGAAGCTAAACAAACCGAAGAATAAGTATAAATGATAGTTGATAAATAGTATGTGATAGTTGATTGAAAATTCACTATAATATTCGGTATTTATCATCTATTAGACATAAAGAATCAACTAAAACGTTAAAACCGCCACCTTTTTTAAGTAAAAGGGGGCGGTTTTTGTTTAACTATGATTAATAAAGATAGAAAAACACAAGGAAAAGATTTAATTTTTTATTAAATTTGCAAACCAAAGGAGCGGTTTTGTTGTTGTAGTAATCAGAATACAACCTAAATAACTCTTTACGGTTAATTTCCGGGAAGTTCCGGTTAAATCAAGTTAATGCATTAGGAGTGTTAATTAGGGAGTGTTAATTTTGTTGCTATGAAGAAGTCAACAATTTGGATATTAGGTATTGTAATGGGGCTTTCCTTCCTTAGTCTGCTGTACTTGCAGGTAAGTTATATAGAGGAAATGATGAAAACCCGTAAGGAACAGTTTGATTCGGCTGTACGCAATAGCCTGGATCAGGTTTCCAAGGATGTGGAATATGCAGAGACCAGACGTTGGTTGATCGAGGATATTTCAGAAGCAGAGAGAAAAGCACTAATTGCGAATAATGCTTCCATGCAACAAGACAACTTGATTCAGCAAACGCAACGGTTTACGGTGAAGTCAAAGGATGGGAAGGTATATTCGGATTTCGAGTTGAAAGTGATGACCACTAAGCCCTCCGAGCTTCCGAAGGCTATGATTTCTCCTTATAGGGGGACAAAGACTATTCCGGAAACTTCGCGTTCATTGGTGGAAGCCATCAAGAATCGGTATATGTATCAACGGGCATTACTCGATGAAGTGGCCTGGCAGATGATTTATCGGGGAAGTGACAAGTCGATTGGAGACAGAGTACGGTTCAAAGAACTGGATGACTATCTGAAATCGAGCTTATATAATAATAGTATAGATTTGCCTTATCACTTTACGGTGATTGACAAAGACGGCAGGGAAGTCTACCGTTGTGCGGATTATGAGGCAAAGGGAAGTGAAGACGCTTATCAACAGGCATTGTTCAAAAATGACCCGCCTGCAAAAATGAGTATATTGAAAGTACACTTTCCGGGGAAGAAAGATTATATCTTTGACTCTATCAGTTTCATGATTCCGTCGCTGATATTTACACTGGTATTGTTAGTGACATTCATCTTTACGATTTATATCGTATTCCGGCAAAAGAAACTGACGGAGATGAAGAATGACTTTATCAATAATATGACGCACGAATTTAAAACACCGATATCTACCATTTCATTAGCAGCCCAGATGTTGAAAGATCCGGCGGTGGGAAAATCTCCGCAGATGTTCCAGCATATATCGGGAGTGATTAATGATGAAACCAAGCGCTTGCGCTTCCAGGTGGAAAAGGTACTCCAGATGTCGATGTTTGAGCGTCAGAAGGCTACTTTGAAGATGAAGGAGATTGATGCGAATGAATTAATAGCAGGAGTTGTCAATACCTTTGCGCTGAAAGTGGAACGGTATAATGGTAAGATAACATCGAACCTTGAGGCCACCGATCCTGTTATATTTGCAGATGAGATGCATATCACGAATGTAATCTTTAATCTGATGGATAACGCGGTGAAATATAAGAAACCGGAAGAGGATCTGGAACTGAAAGTGAGAACGTGGAATGAGTCGGGTAAACTGATGATTTCGATACAGGATAATGGTATCGGTATCAAAAAAGAGAACCTGAAAAAGATATTTGAAAAGTTCTATCGTGTACATACGGGTAATCTGCACGATGTGAAGGGCTTTGGACTTGGATTGGCTTATGTGAGAAAAATAATATTGGATCATAAGGGAACCATCCGGGCGGAAAGCGACCTGAACGTGGGAACTAAATTTATTATTGCATTACCTTTATTAAAAAATAATTGATATGGACGAGAAACTGCGTATTTTATTGTGCGAGGATGACGAAAATCTTGGCATGCTTTTAAGAGAATATCTACAGGCAAAAGGTTATTCTGCTGAGTTATATCCTGATGGAGAAGCCGGTTATAAGGCTTTCTTGAAGAATAAATATGACTTGTGCGTGTTTGACGTGATGATGCCTAAAAAAGACGGCTTCACACTGGCACAGGATGTCCGTGCAGCAAATGCTGAAATTCCTATTATCTTCCTGACGGCTAAAACGCTGAAAGAAGATATCCTGGAAGGCTTTAAAATCGGTGCGGATGATTATATCACCAAACCGTTTAGTATGGAAGAATTGACATTCAGAATTGAAGCAATCTTGAGACGTGTTCGTGGAAAGAAGAACAAAGAAAGCAATATCTATAAGATTGGTAAGTTTACTTTCGACACGCAGAAGCAAATTCTGTCGTCAGAAGGCAAACAGACTAAACTGACTACTAAAGAATCTGAACTACTCGGATTGCTTTGTGCACATGCCAATGAGATTTTGCAACGTGACTTTGCTCTGAAAACAATCTGGATTGACGATAACTATTTCAATGCCCGTAGTATGGACGTGTATATCACGAAATTGCGTAAGCACCTGAAAGAAGACGACTCAATCGAAATTATCAATATTCACGGAAAAGGCTATAAACTGATTACTCCGGAAGTTGAATCTTAATGATTGCGTTTGAGATAACTCCAAATAAAAAATCCCGGGAACATTCGTCTCCGGGATTTTTTATTGATTTTGTGAAATTAATCAGCGATCTTCTTATTAATAACAATATAAGAAATGAGTCCCAGTACTACAAGTACTACTGAAGTACCCAGGATGGCGTTGTTGTTTACATTTCCTGTAAAGGAACAAGCCAGCAGGATGACTACTCCGACCAAGATTAATATCAATCCTAAGTTCTTTAATAAGCCTTTCATGTGTGTGTATTTTAATAGATTATAATATTCCAGTCACAAATTAAAGCATAATTCTTTAACGAGCGAAATTATTTGGATAAAAATTCCATTATAAATGCACGATTTAGTGGATTTTATGATTTAAAGAGAGGTTCTTCTACCTAATCTTTCGTATTGTAGAATACCTTTTTCAGCACCTCCTGCCCAATGCTCAATTCGTCGAGAGTGATGCCGTGAAGAGCCTCTTTTAGAGTCTGTCCGGCAATGACACGCGCTTTTTCTTCCAATTCTTTCCCGTCTTTGGTCAGATGGATCAGGTTGGTGCGGCGGTCTTTTTTGTCGGAAATGCGCACAACAAGATGCTGCCGTTCCATATTATCTATCAAACGGGTCATACTGGGCTTGTCTTTAAAAGTTGCATTACACAACTCTTGTTGCGTCACCCCGTCTTTTTCCCACAGAAAAATGAGTACCGTCCATTGTTCTGGGCTGATTTCCAATCCGTTCTGACGGAAGTTTCGGTACAGTTTCCTGTTGATTGCCGCAGAAACTTTGCCATTTAATATGGCGAATATAAGCCGAATGTCGAAATTAAATTGCTCTATCATGAAATTATTGTTTAAACAACTTTGCAAAGGTAAGTCTCTTCCCGGATAAATCCTATCTTCGGATACAAAAAAAGATTAAATATTTGTAGTTCAAAATAAAATGTCTAACTTTGCACCCGCATTTAAAATCAAATAATTTATTTATTTAATTAAACGAAGTATGAATCAATACGAAACCGTTTTCATTTTAACTCCCGTTTTATCTGATGTTCAGATGAAGGAAGCGGTAGAAAAATTCAAAGGCGTTCTTCAAGCTGAAGGTGCTGAGATTATTAATGAAGAAAACTGGGGACTGAAGAAATTGGCTTACCCAATTCAGAAAAAGTCTACAGGTTTTTATCAACTGATTGAGTTCAATGCAGATCCTACTGTTATTGACAAGCTGGAAATTAATTTCCGTCGTGATGAACGCGTAATCCGTTTCTTGACTTTCAAGATGGATAAGTATGCTGCTGAATACGCTGCAAAAAGAAGAAGTGTTAAATCAAACAAAAAGGAGGATTAATCATGGCACAACAAGTTCAATCAGAAATTAGATATTTAACTCCGCCGTCAGTAGACGTTAAGAAGAAAAAATACTGCCGTTTCAAAAAGAGTGGTATTAAGTATATCGACTACAAAGATCCTGAATTCTTGAAAAAATTCTTGAATGAACAAGGAAAGATCCTTCCGCGTCGTATTACAGGTACTTCTTTGAAGTTCCAACGTCGTATCGCGCAGGCTGTGAAGAGAGCCCGTCACTTGGCATTGCTGCCTTATGTAACTGACATGATGAAATAAGAAGGAGGAAAAGTATGGAAATTATATTGAAAGAAGACGTAGTAAACTTGGGTTATAAGAACGATATCGTAAACGTGAAATCCGGATACGGTCGTAATTATCTGATCCCGACTGGAAAAGCTGTCATCGCTTCTCCTTCTGCAAAGAAAATGTTGGCTGAAGAACTGAAACAGCGCGCTCACAAACTTGAGAAAATCAAGAAAGACGCTGAAGCTATGGCTGCTAAGTTGGAAGGCGTTTCTTTGACTATCGCAACTAAAGTTAGCTCAA
The DNA here is from genome assembly GCF_015559655.1 of Bacteroides sp. 1001136B_160425_E2. Taxonomy (NCBI): domain Bacteria; kingdom Pseudomonadati; phylum Bacteroidota; class Bacteroidia; order Bacteroidales; family Bacteroidaceae; genus Bacteroides; species Bacteroides sp. 1001136B_160425_E2. The sequence goes on along the minus strand of NZ_JADMQH010000016.1, from coordinate 80,538 downwards.
CCGGTACTATCTTCGGTTCTGTTGGTAACATCCAGATTGCTGAAGCATTGTCTAAACTGGGTCATGAAGTTGACAGAAAGATCATCGTTGTAAAAGACGCTGTGAAAGAAGTTGGTAGCTACAAGGCTATCGTTAAGCTTCACAAGGAAGTTTCGGTAGAGATTCCTTTCGAGGTAGTTGCTGAATAAGAGCAAATTTACTTCATATATGAAAAGCGATTTGTTCTGAATGAATAAATCGCTTTTTTTTGTTATCTTTGCTATTACTATTATGAAATTCAACTGTTGTTTTCTGAAGAAGAGGTTTTTGCTTTTGCTGATTGCTTTGGGAATTGGCAGTGCTCTTTATGCGAATGATGAGTTGAAGCTATTGACTGATTCTTTGCGTAGAGTGATAGATGAAAAACATGTCTTTGTTAAAGAGAAAGAGGATCGGATAAACCGGATAAAATGTATGTTGAAAAGTCCCGGTTTGACTCTTGAAGGAGAATATAGAATCAATCTACGGTTATATAACGAATATAAAAAGTTTCATATTGATTCAGCCATCCATTATGTTGATCGCAATATTGAGATTTCCCGCCAGTTGAATAGACCTTATTTCACCAATCAGTCGTTTTTAAATCTCGGTCTTTTATATTCGATGTGTGGCAGGTTCCGCGAAGCGGAGATTATTTTGAAAAGTATAAAGACTTCAGAACTTCCCAGAGATTTATTAATAAACTATTATCAAACTTATTCCAGCTTTTGGGGACACTATTCGATTTCTGTCGCCAACAACCTATATGGCAAGCAACAGGCTGCTTATCAGGATTCGCTATTTGCCCTCATTGACCACACTTCTTGGGATTATCGAATGTCCCAGGCTTCTTATTATATTTGGCGTGATACACTGAAATCGAAAGAGATTTTTAAAGAACTGCTGGAGATTGAAGAGGTGGGGACGCCTAATTATGCCATGATAACTCATTCGTATTCCAGGTTATGTCACCATCAGAAAAAGTATGATGAGGAAAAAAAATACCTGATGTTGTCAGCAATAGCCGATACCCGGAATGCTACGCGGGAAAATGCATCCCTGCAATCTCTTGCATTGATAGCCTATGATGAACAGAATTTAGCTGATGCCTTTAAATTTACACAGTCCGCTATTGATGACGTTATTTCTTCCGGTATTCATTTCCGGGCCATCGAAATTTATAAATTCAATTCTATTATTAATACAGCTTATCAGGCGGAGCAGGCCAGATCACGGTCGCATCTGACTACTTTCCTTATTTCTACAAGTATTATCCTTTTTCTTTTAGTCCTGTTGGTGCTTTTCATCTATATTCAGATGAAAAAGATATTGAAAATAAAACAGGCATTGGCGCAGAGTAATGAGGAGCTTTTGCGATTGAACAATAAACTGAATAGCATGAACAGCCAGCTGAATGATACAAATAACCAGTTGTGCGAAATTAATAGTATAAAGGAGTATTATATAGCCGAATTTTTTGATGTATGCTTTAGTTATATCCATAAAATGGAGAAATATCAGAATATGCTGTATAAAATAGCTATTAATAAATACTATGATGAACTGATTAAGAAGCTAAAATCATCTGCGCTTATCGACGAGGAACTTAGCGCTTTATACACTCGTTTTGATAAGGTTTTCTTGGGTTTGTATCCCACTTTTGTTTCTGATTTTAACGCTCTGTTGAAAGATGAAGAGAAAATAATTTTAAAACCGGATGCTTTATTGAACAGAGAACTCCGTATTTATGCTTTATTACGTTTGGGTATTACGGATAGTGGGAAGATAGCGAACTTCCTCCGTTGTTCTACAAGTACGGTTTATAATTATCGCACGAAGATGAGAAATAAGGCAGCTGTCGACAGGGATGAATTTGAGAATGAAATTATGAAAATTAGTTCAACTCAAGATACATAATTATCATTTTAACATTATAATACTTTCCAAATCATCTACATTTTTTTGATATGGTAAACTATCTAAGTGCTTGATTAATAGTGAAAAGCGCTGATTTTATATCTACATAAAGTAGTGTAAGTCAAATAAGCCGTTATTTATTTGGCTAGATTTGCAATATCAGTTTTTAGCTCATCAGTTTGATAGTTAGGAGTTGATGTTTTATCTATTATTTGTACTTAAATTCACTATGTTTAATTATGAACACGCAATCTTCAGTAGACACGAGAATTAAAGTTGGAATTATCGGTTTTGGTAGGATGGGAAGATTCTACTGGGAAGCGATGACTAAAAGTGATCGGTGGAATATTGCTTATATTTGTGATACCAATCCGGCATCACGTCAGTTAGCCAAGAAGCTTTCTCCTAACTCTATTATATTAGAAGATAATCAAAAGATTTTTGAGGACGAAAGTGTGCAGGTAGTCGGACTTTTCACTTTGGCTGACTCGCGGATGGAACAAATAGAAAAAGCTATTCGTTACGGCAAACACATTATTTCAGAAAAACCTGTTGCAGATACAATGGAAAATGAGTGGAAAGTCGTAGAAATGACAGAAAACGCAAACCTCATTTCTACGGTAAACTTGTATCTGCGAAATTCCTGGTATCATAATTTAATGAAGGAATATATCCAGCAAGGGGAGATTGGAGAGCTGGCTATTATCCGTATTTGTCATATGACTCCCGGCTTGGCACCGGGTGAAGGTCATGAGTATGAGGGACCTGCTTTCCATGATTGTGGAATGCACTATGTAGATATTACCCGTTGGTATGCAGGATGTGATTATAGAACATGGAATGCCCAGGGAGTGAATATGTGGAACTACAAAGATCCTTGGTGGGTGCAATGTCACGGAACTTTTCAAAATGGGGTCGTTTTTGATATTACCCAGGGATTTGTTTATGGGCAATTATCTAAAGACCAGACACATAATTCGTATGTAGATATTATAGGGACAAAAGGGGTTGTGCGTATGACGCATGACTTCAATACTGCTGTTGTCGATCTGCACGGTGTCAATCAGACCATTCGTGTAGAGAAACCTTTCGGCGGCAAGAATATAGACGTGTTGTGTGACCTGTTTGCTGATTCGGTAGAAACCGGAAAACGCAGTTCACGCTTACCATTAATGCGTGATTCGGCTATTGCATCCGAATATGCGTGGACATTCTTGAAAGATACCCGCAAACACGATTTGCCTGCTATTGGTAATTTAAGCACTTTGGAGCAAATACGCGAGCGAAGAAAAAATATGAAAAATGGATATGGATTGTTGCACGGCAACCTTCCAAAGATTATTAACCCTTAAACAAATAAAATCATGTCAAACATTTCGAGGAGAAAATTTCTCAAAACGGGAGCCGCTGCTTTAGCAGGTATAACCATTGCTCCCAGTACAATTTTAGGTATGAGTCACGGGCATATTTCGCCTACTGACAAATTAAATCTTGCAGCTGTGGGTATTGGTGGCATGGGACATGCCAACATTAATCACGTAAAGGGCACTGAAAATATTGTGGCTCTTTGTGATGTGGACTGGAAGTACGCAAAAGGCGTGTTCGACGAATTCCCCAAGGCTAAAAAGTACTGGGACTATCGTAAGATGTATGATGAAATGGGTAAATCTATCGATGGTGTGATTATCGCAACTGCCGACCATACTCATGCTATTATCACTGCTGACGCAATGACAATGGGAAAACACGTATATTGTCAGAAACCATTGACACATTCTGTTTATGAATCTCGTTTGTTGACAAAACTGGCTGCATCCACGGGTGTGGTTACCCAAATGGGTAATCAAGGTTCTTCTGATGAAGGTACAGATTTAGTATGTGAATGGATTTGGAATGGTGAAATCGGTGACGTAACGAAAGTTGAATGTGCAACAGACCGTCCTATTTGGCCTCAAGGATTAAACGTTCCTGAAAAGGTTGATAAAATTCCTAGCACATTGAATTGGGATTTGTTTACAGGTCCTGCTAAAATGAATCCTTACAATGCTATTTATCATCCTTGGAACTGGCGTGGATGGTGGGATTACGGAACAGGTGCATTAGGTGATATGGCTTGTCATATTTTGCATCAGCCGTTTAGAGCATTGAATTTGCAATATCCTATTAAAGTGGAAGGATCGTCAACTTTATTGTTGAACGCTTGTGCACCACAGGCACAGCATGTGAAGATGATTTTCCCGGCTCGTAATAATATGCCTAAAGTGGCGATGCCTGAAGTGGAAGTACATTGGTACGATGGCGGTATGATGCCCGAACGTCCGAAAGGATTCCCAGAAGGAAAACAACTGATGCAGAGTGGTGGTGGTTTGACTATTTTCCACGGAACGAAAGATACATTGATTTGCGGATGTTATGGACAGAATCCTTGGTTGCTTTCAGGTCGTAAGCCAAATGCACCGAAGGTTTGCCGTCGTGTTCCTAATGCAATGAATGGTGGTCACGAGATGGATTGGGTACGTGCATGTAAAGAAGATAAATCCAATCGTATCATGACTAAATCTGATTTCTCAGAAGCCGGACCAATGAATGAAATGGTGGCAATGGGTGTATTGGCTATTCGTTTGCAAGCACTGAATAAAACTCTTGAATGGGATGGAGCTAACATGTGCTTTACAAATATCGGTGACAACGAAACCATCCGTACCGTTATCAAAGACGGATTCAAGATTCATGACGGTCATCCTACATTTGATAAGACATGGACTGATCCGATCAATGCAAAACAGTTTGCAGCTGAATTGGTGAAACATACTTATCGTGAAGGCTGGAGACTGCCTGATATGCCAAGATAAAAGTAAATTAAAAATTAAAGATTAAAAATTAAATAGTTGATATCATGAAAAAAGTATTTTATCCATTAGCTTGTTGTTGTCTTGCTGCAGGCGTTTTCGCTTCTTGCGGTGGTCAGAAGAAGGCAAATGCTCCGGAAGAGCAAAATAAAGTAGCGCTGTCTTACTCTAAATCATTGAAAGCTCCAGAAACAGATAGCTTGAATCTGACAGTTGATAAAGATGGTTATATCACTATCTTTGATGGCGAAACATTTAACGGATGGCGTGGTTATGGAAAAGACCGTATTCCTTCTAAATGGACAATTGAAGACGGCTGCATCAAATTCAACGGTTCTGGTGGCGGTGAAGCTCAAGACGGTGATGGTGGTGATTTGATTTTTGCCCACAAGTTTAAAAACTTCGAACTGGAAATGGAGTGGAAGGTTTCTAAAGGTGGTAACTCCGGTATCTTCTATTTAGCTCAGGAAGTTACATCGAAAGATAAAGACGGTAATGATGTGCTTGAGCCTATTTATATTTCTGCGCCCGAATATCAGGTGTTGGACAATGCCAATCATCCGGATGCTAAATTGGGTAAGGACAACAATCGTCAGTCAGCTTCTTTGTATGATATGATTCCTGCAGTTCCTCAAAACTCTAAACCGTTTGGCGAATGGAACAAGGCTAAGATTATGGTTTATAAAGGTACAGTTGTTCACGGACAAAACGATGAAAACGTACTTGAATATCATTTGTGGACAAAACAATGGACTGATATGTTGCAAGCAAGTAAGTTCAGCGAAGAAAAATGGCCTTTGGCATTTGAATTGCTGAATAACTGCGGTGGCGAAAATCACGAAGGTTTCATTGGTTTGCAAGATCACGGTGATGATGTTTGGTTCCGCAACATTCGCGTGAAGGTTTTGGACTAATCGAATAGCAATAAAAAGGCACGGGTTACGCATATTTCACGTTTTTTTGAATGGCGATTGCCATGGAGCAACCGTGAAGTCTGTGTAATCCGTGCCTATTTTTTTCTATATAAACCTGAATAATTGTAACCCACTAATATCTATTATATGAAAACTAGAATTTATATCTGTGCATTGGCTGCTCTTTTCATGATTCCATTGGCAGTAACGGCACAAACTAAGAAAAAAGCTAAAAAAGAAGTAGCTATTCAGCTCTATTCTGTTAGAGATATATTAAACAAGGTAGACAATAAAAATGGTAAGTGTGATCCCGCTTATACTGCTCTTCTGAAAAAATTGGCAAACATGGGATATACCGGTGTTGAGGCAGCCAATTATAACAACGGTAAGTTTTATGACCGTACTCCCCAACAGTTTAAGAAAGATGTCGAATCGGCAGGATTAAAAGTCTTGTCTTCACATTGTACAAGGCAGTTATCTAAAGAAGAATTGGCTTCCGGTGACTATTCAAAGTCGCTTGAATGGTGGGATCAATGCATTGCCGATCACAAAGCTGCCGGTATGAAATATATTGTAGCTCCGTGGATGGATGTACCTAAGACGCTCAAGGATTTAGAAACGTATTGTGCATATTATAATGAGATAGGCAAGCGTTGCAAACAACAGGGTTTATTGTTTGGATATCATAATCATGCTCATGAATTTCAGAAGGTAGAAGATAAAGTGATGTATGATTATATGTTGGAACATACAAATCCTGAATATGTTTTCTTCCAGATGGACCTTTATTGGGTAGTTCGCGGACAAAACAGTCCTGTCGATTATTTTAATAAATATCCCGGTCGCTTCAAGATATTCCATGTGAAAGATCACAGAGAGATTGGACAAAGTGGAATGGTAGGTTTTGATGCTATCTTTAAGAATGCAAAAACTGCAGGCGTTAATTATCTCGTTGCTGAAATCGAAAAGTATAGTATTCCGGTGGAGGAAAGTGTAGAAGTAAGTCTGGATTATTTGTTGAATGCTCCTTTTGTGAAAAGTTCATACGCTAAATAACGTGTGGCCTGCTAAAATAAAGGCATAAAAAAAAGTCTGTGCATGCTTTCGCATGGCAGACTTTCAATTCTCTCTAGGCTGTTTCTGAATTATTATTCAGCTACAGTTTCAGTTGCAGTGCTATCAGCATTCAAAGAATCTGTTGCTGCGGCTGCTGCTTGTTCAGCTTCAAGAGCTGCTGCTTCTACTGCTGCGATTGAGTCAGCGATACGGATAGAATCTGCAGTTGCTTTTGCTGCGTCAGCTGCTTTGTTACCACATGATGCGAATGATACTGCTACGATAGCTACGGCCATCAAAACTAATTTTTTCATTTTCTTTGCTTTTTAAAAACGTAATACAATCAATTGCTTTATTAAAACGATGCAAAGGTATGTACTTTTTCAATATGTTGTTCTCGAAATGCCAACTTTTTTTATAATTTTTTTTGTAACTGGCCACTTTTCTCCCTTTTTTATATGTTTTAGAACATGCTAATCGACAGCAATACTGTTATATAAGTACCTTTTTATGCTTCTTTTGGGAGTTTTTTCAAATTCCGTAGGATAGAGTTGGATCCTGCTGATTTTCTCATAAGCGGCTACATTGCTGTTCAGATTCTTAAGATTTTCATCCATGATTGTTTTCAGGTTATCCGGATTATTTAATCCGAGAGAATCCAACGCTTCGTAATCGGCATAAACAAGTGCCACTAATTTTTTATTGCGTTCGATAACAAGACTTTCGAGAATGAAAGGCAGGTTATTCAGTTTGGTTTCCAACTCTTCGGGGAAGATGTTCTGTCCGCTAGAACTTAAGATCATAGTCTTGAGTCGTCCCCGGATGAAAATATTTCCGTTGCTGTCCATGGAACCGAGGTCTCCGGTGCGTAGCCAGCCATCCTGTGTGAATACTTCTTGCGTTGCTTTTTGGTTCTTGTAGTAGCCTACCATCACATTCTCTCCCCGAACTTGGATTTCTCCGGTTTCTGCTTCCGGGGTTTCCTTATAGATACGCGCTTCCATTATATCCAGAATCTTTCCGGAGGAGCCTGGTACAAATTCATCCCAAGGAGCGTAGCTGATAAGCGGACCACATTCCGTCATTCCATAACCGATAGTAAAAGGAAATTTGATTTTGTAGAAGAATTCTTCTACTTCCTTGTCCATAGCGGCGCCACCGATAATGATCTCTTTAAACCGCCCTCCCAATGCATCAATCAGTCTTTTACGTATCTGGTTGTAGATTTGGGTGTCGAGCAGAGGAATATTGAGTGCCCACTTCATACCTTTTTTATTAATGAGTGGCTGGATAATATTCTTATATATCTTTTCAATCACTAGCGGGACGGTAATAATAAGGTTAGGTTTCACTTCTTCAAAAGCCTTCATTATGATTTTAGGAGAAGGCGTTTTTCCAAGCAAAGTGACATGGGTGCCAACAGCGGTTGCTGTCAGAAAGTCAAATGCGCAACCGTATGCGTGGGCGAGGGGAAGGAAAGACAGCACTTTATCCCCTTTTTTAAGGAGTTCGGTACGAATACCGAAAGTGACATTGCCGGCAAGATTGTTTCCTGTCAGCATCACACCCTTACTGAAACCGGTGGTTCCGGAAGTGTAATTTAACAGCATCACTTTGTCATTGGATAAAGTGGTATACTGAACATCTTCACGGGTAAATCCTTTCGGATACAAAGTATGCATCTCTTTATCGGTATTTTTCAGAAACTTCTGTATGGTTTCTCCGTCACGTTGATAAAGGCACCGAAAATCAGTCAATGAGAATACTCCCCGTAATCCTGTTAATTTCTCCTCTTCCAGATTTTCCCAAATGCTGTCGCTGGTGAACAGAAATACAGATTCGGAATGATTGACGATATGATGAACGTCATTAGGCGTAAAATCTTGAAGGATAGGGACAATGATCGCTCCATATGTGATAGTTGCCATATAGGCGATGCACCAGTGAGCGTTATTTTTGCCGATAACTGAAATCTTATCTCCTCTGCGAAGGCTACAATGTTTGAATAACAGATGTAAACGGGCGATTTTTTCAGCTACCTCACCATATGTGTATTGGGTATCTTCTCCATAATCAGTGTAACAAGGCAGATCCCAATTCTCACGAAAACTATTTTCGTATAGTTTAATGAAATTCTCTTTAATCATTGCACGTTTTTTAGTGAATTGTGCAAAAATAGGAATAAACTTTCGTATCCTAAAGTGTTTTACTAATAATAATATGTAACTTTGCAAAGTTAATGTGTTTATAACAGCTTATGATAGATACCACTGTATTTCAAAATAAGACAGCCGTTTATTATACTTTAGGCTGCAAATTAAATTTTTCAGAGACTTCAACTATCGGTAAAATCCTGCGTGAGGCAGGAGTCCGGACTGCGCGCAAAGGAGAGAAAGCAGATATCTGTGTGGTAAATACTTGTTCGGTGACGGAGATGGCAGATAAGAAATGCCGGCAAGCCATTCATCGCCTGGTAAAGCAGCATCCCGGTGCTTTTGTGGTAGTGACCGGATGTTATGCGCAATTGAAGCCCGGTGACGTGGCAAAGATAGATGGAGTAGATGTAGTGCTGGGAGCGGAACAGAAGGGAGAGTTACTTCAATATCTGGGTGACCTCCAAAAGCATGAAAAAGGAGAGGCTATCACTACTACAACCAAAGATATCCGTTCGTTTTCTCCCTCGTGCTCACGGGGAGATCGTACCCGTTTCTTCTTGAAGGTGCAGGATGGATGTGATTACTTCTGTTCATATTGCACGATTCCTTTTGCCCGCGGGCGAAGTCGTAACGGAACTATTGCTTCCATGGTTGAGCAGGCCCGGCAGGCAGCTGCTGAAGGTGGAAAAGAAATCGTTCTGACCGGAGTGAATATCGGAGATTTTGGTAAAACAACAGGAGAGAGTTTTTTTGATCTGGTAAAAGCATTGGATCAGGTAGAGGGAATCGAACGTTATCGTATCTCTTCCATAGAACCCAATCTGTTGACTGATGAGATTATCGAATTTGTGTCTCACTCCCGCAGTTTTATGCCTCATTTTCATATCCCTTTGCAATCCGGTTGCGATGAGGTATTGCAGTTAATGCGCCGTCGTTATGACACTGCTCTTTTTGCTTCGAAAGTAAAGAAGATAAAAGAGGTGATGCCGGATGCTTTTATCGGAGTGGACGTGATTGTGGGAACCCGTGGAGAAACGCCCGAATATTTTGAACAGGCTTATCAGTTTATAGATGGTCTGGATGTGACCCAGTTGCATGTGTTTAGCTATTCCGAACGTCCTGGAACGCAAGCCTTAAAAATAGAATATGTAGTTTCCCCGGAAGAGAAGCATCAGCGTAGTCAACGTCTGTTGACACTGTCGGATCAAAAGACACAGGCTTTTTATGCACGTCATATTGGGCAGACAATGCCGGTGCTGATGGAAAAATCGAAAGCTGGTGCTCCGATGCATGGATTTACGGAGAATTATATTCGTGTAGAGGTGGAAAGTGATGACTCGCTGGATAACCAGGTGGTTAATGTATGTTTGGGAGATTTTAATGAGGAGATGACAGCACTTAAAGGTACAATTTTGATATAAATATGAGATCAAAACTTATCTATTGGTTGGTATACAGTGGAATGTGGCTGTTTTCGGCTCTTCCGTTCCGGATTTTATATATGCTTTCGGATTTTAATTATCTGTTGATGTATCATGTTGGAAAATATCGTCGGAAAGTAGTTCGGGGAAATCTATTAAGATCATTTCCGGAAAAAACTGATGCGGAGAGATTACAGATAGAACGCAAGTTTTATCGCTATTTGTCGGATTATATGCTTGAGGATTTGAAATTGTTGCATATGTCTGCCGAAGAACTTTGTGAGAGAATGACTTATAGGAATACGGAACAATATCTTGAACTGACTGAAAAGTATGGAGGTATTATAGTAATGATTCCTCATTATGCCAATTACGAGTGGCTGATAGGGATGGGAGCAATCATGAAACCGGGGGATGTTCCTGTGCAGGTTTATAAACCGTTGAGAGATAAATATCTGGATGAGTTGTTTAAACGTATTCGTTCTCGTTTTGGGGGGTATAATATTCCGAAACATTCTACAGCACGTGAAATTATAAAGCTCAAACATGATGGAAAAAAGATGGTAGTCGGTTTGATTACTGATCAGTGGCCTAGTGGATATGATAAATATTGGACTACCTTTTTAGGACAGGAAACCGGTTTTCTGAATGGTGCGGAACGTATTGCCAAAATGATGAATTTTCCTGTTTTTTATTGTGAGCTTAGTAAAGAGCGTAGAGGATATTGTGAGGCGGAGTTCAAGTTAATGACGGAAACACCGAAAGAAACAAGAGAAGGAGAAATCACGGAAATGTTTGCTCATAGATTAGAACAGACGATTCGTAAAGAACCGGCATATTGGTTGTGGTCTCATAAACGCTGGAAAATGACTCGTGAGGAAGCTGACCGATTAGAAGAGAAAGAATTGAACAAGAAGAAGGAATAACAATGAAAGTTTCAGTTGTAATTTTAAATTGGAACGGATGTGATATGCTCCGTACTTTTCTTCCGTCCGTCGTCCGGTATTCGGAAGGGGAGGGGATCGAGGTCTGCGTGGCTGACAATGGTTCTACAGACGCTTCCGTTACCTTGCTTCAACAGGAATTTCCTTCTGTCAGAACGATTGTGCTTGACCAAAATTATGGCTTTGCCGATGGATATAATTTGGCATTGCAGCAGGTTGACGCAGAATATGTAGTTCTTTTGAATTCGGATGTCGAGGTGACGGAGCATTGGCTGGAACCAATGATTGCTTATCTTGATAAGCATCCGGAGGTGGCTGCTTGTCAGCCGAAGATACGAAGCCAGCGGCAAAAAGAATATTTCGAATATGCCGGGGCGGCTGGTGGCTTTATTGATAAATACGGTTATCCTTTTTGTAGGGGGCGTATAATGGGAGTTGTGGAGAAAGACGAAGGCCAATATGATACGGTGATTCCTGTTTTCTGGGCAACGGGGGCAGCGCTGTTTATCCGGCGCGCTGATTATGTGAATGTCGGAGGATTGGATGGACGTTTCTTTGCTCACATGGAAGAAATAGATTTGTGCTGGCGACTCCGTTCGCGGAATCGTGAGATTGTCTGTGTACCTCAAAGTATTGTCTATCATGTGGGGGGAGCTACTCTTAAAAAAGAGAATTCTCATAAGACTTTTCTTAATTTCCGTAATAATCTTGTCATGCTCTATAAGAATCTTCCACAGGAGGAGTTAAATAAAGTGATGCGTATCCGGACCTGTCTCGATTATGTGGCGGCGTTTAATTTCTTGTTGCAAGGACACTGGGATAATGCTCGTGCTGTGATATGTGCGCGAAAAGAGTATAAACGATTATGTCCGTCGTTTTCTTTATCTCGTGAAGAGAATATGAGAAAAAAAACTTTGAATCCGATACCTGAACGGACAAAAAGTAGTATCTTGTGGCAGTTTTATGCGAGAGGATACAAACGATTCTCTCAATTGTCGGATTTAAAAGGATAGCAAATGAAATCAAAGGTTAGAAGAGGCATCGGGCTGGTAGCGCATGATGCAATGAAAAAAGACCTCATCGAATGGGTACTGTGGAACTCGGAACTGTTGATGGGTAATAAATTCTACTGTACAGGTACTACGGGTACTTTGATATTGGAAGCATTGAAGGAGAAACATCCTGATGAAGAGTGGGATTTTACGATTTTAAAATCAGGTCCGTTAGGTGGTGACCAACAGATGGGATCACGTATTGTGGATGGGCAGATTGATTATCTCTTTTTCTTCACGGACCCCATGACACTGCAACCGCACGATACGGATGTGAAAGCATTAACCCGTTTGGCCGGTGTAGAAAATATAGTTTTCTGTTGTAACCGTTCTACGGCGGATCATATTATTTCCAGTCCGTTATTTATGGATCCTGATTACGAACGTATTCATCCGGACTATTCCGGCTATACGAAACGTTTCCAGAATAAACCTGTGGTGACGGAAGCAGTAGAATCGGTAAATAGAAGAAAAAAGAAGAGAAAATAAGTCGGTTCGGAGTGTAAATAATAGAAGCGGATTACCTACTATTTAATAAGATAACTCAGATAATACAGATTAAAATTGTATTATCTGTGTTGTTTATAAGGCATTATACCCTGTTTATACTCAACTGGAAATAATGGATCAATTGAGAAAAGTTGTTGGTGAATTCCCTTTATAAAATAGTGACGCTATCCAGTAAAGATAGTGACGCTATCGTTGTCATATACCGTCACTATCTTTACTGGATAGCGTCACTATCTTTTCTACTTCAATTAGGAAGTTTGCGTTTGTATATTGTGTATGCCAACACCAGTCCCACTTGATCCAAAATAATGGCAAGGGGAGTTCTTGCAAGTGATTTTAATCTGTATTCCACTAGTTTACGTCATTTCATTAATAGAGCAATATATCATTCATCTCTGCTGCATTGCAGTTCAATTCCTGCTGACTCTATATCTGCTCCCATTGGCGGATTCCGTTTGGAAAGCCGGAGTTCTATTTTCTCAATGCAAGGGAATTGGTCGAAGAGCTTTTCTATAATCCGTCTGCTGATATGCTCCAGTAACTTTGACGGAATAGCCATTTCATTTTTTATCACCTGATGTACTTCGGCATAGTTGACAGTGTCGGTAACCTCATCTGTCCAGGCAGCTTTGCTGATATCTACTTTCAGTTTCAGGTCAATGATATATTCATTCCCGATCAGATTTTCTTGCGGTGCGACTCCATGATAGGCGTAACAACGAATTTCCTTCAAAAGAATATAGCTACTGTTTATCTTCATATACTGTCTTTTTAGTATGATCTTATTTGACTTTTAACAGGTCTTTCTGTGCAACCATTTGTGGAATCACTTTAAGAAAGATAGGGGTGAGCAAAAGGCAGATGCTTAATGTTATAAGCAGAAGTGCGCTTGCCTGTGCCCAACTATTGTGAATATAACGGCTGACTAATGGACCTAAAAAATGAAGTATCGGTCCATGCATACTCAAGGTGATGATTGAATATCGTCCCAAGTAAGAAACAACCTTTATTTTCTTCACTTTTTTGCAAAGTAACATAATCATAAATATTCCTGCAAATGCTGCGATATATACTTGAAAAATATTTCCCGCATAATTGTTAGTACGCATACCCAATGTAGTAGCGGTGAAGTACATTACCACCAGTGCCAATGCAACAAAAAACGGTATCAGTTTGTCGAAACGATGGCTGGGATATAGAAAGAAATTATACCGTCGGATCCAGAAACCGGCCACATAGAAGGGTAGTGCAGTCATGGAAACGTCTATATACAGAGGCAACTCTATCTGTAACTTTCCGAGATAAAATCCTACGCAACCAATCAGGATTGTCACAGCGAACATGACAAGCAGATGCTTTTCGCGTAGAAAGTGAATTAGATAAAACAGGATGTTGCAATTGAATAATGCAAGTAGAAACCAGATTGGCGGATTGAACTTGATAAGGTCATGTCCATGAAACACTACCAGAAGCTCATTCCATGACACAGGCAGTTGAAACACTCCCGGAGCAATCTTCCAAACAATGTATTTCATTAGAAACGCACTTAGATAGAAGAAAAGGAAAGGAATAATCAATTTGTTTATTTTTCGCAGGATGAATCCGAACAGGCCTTCATATGATTTGAAAAACACTCCTGAGATAAAGAAGTAAAGCGGCATGCGGAAACAGGATAACATAGAATTCGTATCCAGTTGTTCGAAGGCTCCTCCAACGTGTGCTATTACCACAAGGATGATGCAGACTCCTTTGGTTAAGTCCACGAAATCAATACGTCTGCTTTGGTTGCCTTCCATTATCTCTTTTAATTTCTCTTTTTCGGCGCAAAGATACTTTATAAATCGGAATAAAAAGAGGAACATTGAAAAAATAAACGAATGATGCGAAAAGCGAAAAAGTATGATATATAGTAATGATATTATTGCGAAAAAACAGTTGACTATGTTTTGAAACTCCTTATTTTATCTCTGTTAGCAATATATCCTTGAAAAACGAATGACGCGGATCACGTAGATTTCTTGAGTTCTTAATCTAGTGTTATCCGCGTCGGTAGTGTCCGGAAAATATCCTTTTTGAAAGTTACTTGTATCTTTTATTCTATTTATTCGGATCTCTTCCTGTGTATTTAATCAGTTCACCAATCTTATCATTAAGTGTTTTTGCTTTCATCAACTGTTCCAGAGTGAGATGCATCCGGTATCTCCAGTAGTTTCGCGGATTGGACGGAACGTTAATTCGTTCTTCCGCCACATTCGGGTTTCTCCATTTCTCGTCTATCGATAACCAGTCTTGGAAAGACAAGATACAGAGAATGGAATTACTGTTGAGATGATTGCGTACGATTTCCTCGCACAACTCCGGGGTGGCAGTTGTCGGTGCGACTCCATAATGTCCTAACGTTGCATTATAGTAACGTTGTGTTTGTTGATAATCTTCTTCCCACCAGCCACGCAACGTAGACATATCGTGAGTGGAGATTGTGCAGACAGACCGATACGGATACTCATTTAAATGCCCGAATTCATACATCGGATTTTTAGGCATTCGCTGAATTTCCAGACTAAGAATACGGAGATCATTCATCACTGACGACACACAAGCGGGAATCATCCCCAAATCTTCTCCACAAACTAACATGCGGGTTGATTGTGTCAGTTGAGGTAACTTTTTCATGGCCTGTTGATACCAGAATTCATTGTGCCGATGATAATAATATTGATCGTATAGTTTGTTAAACGCATATTTCTCTTCTTCGTTCAGCGACCGAAATACGAAATCCCGTTGTACACCGATGCGCGGATGGTATTTACCTTCCTCTTTCTTATCCGCAACAAATAAGACGTTACTGATTAATGAATAAAGCCCTTCCCGAATCCACACACTATCTTCATCATTTCTACCGGCAAAGAACTGTTCTACCTCCCGTTGTGTTTCGAATCCCGGTTTCATTCGATAAAGTCCGGAGGCATCAACCGGTTCAAGGAAATCCTGTTTGACTAAATTGGTATGCGGTCCGAATAACTGTCCGAGGAAAGACTCATGAATGAATGGTAGCAGATATTCATCGCGGAACGTTAGACCATAACTTTCGATTTCTTCCCGGCTCATCGGCAAAGAAGGATCAAACTGACCTAACAATCCGTGTACAGCGTGCATTGGTATTTCCCAAATACGGAAGAAACCGAGGATATGATCGATCCGGTAAGCATCGAAGTATTCCGCCATTTTCTGAAAACGCTTCATCCACCAGCGGTATCCGTCTTTTTCCATGACATCCCAGTTGTACGTGGGGAATCCCCAATTTTGCCCGTTGATCGAGAAATCGTCGGGCGGAGCACCCGCTTGTCCGTCGAGGTTGAAGTAATGAGGTTCTGTCCAGGCTTCCACGCTGTTGCGGCTGATGCCAATCGGAATATCCCCCTTTAACACGACCCCGTGTTGGCGGGCATATTCAGTCGCAGACAGCAATTGCAGGTGCAGATGATACTGGATATAATAGTACAACGAGATGTGCGGATAGTCTGCCGTTCCCGGTTGGCACATTTTTTCTATATCTTCCGCTTGGTAAACAGAGTGTCGTGGCCATTTGCGGAAATTGGGCGTTTTGTAGGCATCGCGCAGATAACTAAAGACTGCATAAGGTTGCAGCCATTCCTTGTTCGTTTCAAAGAAATCTTTGAAACCTTTGGAAGCCAATACCTTTTCTCCTTCCTGACGGAACAGTAAGTTGAAAAACTCCCATTTAGTTTGGTTGACCGCTTCGTAGTCAATAGCAGGGAGGCTGTTCAGTTCTTTTTGCTTCTTGCTGAATTTTGATGCCGCTTCTTTATCTTTTAGAGTTCCCATTTGCCTGATATCCGCATACATCGGATGGAAAGCATAAATAGAAATACTGTTATAAGGATAAGAGTCCGTCCATGCATGTGTCATGGTGGTGTCGTTGACCGGTAAAATCTGAATAATTTTCTGGCGAGTGCTTACTGCCCAGTCGACCATACGTTTCAAGTCACCAAAATCACCTACTCCGAAGCTTTTCTCTGATTTTAAAGAAAATACGGGTATAGCGATTCCTGCCCCTTTCCATGCGGGAACATCGAAATAAACATATCGGTCGGAAATCACGAGTGTTTCGTTGGTCTTCAGTTCCGGGTCTGCCAAATAGCGGTTAGGGTTTTTCTCCCAGCAATCCGCTTTCTTTTCCTGTTTGTTGTAGAGGATGAATTTATATTCCAGCGGATATTTTAGTTTGCTGGCATCCAGCTCTATCTGCCATTCCGGAAAATTGGTATCACTCATCAGCACCGCTTTCTCTGGGTCCCAGTGACCTAATGATTTCTGGTTGCCACAAATTGCCAGGCAATAATCTTTGTTGATACGTGGGGCGTAGGCCTTGATAACCAATCCCTTCTTATAACTTTGCGGGATATTCTCTTTTTCAGGATGTGCCAGTAAGGCTTCTGTAAAAGCAGAACTATAAAGATACAGTTGTTCCGGAATATTTTTCCAGCAATCATTGATTCTGTATATCTTCCTGGAACTGCCTGATAAGAAAATAGATCTCGGAAAACTGTCCCATTCCTTGCGGATAATTATTCCGTTTTGTTCTATCTGATAGCTATAATTGATGGTCATCCCTTCTTGGGGGACTTCAAGTTCAAGTTCTGCCGTCCAATAGATACCATCGGTGGTGTGTAAAGGGATTGATTCCGGGAATAAGCCGGAAATCCTTACTTCTTCTCCCCAATTGGTGCGGTATTCAATATTAAATGATAGAATCATATATATTAGATTTTGATTGTATATGTAAGACACTGCAAGTATAAGACATTTTTTTGAATAAAAAATAAAAGGAGCCGCACCGGACTCCTTTTAATCTTTTGTTTATATATTAATTAACATACGTAGGACTATTATCCACATCTGGAAGCACCGCAAGTAGTACAAATCAGACAGCCTTCCTGATAAACCAATGTCTCGTTGCCACAGTTCGGGCACTTCTTGCCTTTGGCTTCTGTTCCATCCTGAATATACTTCTTCAATGCACGTTCTACACCGTTTTTCCAAGTGTTGATACTTTCACTGTTCAATTGTAGAGAGCCAACCAGTTTGATAACCTGTTCAATCGGCATCCGGTAACGAAGCACGCCGGAAATCAATTTTGCATAGTTCCAGTATTCCTTGTTGAACTTCTCTGACAATCCTTCAATGGTCGTCTTATATCCGCGTTTGTTCTCGAATTGGAAGTCGTAACGTTTGGTGCCGTCTTCATCTACATTTTTGATGATACGTCCGCAAGTTACGCTCTTAGGCAGCAAGATACCTTCGTCATCATCTTGCAAACCTGTGAATATTTCATAAGGGTGTCCGTCTAATAATCCGACAAAAGCTACCCATTTTTCCTTGTTGTTCTGAAAACGGACAACGTCTGCTTCCAGTATTTTCGGACGTACCTCTACAACCGTAGGTGGTTTGCAAGGAGGAAGCCCTTCTTTCTTGTCTTTATCCGATTTCGTAGAAATCAGCACTCCGGAGCGTGAACCGTCACGATATACGGTACAACCTTTACAACCGGATTTCCATGCTTCTACATACAGACGGTTTACTAAATCCTCGTCCACATCGTTCGGCAGATTGATGGTTACGCTGATAGAATGGTCTACCCATTTCTGGATTCTTCCCTGCATCTTTACTTTCATCAACCAGTCGACATCATTAGAAGTCGCTTTGTAATAAGGAGATTTGGCAACCAGTTCGTCAATCTCTTCTTGGGTGTAACGTCTGGCCGGATCATATCCGTTAGCTTCCATCCAAGTAACAAATTTATGATGGAATACGATGTATTCTTCAAATGCGTCCCCTGTTTCGTCTACAAAGTCTACATGTACATTCGTATCGTTCGGGTTCACCTTTCTTCTGCGTTTGTAAACAGGCAGGAATACAGGCTCGATACCCGAAGTGGTCTGCGTCATTAAACTAGTCGTTCCGGTTGGAGCAATCGTCAGACAGGCAATGTTACGGCGACCGTATTTTTTCATATCCTCATACAGTTTCGGGTCGGCTGCTGCCAGGCGTTGGATGAACGGATTGTTCTGTTCACGTTCGCTATTATATATTTCGAAGGCTCCGCGTTCTTTGGCCATTTCCACTGAAGAACGATAGGCGCCGAGAGCTACTGTCTTGTGTACTTTTTCAGAGAATTCCGTTGCTTCTTCCGTTCCGTAACGTAATCCTAAAGCAGCAAGCATATCACCTTCTGCGGTGATACCTACGCCGGTGCGACGACCTTGTCCGCTTTTCTTGTAGATTTTCTCCCAAAGTGCACGTTCCGCATGTTTTACTTCTTCGTTTTCCGGATCTTCGTCAATCTTGGTCATGATACGTTCGATCTTCTCTAGTTCGAGGTCGATAATATCGTCCATGATCCGTTGAGCGAGAGCCACGTGTTTTTGGAACAGGTCGAAATCAAAATAAGCATCCGGTTTGAACGGATTTACCACATAAGAATATAGATTGATAGCCAATAAGCGGCAGGAATCGTAAGGACATAGAGGAATTTCTCCGCATGGGTTGGTAGATACCGTTCTGTAACCCAGGTCTGCGTAGCAATCAGGCACAGATTCACGGATAATCGTATCCCAGAACAAAACACCCGGTTCTGCCGATTTCCATGCATTGTGAACGATTTTCTTCCACAATGTAGAAGCATCGACTTCCTTGGTGAATGTAGGTTTGGCAGAGTCGATAGGGTATTGTTGTACATACGGCTTTTCGTCTACGGCAGCCTGCATGAAAGCGTCGTCCAACTTGACAGAAACGTTTGCTCCGGTCACTTTACCTTCGGTCATCTTGGCATCAATGAATGCTTCCGAATCCGGATGCTTGATAGACACGCTCAACATCAATGCACCGCGACGTCCGTCCTGAGCTACTTCACGAGTGGAATTCGAATAGCGTTCCATGAATGGAACAAGACCGGTTGAAGTCAACGCCGAGTTTTTAACGGGAGAACCTTTTGGGCGGATGTGTGATAAGTCATGGCCTACTCCACCGCGTCTTTTCATTAGTTGTACCTGTTCTTCGTCGATTTTGATGATAGCGCCATAAGAGTCGGCTGCGCCGTCCACTCCGATAACGAAGCAGTTGGATAGTGAAGCGACCTGGTAGTCGTTACCGATTCCTGTCATCGGGCTACCTTGGGGGACGATGTACTTGAAGTGATCTAGTAAATCATACAGTTCTTTTGCTGTCAACGCATTCGGATACTTCGATTCTACGCGTGCCACTTCATTTGCAATTCTCCAATGCATGTCTTCCGGGGATTTTTCATAGATATTACCGAAAGAATCCTTTACTGCGTATTTGTTTACCCAAACCCTTGCAGCAAGCTCGTCGCCTTGAAAATATCGTAAAGATTCTTCATAGGCTTCCTCGTAAGAATAAATCTGTTTTTCCACGACTCAATTTGTGTTAAATCTCGTTTTTAATAAGTAATGTGTAGAAGTTTACTTATCGTTAACAAATGTAGGCGCAAAGCTAAGAATGTTTTTTCATCTATCAAAATAAAAATGAAATAATTTATTAACAGGTTGCAAGTTTACCATTTGTTTATGCTAAGTATTTGATAAACAGTTGAATTTGGATTTTGTTCAAAGGTTAAAGTTCTCCAAAAAGAAAACTATTCTAATCAACTAGTGTGGTGGAATATTTTTTTCTTTTTATATCTTTGCAAAAAAAAGATATGTTTGAAACCGTAAAGAACAGAAGAACTATCCGGAAATATCTACCTAAAGATATAAATCCGAGTTTGTTAAATGATTTGCTTGAAACCTCTTTCCGTGCTTCTACGATGGGTGGGATGCAACTTTATAGTGTGATTGTGACCCGTGATGCGGAAATGAAGGAGAAACTTTCGCCTGCTCATTTCAATCAGCCGATGGTAAAAAATGCACCGGTCGTATTGACTTTTTGTGCTGATTTCCGTCGATTCAGCAAATGGTGTGAACAGCGGAAAGCTGTGCCGGGCTACGATAATTTAATGTCTTTTATGAATGCGTCTATGGATACTTTGCTTGTTGCGCAGACTTTTTGTACGCTGGCGGAAGAAGTAGGACTCGGCATTTGTTATTTGGGAACTACCACTTATAATCCACAAATGATTATCGACACCCTCCAGCTCCCCGAACTGGTATTCCCTCTCACCACAATAACGGTAGGCTATCCGGATGGTATTCCCGCACAAGTAGATCGTTTGCCTTTGGAAGCTGCCGTGCATGATGAAAAATATCACGACTATACACCGGAAGAAATAGATAAACTCTATGCCTACAAAGAATCATTGCCGGAAAACAAGCAGTTTATCGAAGAAAATAAAAAAGAAACATTGGCTCAGGTCTTTACGGACGTGCGTTATACAAAAAAAGATAACGAATTTATGTCCGAAAATCTATTGAAAGTACTTAGCCAGCAAGGATTCTTGAAATAAGTGTTAAATAAGTGTTAAGTATTATCCATGCAGATAAGCTTTATTATGCGGTTTCGCATAGCTACGGTAATACTTAATACTTATTTAGTTTCTCTTCTTCAGTAACGATTCTATTTCCTTTACTTCTGCATGAAAGCTTTTGTCCACTTCCAATTGTCCTTTTACGGTTTTGCAGGCGTGAAGTACCGTTGCATGGTCTTTGTTACCGATAAACTTACCTATCTTAGAAGTTGAAAAGTCTGTGTGGTTTTTAGCCAGATACATGGCGATCTGTCGTGCTTGAACGACTTCCCTTTTTCTGGATTTTGTATGTATGGCAGACGGTTCCAGATCGAAATGTTTGCATACCACTTTGAGAATATCATCGATGGTAACAGCTTTTGTTTCGTTATGAACCACGCCGTGCACAATGTGTTGTGCCAAATCCATATCTATTTCCTTATTGAAAATAGTGGAACGAGCCATGATGGCAATGACGATACCTTCCAGATCGCGTACACTTTCATTCACATTTTCGGCAATATAATCGATCACTTCCGGTGGGAATTGTAACCCGTCGCGGTGTATCTTGTTGCGTAGAATGTTTTTGCGAAGTTCTACCGTCGGCTTCTCAAGCTCGGCTACCATTCCCCATTTGAAACGGGTCAAGAGACGTTCTTCGATACCTTGCAACAATACAGGAGCGCGGTCTGAAGTTAATATGAGCTGTTTGCCATTCTGGTGTAAATGATTGAAGATATGGAAGAAGTTGTTTTGCGTCTTGGTGACTCCGGCAAATTCCTGAATATCATCAATGATTAATACATCGATCGTCTGGTAAAAGTTGATAAAGTCGTTGGTCGTGTTATTACGTACTGAATCCGTATATTGCACTTGGAACAAATGTGCCGAAACGTACAATACTCTTTTTTCAGGATAAATCTCTTTGATTTTCGTACCTATTGCGTTTGCCAGGTGCGTCTTTCCTACTCCGGATGCTCCATAAAGGAATAACGGGTTGAAAGCAGTCCCTCCCGGTTTTTGCGCTACGGCTTCCGCCACACTTCTTGAAAGTTTATTGCTGTATCCTTCAATGAAGTTCTCAAAATTATAATTGGGATTCAAATGCGGGTCCAAATCCTGAACGGCAGGAGCCTGTAGGAAGCTGGGAGCTTTGTTTCCTCCGATTATGCTTTTGGGAGTAACAGCCGTAGAACGATTGCTTGCTTCGAGATTCACGGTTTGATTCGGAATCGAAGTTTTGTCCACCATGACATTGTACATCAACTTGGTGCCTTCGCCAATGACCTTATATAATGTCTTACGTATAAGATCTACGAACCTCTCTTCCAGGATTTCATAGAAAAACTGGCTCGGGATCTGTAAGATCAACGTTTTGTCCTCATATTTCAATGGAACAATAGGGGCAAACCAAGTATTATATGTCGTCTCGGGAACATTGTCTTTAATTACGTCGAGACAGCGGTTCCAAAGTACGACATGATTTGATTCAATCATAGTAACTTTTAATACATTTATTAATTAAGCAAAACTTCTACGTTTGCAAAATTGGGAATCTTATTCGGAAAAAACAAATCTTTTTTTTCTTGTTTTTTTCATGCGAACAATAATGTGTTTACTTTCAATGACTTATGCGTTTGTTGTCGGATACACTCTGTTTTCCCTCTCTTGCGATTTTATAAGTATCTGTATCTTAGTATCTTATATGTGTAATTTTAGCCTTTATTTTCACTTTTGTACGTTTGTACGGGAATATTATTTCGGTTTGTAGATAGACATTTGAAGAGCAATCTACTTTCTTTTGAAAGCCCTTCGTTATTTAGATAAAATCTATATAACGATAATTTGCTACTTGTCTTTCTTGCCGAATAATGAGAAGTGAACGTACCGTTTCGGATGCTCTTTCAGGTCTTCTAATAAGCTGGCTGCATTTTCAGTTGTTGCGTTCAGATTATTGTATAAAGTCGGGTCGTTGAAGAGCAGTCCGATTGTGTTATCTTTGCTGTTTAATTTTTCTGTAAGTATTTTTACGTTAGCCAGCGTTTCGTCTATTTTTTTGAAAGTGGCTGCATAGTCTACTTCTTTCAAATTTCCACTGATGACAACGAAGTTGTCTCCGATGGTGTTCAGTTTACTGGTGAGTTGAGGAATATCATTACTCATCAGCCCTTTTACTTGCGAACTGACTACTGCCAGGTTGGCGGTTGTCTTCTCTATCGAGTGCAGGGTGGCAGGGATGCTCTTGTCTCCTAATATATTGTTCAGAGAGATGAGGATAGAATCCAGTTTCGGAAGCATTTCTTCTACCTTTGGGATCAGTTTCGCCGCACTTTCCATCATTCCGTTGTTCAGTGTGCCGGGGATCGTATCTCCTACGGCATATTTTTCGCGCGGGTTGTTTGCCAGAAGAATATTCATGCGTACGCCTCCCATAAGTTCGGATACAAGCTCGGCACTACTTCCTTTGGGAATCCGTAGTTCCGTGTCCAGCTCCACTTCGACAATTACATTTCCGGGTTTGACATAATCATAATAGATGTCACGTACGATACCTACACGAACACCATCGGCAAATACAGGGCTTGATTTAGTGAGTCCGTTTACGTTTTCAAATTTGGCATAGAAATAGCTGGAAGGTTGAAACATATGTATACCTTTCAGCCAGTTAATTCCGTATATGAGCACACATAGTGCAACAATACCTGCAATACCTATTCTGACTTCTTTTGTAATGTACTTCATTTTATCTTTTTATTTATTTCTTCTTTTTTTGAATTCGGCAATCGCTTCATTGACGTTCATTTTCTCGCCGTTCCGGAAAGCAATGATAAAGGCGTCTTTGAATTGTGCCGTAATGGTACGCTTTGTACGCAACACTTTGTTGTAATCGGCGGAGGCTCCATACGTGTATTTGTATATTCCCCCTTCCTTATAATAATCTACCTCTTTCAGTCCTTTCAGCCGTTTGTCGTTTTTGGCGAGAGGTTTGGAAGAAGTGAGTATCTGTATCTTAAACGTAATTTCACTGTCATTGGTTGCGCTTTCTACCACAATCGGGCGTTTCGGTGTTGTTTTGGCTGTCGCGGCAGGTTTTGTTTTTGTTTCGGCCAATAGTTCCTGCTGTTGGGGAGCTGTGTTCACGCTTTCGGTATCCTTTTGGGCAATTGCCGGGGCATTATCTTCTTCCTGTTCGGTTGGGACAATCGTTTTGCTGACTCCCGTTAGGCGCAGTTCATGTTCTCTCTTATAATTTAAGAAAGCGTGGTAGATGCCTTTTGCCATGGTGCCGGCCCCTTCTTCAGAATTGAGATAGCGCTCCTCTTCGGGCGTAGATATAAATCCTAGTTCTATCAGAATGCTTGGCATGGCACTCGCTTTTAAGACAAGGAATCCGGCTTGATGTACTCCACGGTCTGCCCTTCTACAAGTTTGGCGAAATTGTTTCTGCATCAGCGAAGCCAGGTGTACACTCTGCTCCATATATTTATCTTGCATGAATTCAAATATAATATATGATTCGGCAGAGTTCGGGTTGAAACCGGCATATCTTGTTTCATAGTCGCTTTCATAGAGGATTACGGAGTTCTCTCGCTTGGCAACTTCCAGATTAGCGTCTGATTTGGCCAAACCCAGTGTCCAGGTTGAAGCACCTTTTGCGGTACGGTTGTTAGCCAGTGCGTTGGTGTGAATGGAAATAAAGAGATCAGCCTTCGCGTTGTTCGCAATTTCTGCGCGTCGGTCCAAAGGGATGAATACATCTTTGCTACGGGTGTAGATCACTTTGACGTCATCGCAGTTCCTTTTAATCAGATTTCCCACTTTCAGGGCAACGTTCAGATTGATATTTTTCTCTTTCGAGATTTTGCCGATGGCACCCGGATCATGTCCGCCATGTCCTGCGTCGATAACTACTACAAAATCCTTCCCCCATAAGTGGTTAGTACATGAGGGTAGAAAAAGTAGCCAGAGGCAAATGAATATGTATAATATGTACGGTCTATTCAGTTTCATATCTATAATACGGTGCAAATGTAGTAGAAATTTGTAGAAAACTCATTATTTGCCATTAAGTTTTGTGTTTTTTTCGGTTTAATGGTAGCTTTTTTCCTGAAATCTCCGTTACTTTGTGCTTCGAAGTTAAAATGTACGACGATGCTTAAGTTTTTGAAGAATTGGACGTTACCTATTGCTATGCTGGTAGGTGCTATAGGTTATCCGCTGTTTATCAGCCTTTCTTTTCTGACTCCCTATCTTATTTTTACGATGTTGCTATTGACCTTTTGTAAGGTATCTCCTCGTGATTTGAAGCCTAAACCTCTCCATATGTGGTTGTTATTGATTCAGATTGGCGGAGCGTTGGCGGCTTATCTGTTGCTTTATCGCTTTGATAAAATAGTAGCAGAGGGAGTGATGGTTTGTATTATTTGTCCTACGGCTACGGCCGCTGCGGTGATTACTTCCAAGTTGGGTGGGAGTGCAGCCAGTCTGACTACTTATACATTGATAGCAAATATCGGTGCGGCTATTGCTGTGCCTATTCTTTTTCCTTTGGTGGAGGTGCATCCTGATGTTACTTTTTGGGAGGCGTTTCTTGTTATTTTAGGTAAGGTATTTCCGTTGTTGATTTGTCCTTTTTTGGTTGCTTGGTTGTTGAGCAAGTGTTTGCCAAAAGTGCATCAGAAGTTATTGGGCTATCATGAACTTGCTTTTTATTTGTGGGCTGTGTCTTTAGCTATTGTAACAGCGCAGACATTGTATTCCTTGCTCAATGATCCTGCGGATGGTTTTACGGAAATCATGATTGCTGTCGGAGCACTGATTGCCTGCTGTTTGCAGTTCTTTTTGGGGAAGACAATCGGCTCAATTTATAATGATCGTATCAGTGGTGGGCAAGCACTTGGACAAAAGAATACGATTCTGGCTATTTGGATGGCACATACTTATTTGAATCCATTGTCTTCTGTGGCTCCCGGTTCGTATGTGTTGTGGCAGAATATAATCAATTCGTGGCAGTTGTGGAAAAAGAGAAAGAAAGAGATGAAAAATTGAATATAAATTGCTTACAAAAGAAACAGGTACAGTCAGTTGACTTGTCACAATCAGCTAAGCAAACGCAATAGGTGAAGCCGGTCGAAAGGCAGGAACAACAACCAGCCAAAAAGAAAAGCAGAGGGTTCAGAATGTAGTTACCGCACGCTTCCCACAGGCTTTTGAGTAAAGAAAAGCCATAGCTAAATAGGGCGTTTTCTTCACGCAGTGCAAGCACCGCTAAAAACACCCTATCGAGCAAAGGGGCGATGCCCCTTTTGAAACCCCGTGAGCCATGCGGCAAATATGCAATGAAACTGAAATATATATTGAATACTATACTATTTGTTTTAGCATTATCTTCTTTGTTTATGTGTATATTTAAGACTACAGAGTTAAGTTTAAAATGTATGCAGTTTGCTGTATCTATCTCCTGTATAGGAGTGATGTTTTCAAGAAAAAATATAGATACATATTTGCATCTATCGCTTTAATCATTATAGGAATATCTTTTTTACTTTAAATGTTGAAATAATGGATATAACATTTTGGGTTATAATATTGGTTTTTGTATTGGATATTGCCGTACTTTATGAAATTGTACGTTCCAAATACACCGAAGGATATAAAATATTCTATGCTCTGATAGTCTTATTGTTGCCTATTATTGGAGTGTCTATATATTATCTAATACGCAAATGATTAAAACTATATGAAGACATGGTTTGATAATGGTTTCAGTTTAATCAAGAATACCATATTGATAGCTATCGCTATTTTATTTATGTACGAAAATGAGTTAAAACATAAATTTGTGTTAAGTTTAGTACGTTCCTTTGTGTATATATCCAAAACGTATTAAACCTATTTCTATAGATAGCAAATATATGTGTTGGCGAAAAGAGAAAAAAGCCTTTATTTTCTTTTCGCCAGCATTATTTTTGTACTTTTGTCACATATAACAAAGCGCAAATGGATATAAATCAGAATTATAGAGAAGCAGTAAAGACTATAAAAGAAGCTATCTTACGCAGCCAGTATCGTGCAGCCGCATCGGTGAACAAGGAACAGCTATCTCTTTATTATGGCATCGGACGTTACGTGTCGGAAAATTCCCGTACAGGCTTTTGGGGGAAAGGTGCAATTGAACAAATATCTTCTCTGTTGCAAAAAGAATTGCCGGGACTAAGGGGATTTTCAGCAACAAGTATAAGAAATATGCGTATTTTTTATGAGGAGTGGGATAAGGTTTTAAATCATCCGCCGTTGGCTGATGATTTGTTGTTAAATGAAAAATTGCTTCTTGTAGAAATTCATCAGCCAACGGCTGATGAATTTAACTGGTCAGACTTCCTCTCAATCGGCTTTAGCCATCATACCGAAATAATATCCAAAGCTAAGACTTTGGAAGCAAGGCTATTTTATATACATGAGTGCGCTACTCGCTATTGGAGTAAATATACTTTAAGGGATTACTTAAAAGCAGACCTGTACAGCCATCGGGGAACTTTGCCTAACAATTTCACACAAACATTGCCTGATATTAAGCAAGCATTAAAAGCTGTTTGTTCATTCAAAGATGAATACTTGCTTGATTTTATCAATGTGGAGGAACTGAATGAGCAAGAGGAAGATTTAGACGAAAAGATAGTAGAAAAGGCGATTGTTGCCAACGTGAAGAAGTTTATTATGACTTTTGGGCAGGATTTTAGTTTTATAGGCAATCAATATCGTGTTGAAGTGGCTGGAGAGGAAATGTTCATTGATTTGTTGTTTTTCAATCGGGAGCTTAATTCTTTGGTGGCGGTTGAATTGAAGTCCGGGAAATTTCGCAGTTCCTATTTAGGACAACTGAATACTTATCTTTCCGCTTTGGATTCATATGTGAGAAAACCGCATGAGAATCCCTCTATAGGAATAATACTTTGCAGAGAAATGAATCAAACTTTTGTAGAATTTGCAGTTCGTGATTATAACAAGCCGATGGGAGTCGCGACTTACCGTACATCCAAAGATATGCCGGAACGACTTCGTAACGCCATGCCTGACATTGAAGAACTGAGAAAGTTATTGTAGAGCGAAAGCCTATCTCTTTTTTGGCAGGTAATTTCCTTTTGTTACCTTTGCACATGAAGCCCACCACTAAGCGAATCTCTTCGTTTTTTTGTTACTATTTTGTTACCCGCTATTAGTAATTGGTGGGTTTCTTTATTGATAATCAACTGAATATGATTGCCATTATATAATATGTGGCAGAATATAATCAATTCGTGGCAGTTGTGGAAGAAGAGAAAGAATGAATTGAAAAATCAAGCGTAAATATCTGATTTATAATAGTAGGATTTCATTCTGAGGTGTGGGTGTTCAACGATGATTTTAATCATTTAGTCGGAACTAAAAAGAAAAAGGATGGAGGAAATTTTTGAAATAGAAGACTTAAAAGAACTGGAAGAATTTTTGCAGTCTCAATCAGACGTAGAACAGTTGCGCGAACGCTTGTTTGCCGAGTTTCTGAAATATGCGGATTATAAAAATGCGGAAGAGTGGAATAAAGCCGTTCGTCTTTGCGAGAGCCTGGCTATTATCGGTTGGGGAAATCACGAAGCTCTTGAAGCATTGAGAGGGCAATTCTTTAATGGAAACCCCACGACTTGTTTTCAAAATAAATTTGGAGAAACTCGTTTTGTCGATGCCATTTGGTCGAAAAGAGTCAACGGCTTTACTATGGAACAGGGAAGGACAAGTTATTGTTTCAGTCCTGACGACCCGAATCAAAAGCAATCCGTACTTTGGGAATATGAAGTAAAAGAAGATATACAGGATATAAGTCTGGAAAGTCAAAGAAACTGGATTCCTAAAAATCCGGTTTGGATAAAGCGAATAATTAGTAATTGTTATGAAAACTCGAAGGCGGTGATCGAGAGCGTTGACAAAGAACTACAATCGGAGCTGAATAGAAGGATGCGTCCTGAAAAATACGGGCGGGCTATCAATCAAATTATAATAAACTGTTCATATAGCTATTATGACCATGCATATTGTAAAACGAACTATGTCATTGCTGATGAAAAGTTGAAATTGAAACAAAAAGATTTCTATCCGACACTGCTCACAATGTTTACTAAGAAAGAAATTGAACAGAATGGATATTTCCTTCGCAACCGTTTTGAATTTGGACCATTCAGAGCAGATACTGGGAAAATTAGGATCGGACTAAACCTTGAGAAAGAATTCAGTGAATTAAGTCATGCCGAACAGAAATTAAAGCTAAGTGAATATATTCTGTTTGCTTTAAACCATGTAACTGACAAGCTAAAAAAGAAGAAGCTGGATTATGACTTCGACTTGATGCTTGAAGATTTTAATTCAATACTAACCGAGTGGAAAGCATGAAAGATATAATAGAGTTATCTCATCTTCAACAGATAGACAAGGCTTTAGGCTGGCTGAAAGTCGTTGAAGATAATGAGTTGGCAACTGTGTGGAGCTATAAAATTCATAGATTGCCTGATCCAAACTCTGGCTTTTCTTATTATCATTTAATGGTAGACAACGAAAGTAGCGATCCGAAAGATTGGACAGAGTATAACCCCGATAATCAGTCATTGGAACTATGCTTTGATGATATTATAATAACACGAAAGTAATCTTTTGCGTCAGTAATATTTTAGAACTGGTTCTGTTTTGCTATCTTTGCGTCAAAACATTGTAACACACACAAGAAAACATGAAAAATAAAGCCGTTGTAGTCGTTGTTATTTTAGGAAGTTTGATTATATCGATGTTTGCAGGTTGCCGACAATCTCCTTTGAAATACATTCCCCCGACAATAGATTCTGTCAATAACGACAAAAGCAGGATGGGGTTGAACGGAAAAGTCAAAACGTTGGATATCTATTATTATCGTCCGGAAAATACATCGTCTTTCTTCTCGGTGAAATTCAAAAAGGGTGGGAAATGGGAAGAGGACGGAATACATCACTACCATTTTCATTTCAATATCGACGGCAATCTTGTTCAGTGTAATGAGTACGATAAACAAGAAAATATTATTCGAAAGACCGATTATACCTATGAGACTTGGGGACATACATCTACACTCAGCTTTCCGAAAACTAACAGTACGATTGTCAATAAGTATAATACTGACGGGAAACTGCTGGAAATTGTGTATAGTGATTCCCATGGGGAGATAAACACTTATGACGATAGGGGAAATCTTATCCGAACCAAACAATTGACGGCACGATTTACAAACCGGCTATGACCGAATATGATTATAACGAACATGATTTGTTGGTAGAGAAGAGGGAATATTATAATATAGGGGAATTATCGGGCAAAACAGTCTATGAGTATGATACAAATGGTTTGTTGGCTCAGACTCAAGTGTATGATTTGCTGAGTCGTGATAAGCCGGAAACGCATTTCATCTATGAATACAGTGATAGTAACCGCGTTGTGGAAAAATATAGGATTGACGATGAAGGTAATAAAGAGTTAGAGTCCTGGTGTAAACGTAAATATTATCCGAACGGTAAACTGAAAACCGTTGTTCGTAATAGTATCGTGCAAGAGAAATACGATGAACAAGGACGACCGATTGACGAGCGGCCAGGATTTGAAATACTCTACAAAGACTTCCAAGACTACGGCTGTGATGCGAATGGTAATTGGATTGAAACAAAGAATTTCAAAGATTATGTTGATTTTGGCACGGGGCTCGGTCGTATATTAAAACCTTATGTCGAGCGTATCTTTACTTATTACGAAGAATAAAAACTTAAAATTAAACAATATGCACACAAACACCCACCCACATAGCAAGCGGTAAGATTCCAGAAATCATAGTAACATTGTTAGTGCATACTAAAAAAAGAAAACGATGGGAAAAGTAATGAAAGTATTCAAGACACTGATAAACGAGTTGTTTGGAACTAAGAGAGAGTATAAAGTGGAAGGTTTGGGCATCTTTACCTGTAAGGTTTGTGATTGGTGGCGAGATAAATGTTACCTTTGGAGTGGTGCGGTGCAATTGCCTTTTTACTCGGTAGAAACTCTTGTTCTGATAGAAGGGGACGCTTCTGCTCCGTTTTCCAGGCAATTATTGGAATTACAGGTGTTATTGCAGAACTGGGTACCTATGGCAGAACAACTAGATAGCATGCTGTCCAGCAAAAGCCAGCAGAAACATAAAGAAAAAATATACGGATCCTGGCAGGATGATTTTTATCCCTATACGATCGTGCCGGCTGTACTATATAGTGACAGTTGGGAGATTGTGTTTTACCGGAATAGTGGTGTAAATTATAATTTCACTGTTTTTTGGAAAGACAACAGAGTACAGGATTTACGTTTGGGAGATTTTTGAATCCTTCCTTTGTTTATAGCATTTCCCGTTCTTTCTTTGTCAAACTTTTAACTACAATATCGTAGGAGTTGCTTACAAGCTCTTTGATTTTCTCATCAGGTACGTCTTGATTGAAATAAACACTGATCCAATATTTTTTATTCATGTGCCAGCCTGGTTTTATACCAGCATATTCAGTTTGCAGTTCTCCGGATTCGTCAGGATTACATTTGATGCAACAAAAATCGAAAATCTCAATATTAACGAAACAGAACCATTTGTCCGCTACATAAAAGCATAGAACGTCACGGCTATATTTATCGGGTACATTGGGAAAAGGCATCTTCTCATGGACTCCCTTAAAAGACAGGCAATATTCTCTAAATTCTTCGATATTCATTTCACTTTTTTATGTTCGGTTATCTATGCAAAAATAGTTAGAATAAAGGAGTGGATAACCATCTTTCTATGAAAATATTCAGGTGAGATGTGTTTTCACGTCTTTGTTTGGTTAGTCGACTTCTTCAAATGAATAGCCGATCTTAAAAACTACTTGACGCTCCACCGCCACCGCTACGTCCACCACCAAAACTGCCGCTACTGCTACCGCTACTACTACTGTGACTATTACTAGGACTGTCACTATTTGGGGGTGTCTTGCGGGGAATCTTCTGTGTTGTCTGCTTTTTATCTCCGCACATTAAGCAAAGATAGTCGGCAACCTCCAATCCGGCATCGGAATATGTGGCTTCTTTAACTGTTTTCCACGGACTGATACGCTTGGAAGCAATGGTATGGCATTGATTACACATCTTATATTCGCTTCCGACGACAGATTTATACTGCAATATCCAGCCGCAGGAAGTACATTGATAAATACGGTGGATGGCAGAACCTAGTTTGTGTTCCATTTGCTCGGAAGCCGATAATAAAGGGGTTGCAAGCTCATTGGATAAAAGTTGTAAAGCCACAGCTTTGCAAGAGTCGCAGGTCTTACTCTGCAAAATAACACGTTGTTTTTGGTAGAACTTATACCATAAGGATGCTGCAATAAGTGCAGGCCAGACCGGAAAAAACAACACAAGACATCCAAGTGGGCTGTAAAGTGTCAGGACTTTGATTGCTGCTAATGCTGAGCCGTCTTTGGGGCGAGCTTTATTTACCTTCATGCGATAAGTGAGAACATTTACCAGTATCAAGAATATCCAAAGCATAGGCGACTGATTTGCCAGAAAATTCCACAACGTATTGCCGGCACTTTTCCAGTAATTATCAGAAGTGCCTTGAGAAACTGGTTCATAGTCGCTTCCATAGAGCACCAATGTTACAGCCCGGACTCCCTCTGTCATTCCTCTGTCAAAGTCGTTTTTTCTAAACCATGGAACCATTTCATTCTGTTGAATGCGAAAGCATAAAGCATCGGGAAGTACTCCTTCTAAACCGTATCCGGTTGCGAAAGTGACTTTACGTTGATCGAGTACTAAAAGAATCAGTAATCCGTTGTCGTCCGCTTTCTTTCCGATGCCCCAGTGCTCAAAAAGCTTGTGGGCAAACTCTGCCGGAATATCTTCTCCGATAGAAGAGAGCGCAACAACCGCCATTTCAATACTCAATGAGTCTTCTAACTGTGACAACATATTATTTATCTCCCACACATAACTTTCATCCAATATCTGATTCGGATTGCTAATCCAATTGGAAGAGCTTTCATTACGCGGATTGGGGACATCTGTTACTTTATAAATTTCTACTGTTTGTTCGTGCTCTAAAGCCAATGCAAAAGCATGATTACCAAAGGCATAACAGAAAACAAGAAGTAATGTCCGGGCTATTCCCCTGAAGCTTTTTTGTGTTTTATCTTTCATTGTTTTGTTATTAACTGATTGTTCTTAGAGTAGAAAATAACTATCATAACTCTCATTCTTTTTGCTAATATAGTTATAATCAGATGAATAAGAATGATAGATGTCTCTGAAATTTTGTATCTATCATACTTTCTTCATGAAATATGGGTATCTATCATTCTTATTCCACTGTTTTACTGTTTAATCTTTCATGGTATTACCCCGCACATAAATTTTATGACTGCCGCTTCCAATAGTGTCAAGTATTCCTTCCTTTACCCATCCGTTCAATTCATTCAGCGCTTTGTTCTTTAGTAGTCCCGTCAGTTGCGTATACTCCTTGCGTCGTATCATCGGTCGTTCATCCAGAAACTTCTCCAACCTGCGGCGACGTTCTTCCACCGGAACTTCGGCGGAATGTGCAAATCCCAACTTCGCTTTTTCCACAAATCCGCGAACCTTCTTTCGGAAAGAAGATGATGGACGAAAATTTACATTATCGAAATAAATGGACTGCGCATGTATCTCTTTGGCATCCATCACCGGACGTGCTTTTAATTTGGCTGAAAAATATCCAAGGTTTCCCAACTGAACGTGATGTCCGCTGACTAAATATTCGGATATTTTATTTTCAATAGCCAGCTGGACTCCTTCAATATCTGCCGGCGTAAAGCTGGAAGCTTGAGCGATCTCTTTTACAATTTGTTGAAAGTCGATGGTTCCGTTCGATACGATGCGGGGATACAACGGCTGTTCGTCTTCGTCTTCTTTCGAAGACGGTTTTTTGCGAAAATCATACTTTGCGTACATGTCTTTTCTATTATGGGTTAATGTGGCTAAAACGCCTTTTAAAAGGCATTTTAATGATTGTTTTGCAGCAAGATAACCTACAATTGCAACCTGGATAATCAACTGGAATCAGTGGCTTTTCTTGGGCACACATTTGTGGGCTCTACAGCCCACGAATGTAAACTCTACAGCCCGCATAGGTGGGCTGTACGGCACACTTATGCGGGCTGAAGTCTTACTGCCTGCAAAGATACATTATCCTGCCTTTATTCGCAAATTTAGTAAGCATTATTTCTATAAAATAAAGTCGTGTGGCGTGGCAAATAAAAGCAGTGAAATTTGTTTGGGCGAAGAGCATGTTGTATCTTTGTATGGCTGTAGTGCAGCTTTCCTTTTACTGGAAATAATAATAAAAAAAGATGAGAATAACATTAGTCAGAGACGATGGCAAGGTAAAAACTTTACGCACGTTGAAAATGGAGCTCCTTTTGGAGCAGATGAAAACGGAAGTCAAGGCGCAGCCCGTCTCAAAGATGAGGGAAGTCTTGCGGTATACTCTTCCGGGAAATTCGATTGAAGAGGTACGTAAAGTTCCCAAAGTGATGCCTGCCGCAGCTTTTGTCCGTAAAGAAGGGGTGATGACCCTGAATGAATATAACGGCATAGTGATGATGGAAGTCAATAACCTTTCGGGGAGGGCGGAAGCCGACGAAATAAAAGAACTGGTCAAAGAGCTTCCGCAAACATACCTTGCTTTTACCGGATCTTCCGGCAAATCAGTAAAGATATGGGTGCGGTTCACCTATCCGGACGACCGCTTGCCGACTTTACGCGAGCAAGCGGAACTTTTTCACGCGCATGCTTATCAGACGGCTGTGAAATATTATCAGCCACAACTGCCTTTTGATATCGAACTGAAAGAACCGTCGCTCGAACAATATTGCCGGTTGACGTATGATCCTGAACTTTATTTCAATCCGAAAGCAATGCCCATTTATATGAAACAGCCCGTCAGTCTTCCGTCCGAAACGACTTTTATCAAACGAACGCGGGAAACTGATTCTCCTTTGCAGCGAATGGCGCCCGGATATGAAAATTATGAAGCATTGTCGGTGCTTTTCTCCGCTGCATTCAACAGGGCGCTTGAAGAACTGGACGGATATCGGGAGGGAGACGATCTGCAACCGCTACTGGTGTGTTTGGCGGAGCATTGTTTTCGGGCAGGTATCCCCGAAGAAGATACTGTGCGGTGGACAAAGGCGCACTACCGGCTCCCTTCGGACGAGTTACTGATTCGCGAAACTGTGAAAAGTGTCTATCGTTCCGCCAAGGGATTCGGCAAGAAGAGTAGTCTGACGGCCGAACAGCTTTTCGCCATGCAGATGGACGAATTTATGAAGCGCCGTTATGAATTTCGATACAATACGCTGACCACGGAAGTGGAATATCGCGAACGGAATAGTTTTAATTTCTATTTTCGTCCGGTAGACAAGCGGGTGCTGGCGAGTATCACGATGAATGCCATGTATGAAGGGGTGAAAATGTGGGATAGGGACGTAATCCGCTATTTAGATTCCGATCATGTGCCTGTTTATCAGCCGGTGGAGGATTTTTTGTATCATCTGCCTCACTGGGATGGTAAAGACCGGATTTTGGAACTGGCCAACCGTGTTCCCTGTGATAATCCGCATTGGGCGCCGTTGTTCCGTCGGTGGTTTTTGAATATGGTTGCCCATTGGAGGGGAATGGATAAGAAACACGCCAACAGTACGTCACCTTTGCTGATTGGCCCGCAGGCATATCGGAAATCGACTTTTTGCAGAATGCTTCTTCCTCCTGCTTTACAGGCGTACTATACGGATAGCATTGATTTCAGTCGGAAACGGGACGCGGAGTTGTATCTGAATCGCTTTCTGCTTATCAATATGGATGAATTCGATCAGATTAGTCCTACCCAGCAGGCTTTTCTGAAACATATTCTGCAAAAGCCGGTGGTGAACACACGTCGTCCGAATGCTTCGGCAGTGGAAGAGCTTCGCCGGTATGCATCGTTCATTGCCACGAGCAATCATCGGGATTTGTTGACGGATACTTCTGGTAGCCGTCGTTTTATCGGTATTTACATGACGGGAGCTATAGATGTGTCGCGTCCTATTGATTATGAACAGCTTTATGCACAGGCGTTGGAGTTGCTTTATCACAACGAACGTTATTGGTTTGACTCCGAAGAAGAGGCTATCATGACGGAAAACAACCGTGAGTTTGAACAATCTCCTGCCATCGAACAGTTATTTATGGTTTATTATCGTAGGGCGGAAGAAGAGGAAGAAGGAGAATGGCTACTGGCTATTGATATTCTGCGGCGGATTCAGAAAGCGAGTAAGATGACGTTTTCCGCCAGGCAGGCGTCTTATTTCGGGCGTATCTTGCAGCGGCTCGGAGTGAAATCTAAACGGAAAACGTATGGTACGTATTATCATGTTGTACCTTTGGAGGTAGAATAGAATTTGTTATTTATTAATTATTTACATCATATATATAATGCTATGACTAAAAAAGATGCTATAAAAGTGTTTGAAGATAAAAAGATCCGTGCTGTTTGGGATGACCAAAAGGAGGAATGGTATTTTTCCATTGTGGATGTGATTGAAGTATTAACAGACAGTGAGCGTCCTCGTAAGTATTGGGGGGATTTAAAAAAGAAGTTGAAAACAGAGGGAAGTCAGTTGTCCGAAGAAATCGGACAACTGAAATTACCCTCTTCCGACGGCAAACTGTATAAGACAGATGTAGCTACAACCCAACAGCTTTTCCGTCTAATTCAGTCTATTCCCTCACCCAAAGCGGAACCCTTTAAGATGTGGATGGCTCAAGTCGCCAAAGAGCGTCTGGATGAAATGCAGGACCCCGAACTGACTATAAATCGGGCGATGATGGAATATAAATCTTTAGGTTACTCGGACAATTGGATTAATCAACGATTGAAATCAATTGAAGTACGGAAGGAACTAACTGACGAATGGAAAAGAAATGGGATGCAAGAGGGCGTTCAGTTTGCTGCATTAACGGATATAATTTATCAGACATGGGCTGAAAAGTCGGCAAAAGAATATAAGCAGTTTAAAGGATTGAAGAAAGAAAATCTCCGTGACAATATGACGAACACTGAACTGATCCTTAATATGCTTGCTGAAACGGCTACTACGGATTTGTCCAAAGAGAGAAACCCATCCGGTTTTGCTGAAAATGCCGAAGTGGCAAAAGATGGAGGAAATGTGGCAAGAGTTGCTCGCAAGCAATTGGAAAGTCAGCTAAAACGCCCTGTTATATCTCCACTTAATGCAAAAAGTGCAT
Source organism: Bacteroides sp. 1001136B_160425_E2 (assembly GCF_015559655.1). Classification (NCBI taxonomy): domain Bacteria; kingdom Pseudomonadati; phylum Bacteroidota; class Bacteroidia; order Bacteroidales; family Bacteroidaceae; genus Bacteroides; species Bacteroides sp. 1001136B_160425_E2. The sequence continues at coordinate 42,854 of NZ_JADMQH010000016.1, read as the reverse complement.
TGCAAGTTGGTGATGAACGGGAAAAAAATGAAACTTCAGGAGAGAGTGTGGAATAATCAAGTGTGATAGATACCCCGTTTTTGATGGTCTAAGTATGATAGATGCCGGAAATAATAGTTATCTATCATACTTATTCTTTTAATTATAAGTGGTTTATGAAAATGAATGAGAGTATGATACTAGTTTTTTTACTCATAGAGAAGATATTTTTTTCTGATCTCCTTGTAATCCTGTAATTCCTTTTGCCAACTATTCCGGATAGCCTCTTCCGACTCTCCTTTGATGATAGCTTTGCGTACGCTGTCAGTTCCCATCAGCAAATCAAACCATCGGGCACGGGAGAAGAAGGCTGCGTTTTCACCGGATAAGCGATAAAAGTTCAAGAAGTAGCGAAGCGTAAATCCATTCACATCGGTTACATTCCGGAGATCTTCCCCATAACAGGTGATACCTTTGTGCATTGGATTTTTGTCAAACCCGGGTAAGGAGCGGGGAGTAAAAGTGAAACTTCCGTATTTCTTATTAGGTGCGCCTAATACCTGGAAAGGGAAAGTTGTTCCTCGTCCTACGCTGACGCGGGTGGCTTCAAAAGGACAGAGTGAGGCGTACAATCGGATAGACTGGTCGTTCGGGAGGTTGGGCGACGGTTTGATGGGAAGTGAATAAGGTTCCCCGTGTTTCCATCCGGTCATTGGAATTACCTTTAATGAACAAGGATTTTTCTTGTTGGCAATCCATCCTTCCCCGTTTATCATCTGTGCCAGTTCGCCGATGGTACATCCGTGAAGTACAGGAATGGGAAGCATGCCGACAAAACTCTTGTAGCCCGGTTTGAGTATCGGGCCATCCACATAATCGCACGGATTGGGACGATCCAGCACAATCATTTCCTTCTTGTTCTCTGCGCAAGCTTCCATTACATAATACATTGTACTTATATAGGTATAAAAGCGTGCTCCCACATCCTGAATATCGAACAAAATAACATCAATATCTTTTAGCTGGGCAGCGGACGGTTTTTTGTTGTCGCCATAAAGTGAAACGATAGGAGTACCAGTACGGGAATCTTTTCCGTTTTTCACCGTTTCACCCGCATCTGCATTACCTCGGAAGCCATGTTCGGGGGCAAATACTTTGACGACCTGAACATTTCTTTTTAATAAGGTGTCGAGAAGATGAGTTTGCTTTGCCCCTACAACGGAAGTATGGTTGACTACCATTCCGATGCGTTTTCCTTTCAGCAACGGCAGATATTGATCCATCTGTTCTGCTCCCGTGACAATTTGACTGTTTACACGCATTGGCAACAACATAATGAACAAAAATATAAGAATGAAGGAAGCTCGAGTTTGCATATCGGTAATTTTTTTGTAATATTGCACAAAAATATTAATTTCTCGTCAAGAGAGCAAAAAATAAAGCACATGAATCCATACGAAATCATTGATAAATATTATCCGGAGAATACGCAGCAGAGACAAATCTTAGTAATACATAGTCTGGCCGTGTCCGGAAAAGCAATGAAAATGCTGGATGCTCATCCCGAATTGCGTTTAAACCGGAGTTTTGTGAAAGAAGCCGCTCTGTTGCATGATATTGGTATTTTTCAGACGGACGCTCCAACCATTCAGTGCTTTGGCACTCATCCTTATATCGCTCACGGATATTTGGGAGCTGAAATCTTGCGGGCGGAAGGTTTCCCTCAACACGCATTGGTGTGTGAACGTCATACGGGAGCCGGACTTTCGTTGGAAGATATCATTGCCCAGCAACTTCCCGTTCCTCATCGGGAGATGCTGCCCATCACCCTGGAAGAGCAATTGATTTGCTTTGCGGATAAATTCTTTTCTAAAACCCATCTGGATGAAGAGAAAACAGTGGAGAAAGCGCGGCAAAGTATTGCAAAATATGGTGAAGAAGGTCTAAGCCGCTTTGATAGATGGTGTTCTCTCTTTTTATAGCACTAAAAAATAATTAAATAACGAAGATTCTAACTCATATTTGGTGAAGATTGTGTACTTTTGCCACTTCAAGCGTAAACTATTAGTTAATGGCGCCATTGAAAGCAAAAATACTTATATCATTCATACTGCTGATTGTCTTGCTGATGCTTCCCGATGAGGCTACGTCTCAACGTCGAAGAAGAGGAATGATTGCCTCCAATACCGCACAAACGGATTCCCTTCAGGGAAATGATTCGTTGAAAGCAGATACGGTAACGGTACGCATTGATTCCATCGCACCGGTAAAGAAGAAACAACCACTCGATGCACCGGTTGTTTATGAATCTAACGACTCCACTGTCTTTACTTTGGGAGGAGCCGCTACACTTTATGGTAGCGGAAAAGTTAATTATCAGAACATCGAACTGGCTGCGGAAGTTATTTCGATGAATCTGGATAGTAGTACTGTGCATGCTTATGGTATCAAGGATACTACCGGAGTGGAAAAAGGTAAACCGGTATTTAAAGAAGGTGATACTTCGTATGATACGGAAACAATCCGATATAACTTCAAAACCAAGAAAGCGGGAATTACTGATATCGTCACCCAGCAGGGAGAAGGATATGTGACCGGAAGCAAGGCGAAGAAAGGGGCTAATGATGAAATATTCATGGAGCATGGGCGTTATACAACCTGCGATCATCATGATCATCCTCACTTTTATATGCAGCTGACAAGAGCTAAAGTGCGTCCCAAAAAGAATGTGGTGACAGGACCTGCCTATCTGGTAGTGGAAGATGTGCCTCTGCCGTTGGCTGTGCCGTTCTTCTTCTTCCCATTCTCCAGCAGTTACTCTTCCGGTTTCATTATGCCGACTTATATGGACGACTCCAGCCGTGGTTTCGGTTTGGCAGAAGGAGGATACTACTTTGCCATCAGTGATATCATGGACTTGAAGATGACGGGAGATATCTTCACGAAAGGTTCATGGAGACTGTCCGGATTGACAAACTATAATAAACGTTATAAATATTCCGGTACGCTGCAAGCAGACTATCAGGTCACCAAGACAGGAGATAAAGGGATGCCGGACTATACAGTTGCTAAGGACTTTAAGGTAGTATGGAATCATCGCCAGGACGCTAAAGCCAGTCCGAACAGTACATTCTCCGCTAGTGTGAACTTTTCAACCAGTAGTTACGAACGTTCCAATATCAACAACCTTTATAATTCACAGTTGTTGACTCAAAATACTAAAACATCAAGTATCAGTTATTCCCGTAGCTTCCCTGATATCGGTCTGACCTTATCCGGAACCACTAATATCGCACAGACGATGCGTGACTCTTCGGTTGCAGTCACTTTGCCTGACTTGAATATTACATTAAGCCGTCTGTTTCCGTTTAAACGCAAGAAGGCGGCAGGAGCTGAACGCTGGTACGAAAAGATTTCCATTAGTTATACGGGACGTCTGACAAACAGTATCCGTACAAATGATAATCATCTGTTTAAAGCCGGAATAAGTTCATGGGAAAATGCGATGAATCATAACATTCCTATCAGTGCTACTTTTACGTTATTCAAATATTTGCAGGTTTCTCCTTCGGTCAATTATACAGAGCGTTGGTATACTCGTAAGATTAATCAGCAATACAATGAGGTAGACCATAAATTGGAAGCATTGCCGGGTGATACATTGAATGGTTTCTACCGGGTTTCCAATTATTCGGCAAGTTTGAGCTTGAGTACGAAACTGTATGGTATGTACAAACCTCTTTTCGCTAAAAAGAAAGAGATACAGATTCGTCACGTATTCACTCCGCAGGTAAGTCTTAGCGGTGCTCCGGGATTCAGCAAGTACTGGGAGGAATATACAGATTATAATGGCAATACGCAATATTATTCTCCTTTTACGGGGCAACCTTATGGAGTGCCTTCGCGTGAAGGATCGGGAACAGTCAGCTTCTCTATTTCAAATAACTTGGAGATGAAGTATTACGACGCCAAAAAAGATACGCTTAAAAAAGTCAGTCTGATTGATGAATTGGGAGCGAGCATGTCCTATAATATGGCTGCCAAAGAGAGACCTTGGAGTGATTTAAGTATGAACCTCCGTTTGAAACTGACGAAGAATTATACTTTCAACATGAATGCATCGTTTGCTACGTATGCCTATACATTCGATAAAAGCGGTAATGTAGTGACCAGTAATCGTACAGAATGGTCGTATGGACGTTTCGGACGCTTTCAGGGATATGGTTCTTCTTTCAACTATACCTTTAATAATGATACATGGAAGAAATGGTTCGGTCCGAAAGAAGAAGATGAAAACGTGAAGAATAAGAATAAGTCAGAGGATGGAGAGGATGAAGAATCTGACGGAACGGAAGGAGATGGCACTACGCCTAAGAAAGTGGAGAAAGCACAAGCTGACTCGGATGGCTATCAGGTGTTTAAGATGCCTTGGTCGTTGAGCCTTAGTTATTCGTTTAATATTCGTGAAGATAGGTCCAAACCTATTAATCGCTATTCCATGCGATACCCTTATACTTATACGCATAACATCAATGCAAACGGAAATATAAAGATTTCTAACAACTGGTCGCTCTCGTTCAACTCCGGCTATGATTTTCAGGCAAAAGAGATTACGCAAACTTCTTGTACAATCTCCCGTGACTTGCACTGTTTCAACTTGTCCGCCAGTCTTTCTCCTTTCGGACGCTGGAAATATTACAATGTTACAATCCGTGCGAATGCAAGCATCCTGCAAGACTTGAAGTATGAGCAGAGAAGCCAGACGCAAAGTAATATTCAGTGGTATTAATAAAGCGGTAAACGCATAAACTATAAACGGAAAACGATGAGCGGTGAACAACTTATGCAATCTTAATGCATATATTGTTCACCGCTCATTGCTTTTCGTTCGTTGTTTATTATCTATCTACCATGCGATTTCTGTTTTTCCATGTGCTTTCAGGTAATCGTTTGTACGGCTGAAATGTTTATTTCCGAAGAAGCCGTTGTAAGCTGAAAGAGGAGAAGGATGGGCGGAAGTGAGCACCAGATGTTTATTGCGGTCGATAAACGCTCCTTTCTTTTGAGCGTATGATCCCCATAAGATAAATACCAGGTTTTCTTTTTCTTCTGCCAGGGAACGGATTGCAGCATCGGTAAATGCTTCCCAGCCACGATTCTGATGTGAACCTGCCTGGTGGGCACGTACGGTCAGAGTTGCGTTGAGTAATAATACTCCTTGTTCTGCCCAGCGAGTCAGGTTTCCCGTGGTCGGAGCATCTGAACCGATGTCGGCTTTGATTTCTTTGAATATGTTCACTAATGAAGGGGGAAAAGGCACTCCATCGTTTACAGAGAAACAGAGACCATGTGCTTGTCCCGGTCCATGGTAAGGATCTTGTCCTATAATTACAACTTTCACTTTGTCGAAAGGACAAAGGTTGAAAGCATTGAAGATCAGTTTTCCCGGAGGGAAGATCTGATACTGGCTATATTCACTTTTGACGAAATCGGTCAGTGCGCGAAAATAGTCTTTGTCGAATTCGGGTTTTAAATGTGCTTTCCAGCTTTCTTCAATCTGTACGTTCATAGTTTGTTATATAAGGTGTATATCAAGTTCTTCACATTCTTTGCGCATATCTTCAGGCCAGATGCTGGCTTGTATTTCTCCGATGTGAGCTTTGCGAAGGTAGAACATACACAAGCGGGATTGTCCGATACCTCCTCCGATGGATAGTGGAAGGGTGTCATTCATCAATCGCTTGTGGAAATAGAGTTCCAGTCTTTTTTCTTCTTTTTCTTCTTTCAACTGAAGTTGCAAGGCTTCTTTGTCAACGCGGATTCCCATAGATGACAATTCGATGGAGCGTTGCAATACATTGTCCCACAGAAGGAGGTCACCGTTTAGTCCGGGCAAGTTGTTTAATCCTTTGCTCGTGTAGTCGTCATAGTCCGGTGCGCGTCCGTCGTGCTTCTTGCCGTCGCTAAGTTTGCAGCCTATCCCTATGATAAACACAGCCCCGTATTTCTGGCAGATGGCGTGTTCGCGGCATTTGGGTTCCAGATTCGGATAAAGTTGGCGTAATTCCTCTGAATGGATGAAATGTAGCTTTTGTGGCAGGCACGGCTTGATTTGCGGATACATTTCGTATACCATATATTCTGTACGGATCATAGCCGCGTAGATACGGTTGACGATCTCTTTCAAGAAGTTTACGTTCCGGTCTTCATTGGTGATGACACGTTCCCAGTCCCATTGGTCTACGTAGAGAGAATGCAGGTTGCCCAGTTCTTCGTCTGAACGGATTGCATTCATATCCGTATAAATACCATATCCGGGTTCGATATGATAGTCAGCTAAGGTTAACCTTTTCCATTTAGCCAATGAATGAACCACTTCGGCTTGTGCATCGCCCAGATCTTTAATAGGGAAAGAAACGGGGCGTTCTATTCCGTTCAAATCGTCATTGATACCCATTCCTTTCAATACGAAAAGGGGGGCAGTCACACGTCTAAGGCGTAGTTCGGATGACAAGTTTAATTGGAAGAACTCTTTTATTTGCTTGATTCCTAGCTCGGTCTGTTTGAGGTCGAGTAATGGCTTATAGTTCTTTGGTTTTATCAAGTAACTCATAGGTCTGTTAAATGTTAATTGTCGGCAAAGATAGGAATAAAATTGATATATGTAATGGATATTCTCTAAAAGATTGTCAATTTGATAAAGTAAATGCTCTAAAGCATTTCAAAATAACAGTGTTCTAACATGGGGAAGTACCTTAAGAACTATAAAAAAAGAAGAATCATTAGGAAGATGAGAAGATTTTTTATACTTTTGTCCTCGCATTTAGAAAGAATGGCCCCGTAGCTTAGTGAATAGAGCGTCAGATTCCGGTTCTGAAGGTCGTGCGTTTGAATCGCACCGGGGTCACAGATGAATCCCTTGATAATCAGTAGATTATTGAGGGATTCTTTTGTTTTAGTGCTAGTCTTTAGGTACTAAATTTAGGTTAAATATCCCCTTTTAAAGTATAGTTGTTGGTCTATTGTTGTTCCCAATAAACCAATGTAACATGTTGACTATCAAAGCTGAAGTCTTAAAATCTAAGCAAAAAGTTGATAAAACCTATAATGTAAAGATTAGGCTAACCTACAACAGAGAGGTTAAGAGGTTGGCTACTCATATCTTTGTAAGAGCAGAAGACCTGACTAAGGACTTCAAGTTAAAGAATCCAAAGTACATCAAGGAAGCTGACAGATTGGTCAGATACTATGAAGAGTTATGTATGGGGCTTCCATTGGAGGCTTCCAATTTAACCTTAAGTGATGTACTTGATTATATCCAGAAAGAGAAGGAAAAGAATACCCCTGTAGACTTTATTCAGTTCTGCAAAGACTGGTTGGCAGCTACAGAGGTCAAGGGTAAGAGAAATTATCAAACTGCCCTCAATGCCTTCATTGCCTTCTTAGGAAAGAACAAATTAAATACTAACCAAGTTACCAAGTTGTTAATGATGGAGTTCATGGAATACCTTCACAAGAAAAGGGCTAAACAAGTAGCAGAACTTCAGAAGAAAGGAAAGAGAATACCCTCTAACAGAATGGTATCACTGTACACTAGTAGCATCAGACATCTATTCAATGAAGCTAAGAAGAAGTACAATGATTATGACAGGAATCTCATTAGGATACCTAACTCACCTTTTGAGAACTTGGTGATACCAAAGCAGGAAGCAACTAGGAAGAGAGCATTATCAGCAGAGTTAATTAAGAAGATATGGGAGTTACCCTATATCATTAATGCTAATGGCAGGGAAAGGTTATGTCCTTTCAACCTTGCTAAGGATTGCTTTATCCTCTCTTTCTGTCTTATAGGGATGAACTCTGCTGACTTGTATAACTGTACTGAAATGGAAGATGGTTCAATTACCTATTACAGGACTAAGACTACAGACAGAAGACTTGATAAAGCTAAGATGAAAGTAGATGTTCTTCCTGTCTTACTACCTTTAATGAAGAAATATGAAGATTACACCCAGAAGAAGGTGTTCTGTTTCTATCATCTCTATTCTACTTTCAAGAACTTCAACAGAGCCATCAATCTTGGGTTAAAGCAAATTGGCAAAATACTGAAAGTGGATGATTTGGAGTACTATGCTGCAAGGCACTCATGGGCTACATTAGCTGTTAATAAAGTAGGTATAGATAAGTATACAGTTCATGCTGCATTGAATCATATTGATGAGGCTATGAAAGTCACTGACATCTATATTGAAAGAGACTTCAAGATAGAGAATGAAGCTAACAAGAAGGTGGTTGAGTATGTATTTGGTAGTTATAGTGAGCTGCCTAGTCCAGAAGTGAAGTAAGTTTAACATAAAAGAACCTCTGTAATTGATTGAATTATGGAGGCTCTTTAGTATATTTGTTCACTTACAATCTATATACTAACTACAAACTAAGTGAGACATGAGCATAGAAGATGAACTGGCAAAGGAAATAGCAGGACTTGATAGTAGCTTCATAGATGAGTTATACAATCTCCAGATTCCTGATGAGAAGACCAACCTGTCAGAAGTTATAACATTAGGCACTACTCCTGTATCAGAAGAGCACTCTAAAGAGGTTAAATCTTCCATAGTTGAAAATCAATTAGAAGAGACAGTATCTAATACTTATGGTGACTTACATGATGCACCTGTAGAGTACATTGAGATATTATCCTCTGGAAAAGTAGGAGAAACTAAAACCATACCTCAAGACACAGTAATAACTAGTTTGGATAACTTATTATTTGGCAGACCACCAGAAGTAATAAGAGAAGAAGTTGGTGACTCTTTCTGGAATCTGGCTAACTTCATAGATAAGATGCCTCATGGTATTGTAGACAAGAAGATACCAGGTATTGGAGCTACTACCCTTGAGATAAACTCAAAGAGAAATTCAATCATAGTCTTTCCTACTAAGGCTCTGGCTTATGGTAAACACTCAAAGCATCCTAATACATTATATGTAGGTAGTGAGATTAAAGGTGAAAAGGAAAAGGTAACTAATCAGCAGATTGAGGAATACTTGGCTAAAGATGGATACAAGAAATTTCTAGTAGTTGCAGACAGTCTAGGTAGGCTATTAGGTATCATAGGAAAAAACTATAAAGACTACTTCCTTATGATTGATGAGATTGATGCTCTCCAGACTGACAACAACTTTAGACCTCAACTGGAGAATGTGATTGACTACTACCTTATGTTCCCATTAAAGAACAGATGTATGGTAACAGCTACTATGAAGGAATTCAGCAATCCACACTTAAAGACTGAATGTAGATTTCCTATAACATGGCAATACAATACCCATAGAAATATAGACTTACTACATACAGACAATATCACACAGGCTGTCATAGAAAAGGTTATCTCTCATCCTAAAGAGAAGGTGTTCATTGCCTATAACTCCATACTCCAGATAAGAAACATTATATCATCACTAGATGAAGAAACCAGAAAGGAATGTGCTATCCTATGTAGTGAGGCATCCATAAAGGAAGCAGGAGAATATTTTGCACCTAAACTGGGAGACAATGATACCTTACCAGCTAGGATTAATTTTGCCACTTGTTGTTACTTCACTGGTATAGATATAGAGGATAGTTACCATCTAATCACTGTATCAGATGTAAGAAGAAGTCACTCAATGTTGACCTTAGATAGAATGACACAAATACATGGCAGATGCAGAAAGGATAATGGAGTATTAAGTGAAACTATCATATATAACACCTTAGGATATGTATCAGTAATGGAAAGTATGGAAAAGTACACTGCCACTCTATTAAACAAAGCCCAAAAGGTACTCAAAGTACTTGAATCAGCAGATACCATCTCACAAGGGGATTATACCTTGACTGATCTATTTGCAATAATCAAAGAAGCCATAAGAGAGAAAGCACAGGAGAGAATTGCAGGGAATGAGTTAATTAACTTGACTAGAAAGGATATATATGGAAAGAATGTACCTGCCTACTTCAATATAGATTACATCATTGAAAGAACCGACTTATATGCCTCATATTTTATGCCTGAAACACTGAAAGAAGTACTAAGTAAACAGGTTAAAATCATTAGCTACAACTCCCTGAACTATGATGTATCCCCAGAGCAAAACATCATAGAGAAAACCAATAAGGATGCACAGAATAAGTTGACAGATAGTTACATTCAAGAAGCCATAGATAACATCAAAGTATTATCAACCACAGGGCAGTTGAATGACAATACTTTGCACTTATACATTAGGCAAAGTAGAAGCGGGACAAAGATATTCTTAGAGAGATTCATTAAGCTCTACAAATATGTTGACCTTGATAGTTTGCTACATCAGCTATGGGAGATTAGAACAAGTAACAATATAGCTTACAAGAACCTCAATAATGCAGTTATGTATTGGACACTAGATGAAGAGCATCCTTTCAAGGTTGCAATAAGAAGAAGTTTCACCTTAAATAAGAGCTATTCAGCAAATGAGATACAAGAGATATTAGCTCCTATAGTCCAGTATCATCTACACAAGATACTGAAACCTAGAAAGTATGTAGCCTTATTGAAGAATATATATGCCACTGACAGGACATCTGGGAATAAGTACACCATCAGAGGAGAGAATCCAAGAAGTTTTAAAGAAAATACTGGCAGGATAGCTACCAAAGAGAATAATTTGTTAAAGTTATTTGTGTTATAGAAGGTTAATATGTAATCAGATAAATGATAAGAATATTGGTATTATAGACTTTATTTACTATATTTACAATTGATAATCAGATGGTTATAGGAGTGATACATCTCTAATATGACATTAGCTATCAACAGAAGCAACCTTAGGGTCAAATATCACCCTATGCTAATTACCTTTAATCCTTTATTACTGTAGGTAATTAGTATGGGGTGGATTTTGACCCCTATAAAATCAGAATTAATGACAACAGTTAAACAATTCACTATCATCCCCATTGAAGCTTGCAGGTACTTCAATCCAAAGCAGCTCTACCTATTAGCAGGTCTCTATATTAATGCCTATCCTCAAAGGGAAAGCAATTACATGACAACAAATACCACTATCAGTCAGTTGTCAGAGCTTACAGGAGTAAGTACAGATTATATCAAGGATTCCTTTATCCCCAGACTAAAGGAGCTAGAAGATAAAGGATATGGAGTAAAGACTATACAGCTACAAAAAGAGATTAGAAGGAATATCTACTATCTACCCAATCCTCCTAAGAATTTCAGGATTATATGGGCAGAGTTATTCAGTGACAGCTCTTTAAGTCCAGAAGAGAAAGGAGTTATGATAGGGTTATACTGCCTTTGTGTTAACAAAGAGTTCAGGATAGACTTATCAGACAAAGCCATTTATAGCCACTTGGATATGGCAAAGAACACATATAAAAAGTATAGAGACTTATTGATTGAGAAGAAAGTAATCTGGTCTTCTTATGATGTTCCAATGGCACTATCATGGACTGAACACATGGAAGCTAAAGTCCTTCTGTACCCTCACTTGGGTTACAATACTTGGATAGACAAAGTTATATCACATGCACCAGATGATGATGAAATCAAGCATTACCTTGATAGTATTAATGATGAATGAATGATACATACCCCAATATCCCCTGTTTTCCCACCAGAAGGCAGGGGATTGCTTTATATGTACATAACTAATATATAGCACTTCTTACTGTCACCTGATATAATATACCCTTAATATTTTTTATTTTTTTTCTTCAATTTGATCCCTACAAGTGTACTCTAAGTCACAAAGTCTCCCTCCCCTTACCTTAGAAGTGGGATAGTCCCCCTATGCATATTGGGGATTATTGGATTTACATTATAAGCTCATTACAGTTAGCTCATTACCCCACCATAGTAACTGAATCAACAGCAGCAGAATGGTCTGTCTGCACAACAATAAAATACAAGATTATGGAAAAGTTAAAGTTCTTAGAGACAGTGACAGTGAATGAGTTCAAGGCTCAAAAGGGAGTCAACAAGATTGAGGTAAAACAGAATCCTCATACAGGTAAGTGCTTCTTTGTTTATGGCTGTGAAACTGGTGCAGTAAGTGACAAGTTTCTCAATGGAGAGGTTACTAATCCTGTTATCTCTCAAGTATGTTCACCAGATACAGGTGACATGTTCTATATGCTGCACCAAAGAGGTGAAGGTGGAGCTATGACATTGGCAACTTTATGACGGGTCTCAATGTAGACCTCAAGGAGGCAAGTTTATTAGGACTTGCTTCCTTTTTTCTTTATAGACTGTGTATAACAATTAACCCTATTCAGATATGTTGAACTTAAGAGTTTCATCCAAGAAGCAGGCTAAGATTAAGCTTGCTTTACAAGGTTGTGCAGGTTCAGGTAAGACCTATTCTGCATTGCTTTTAGCTTATGGTTTATGTAATGACTGGACTAAGATAGCCATTATTGACAGTGAGAATGGAAGTGCTGACCTTTATGCTCACTTAGGTGCTTATAATGTATTAAGTCTAAGTGATAATTTTACACCTGAAACATACATGGAAGCCATTGGTATATGTGAAGGTGCAGGTATGGAAGTTATCATAATTGATAGCATCTCACAGTGTTGGGATAACTTGCTTGAATACCATGCAGGATTACAAGGAAACAGCTTCACTAATTGGCAGAAAGTGACACCCAGAATCAATGCTTTCATGCAGAAAATATTGCAGTCTGGAAGCCATGTAATATGCACTATGAGATGCAAACAGGACTATGTTTTAAGTGAGAAGAATGGCAAGATGATACCGGAGAAAGTAGGACTAAAAGCAGTCATGAGAGATGGTATAGATTATGAATTTACCATAGTCTTTGACATCAACATGAAGCACCAGACTATTGCATCTAAAGACAGGACAAACCTGTTCATAGGTAAGCCAGACTTTACCATTACACCCGCTACAGGTCAGATAATACTTGATTGGTGTAATGATGGTGTCAATTTGGAGATGATAAGGAGCAAGATTAACAGCAGTAAAACCATTGAAGAACTGACTGCCATCTATCATGCTTATCCAGAATGGTATCAGCAGTTAACATCAGAATTCATGCAGAAGAAAGCAGCACTTCAGGTACAAAAGAATCAACCAACTATTAACTATAACCCTAATTACATTAGATATGGAAACAATGCAGTTGCAGCCAGTCAGAGCTAATCTGATATACCCTAATAGAAATAAGGTAGATAATCCTTATATTCAAACAGTTGAGCCAATAGAAATCATCAACACAGGTATTATGTCAACAAATCCTGTAGAAGCTGAATCAATAAGCACCAGAGAAGGCAATAAGTTACCTTTTATTGAGGCTAATACAAAGGAAGTAACCATGCAATACCTCAAGGAGGAATGTATTACACCTGTGTTTTCTAAGGACAATGAGGTTACTATATCACACTCCAGTTTCATTGAAACTGTATGGGAAGCAGCTAATAAAGTGTTCTCCAATGAGAGAATAGAAGAACCTGCCATCAGGGTAAGCCATGTTATCAAAGGTAGGATACCGGAAGCTATTCATAAGCCAGTGAATCAATTACTGGAATCTGATAAAACCATCTACTTTGAGAGAATGATGTTCTGTTTTGAGATACCTACCATATATGAAGATATAGCAGGCAACAGGCTTAATCTGACTATTGGAGGAGTTAGGGCTTATAATCACATGAATCTGTACAGCAAGAAGAGTGCAGAGAAGTTCAAGGTGTTCATTGGCTTTAAAAATCTTGTATGTTGTAACATGTGTGTCTCAACAGATGGTTACAGGTCAGAATTAAAGGTTATGAGTACAACTGAACTATTCAATGCAGTGCTGAAACTGTTCCAAGAGTACAATATAGCCCAACACTTGTATTATATGTCAGCCTACAAGGATACTTATATGAGAGAATCTCAATTTGCCCAATTCTTAGGCAGGTGCAGATTATATCAGTTCTTACCTGTAGACCAAAAGAAGAAGTTACCACAGATGTTAATGACTGATACCCAGATAGGATTAGTTGCCAAAGCATATTACAATGATGATAACTTTAGCACCCTTTTGGACAGCAGGGAAATCAGCATGTGGAATGTGTACAACTTACTAACTGGAGCTAATAAAAGTAGCTACATTGACAACTTCTTGGACAGGTCACTTAATGCCACCCAATTGGCTGAAGGACTTAACAAGGCTTTATATGGTGAGAATGAATATAGTTGGTTCATTAATTAGTGTATCTTATGGACAGTATAATGAATGTAGCTGAGGTTCAATTGAGCTATAAAAGCAATGTCAAATCATCAACTAGATACAAGATAAATAGCTCACAGGATGCCTATGAACTATTGACAAAGTACTTCCCTGATGATACAATAGAATACAAGGAAAGCTTTAAAGTAGTACTACTTAATCAGTCTAACAGAGTATTGGGTATAGTACCAATTTCAGAAGGTGGAATATCTGCAACTTATGTAGATGTAAGATTGATATTACAAGCTGCCTTATTGGCTAATGCAACACAGGTAATATTGGCACATAATCACCCTTCTGGAAGCATGAAACCCAGCACTTTGGATGATGCTTTGACTGAAAAGGTCAAGAAGGCAGCAGAACTCATGGAGATTCATGTAGCAGATCATGTAATCTTAAGCCCAGAGAAGGAATACTACTCCTATTATGATGAAGGAAAGCTATAAATACTTAACCTTCTAAGGTCTACAACAACCTACCTTCTATTAAATCCATTTCCTCTACTGTTATTATACCATTATGATGGGAAATTTTGCAATCTCACTTTCTTACATATTATATATACATAATAAGTGATGCAGAATAGCAAATCAGTGGACAGTTTAATAGAGATTGACTGCCTCTTCTAATACAGGTTGAGGATATTTGATTACAGGGTGAAAAGAAGTGTTACTATAATTACTTAATCACTTGAGGTTCGGTGAAGTATGTAAACATGAACTACATTAGTAGTTGGTAGGTTAGACTAAATTAAATATTGATTGAATTATGTGTGAGATAATCTTGATTCTGGTAGGGTTTGTCCTCACCAGTATGATACTTAAGGATTAAGAGGTTATATGCCTCTTACTATGTGTTTTATTGTTGTTGATAGCCCTAGTTCTGTAATGGACTGGGGCTTTAACTAATGTATATATGACAGCATTGGATATGATATTACAGTGGCTAATATTGATAGTTACTGGTGCTCTATTTATCAGTTTGGCATACAGAAAGTGAATAATTAAGTCTACCTTTGCATTATAAGGATATAAGCCTACACCTATGGTACTAATCTGACTTGAAACCTATTAAATTATGGCAGTCAAATGATGAAGTATTACTGGAAAGTTCTATCTTTGCAACAGTATTAATTAAATGACAGCT
Source organism: Bacteroides sp. 1001136B_160425_E2 (assembly GCF_015559655.1). Taxonomy (NCBI): domain Bacteria; kingdom Pseudomonadati; phylum Bacteroidota; class Bacteroidia; order Bacteroidales; family Bacteroidaceae; genus Bacteroides; species Bacteroides sp. 1001136B_160425_E2. The sequence continues at coordinate 27,454 of NZ_JADMQH010000016.1, read as the reverse complement.
AATGAAATAGAAGTTTAACAAGACATATTAGAAAAGAAGTGTTTGCTTCTTGCTTGATGTTATCAGAGAAATCGCCAATTTCAATTTGATATAACCATCAAAAGCAGGTTAGTGAATGCTCATACCTATATAGGTGTGGGCTTTCCTTGTTTGCATGGTTATAGGTGTTTGGCGATACCTTCTGATAAGCAATCAAGGTTAGGCTCACACCTTCTTTTTGTGGTATGGCTACAAAAGGAAAACAATATGATAATACTCTCTAAAACATTTCAACTCTTCTTCATCTCCTCTGATGGATATTTCAGAGGCAGGTATCTACCTACACCAGACTTAGGACTTCCAAACTCAAGTGAAGTTGTTAATGGTATACTCATAGCAATACCATTAATATTGATAGGATTTCTTATACTAAAGTCTTCCAATGAGAAGCTGGGTTGCTTAGGGTCAATAATGCTTATAGGAGGTATAATTTGTTTACTACCATTACTCGCTTGGATAGCCTCTATTGCTTCATCTTTATTATCTATAGGAATAATACTGGTAGTAGTACTGGCAGTAATATGTTTAATATACAACCTGATTAACAAAAAGAAAGAATGACGAAAAGTACATATTTAATATTGTTGGTTATATTAGTCTCTTCATGCCAAGTCAATTCCCAGAGACAAGATGAAGGAAATCAAAGTATTAGTAATCTTAAAGACATTGCCTATTATCAAGAAAGAGGTTATCAGATATTTCAAGAGTATGGTTTTGCCATTAAAGCTCCTTGTCTTCTAGAAGATGTATCACAGCAAGTTTCTGGAGAGTTTCTATTAAATTATGGAGGCATAACAGAGAAAGATAATCCAGATAAAATAACATTTTATCAATTAGCAGTAAATAGACTTCCTGTAGGATATAAAGATATACCAGCAGATAAATTAAAGAGTGCTATTGATAGCAAGATTAGAGATGCTATGAAACACTTAAAGAATTGCAAACCAATCTTATTTGGTTATGAGGAGTATCAAGGATATATAGGAGAATGTACTACTAAGGGATATAATCAAAGAGGACTTATGTTTTCTAAGGATAATTATATCATTTGTTTAACTGTTATATCCAATGATAATATTGAAGAGAAGTTCAATAGATTTACAAATTCTTTTAAAAGCATTAAAGATCATGTTACCCAAACTTCAAGTATAAACAATGGGACTATTAAAAGTGATGATAAATCCAAAGTAGACAATGTTCATTTAGGAAAACTATATTCTAATGAGTACTTCTCTATAAAGTACCCTACCACATGGCAGATAGTTCAGGATGACAACCAAGTAACTGGTAATACAACTGTCTCTGTTCAAATTATGGAGAAATTGAAGAATGACCATGACTTTAGACCTAATATCAACATCATTGTCTCCAAAAAGAAATGGAATGAACCTACCTCTTATTTAGCCCAGAATACAATAGCTCAAAATAAGCAAATAATGGACAGTTATCACCTACTAGAACAGAATGATGACATCTACATAAACAACTGTCAAGGAAGTGTGATAGACTACACCTTTAACATTCAAGGGTACAAGTTACATGGCATACAATACATAGTAAAAAAGAAGGATAACACAACCTTTATCATTACTGCAACAACAGATGCAGCAAGGCACAGTAAACAAAAGGTAATTGTAGAGACAATGATTAACTCACTTAAACTCAAGTAATATGAAACATTTTAAATTAGCTTTACTAGTAAACATACTATTGATGGTTACTATTTCATCTAGTGCTCAACTTGTAGGAAAGCATATCAGTGAATGTCCTGAATTCAATAAGTACTCTTACAAAGACACCATGACAGGAGGTATTAAGAGATATGAATGTTGGGAAAAAACTCATCCTTATTTCATAGGATTACAGACAATAAGTGTCCAAAGTAATATCATTCTACAGTATACTTTTGGTATAGAAGCAAAACATGCTATACCTCAATGCACGAAGTTTGTACAAGACAGTTATTATGAAGTACAGAATTCATTACGTGAAGGATGTATATCACATCAAACAAGAGAAAATGAAGACATTTATCAGATGCCTGATAACATAGAAGTTATATTGTACTACAATTATAAAGATGGAAAGAACTCATATACAATGTGCTCTACTTTAAAATAGTATGGAACACAATCTGTCGTTTTCTATAAGTAAGGTGCAGTTACCCCTAATTATAGTTGAGATAAAGGAAAAGTTCCTTTGCTTCATCTTGGATACTGGAAGCACCTGTAGTCTGATAGACAGTACTGTAGTAGAATATTTCAAGGATATAGTAGAACCAGTTGGTGACTATTATATCAGTGGAATAGAAGGAACTAAGCACAAGGTAGATATGATTACTCTACCTTTTAACTTTGAAGGTCAGGTTTATAAACCCAAATTCTGTGTAAAACCCTTACTGGATGCTTTTAAAGGCATTGAGGATGAAAGTGGAATACAGGTACAAGGACTACTAGGCACTGACTTTTTACTGGAGAACAAGTGGATTATTAACTTTGAGAAATTGGAGCTTATATATTAACAATCAACAAAACATTATGAAAAAAGTATTTTTAGTGTTAGCTGTAGTTCTACTATGTACAGGATGCAGCAAAAGTGATGAGAATGAATCATTAACAGGGTATCCAGAGATGTCTGCCCCTGATGATGTATGTACTGCTATGGATGATATAGAGTTTATGAAGTACTGCTATGAACACTTTGATGTAAACAAGGATGGCAAGGTATCACTTATTGAAGCCCAAGCTGTAACAGATATTAGCTTTAGAAATTCAATGAAAACTAATGATGACGCAACAATCAAAATCAAATCTCTAAAAGGAATACAATATTTCACAAATCTGACTACATTAGAATGTAATAGGTGTATTCTAAGATCACTAGATATCTCTTATAATGTGAAACTAACCTCGCTAGAATGTATAAACTGTGCTTTAACAGAACTGAATCTCTCTCAAAATAAAGCCTTAATTCATTTAGATTGTAGTAACAAAGTATTCTTTATAAATGGACAAGATATTGATACAGAGAGCCTAAATACAATTCAAGAATTAAATTTGTCAAACAATAGTAACTTACAACAGTTAAATTGTGATTGCTTAATATTTCTTACTAATCTCAATATATCCAATAATAAGAATTTAAAATTACTAAATTGCGCAGGTATCTCTCTTTCTGAATTAGATATAAAGGATTCAAACTTGGAAGAGTTAGACTGTAATGGCAGCAAACTAAAAACGTTGAAAATTACCAATAACGCCAAGTTAAGAAAAATAGACAGCAGCTATACAGAGCTCACCTGTTTAGATGTATGTAACACCCCTGAATTAGAAGAACTAGACTGTCAGCATGCCAAACTTACCAAATTGAGTATATCTAATGTTCCTAAATTAAAAAGACTAAATTGCGCAGGTATCTCTCTTTCTGAATTAGATATAAAGGATTCAAACTTGGAAGAGTTAGACTGTAATGGCAGCAAACTAAAAACGTTGAAAATTACCAATAACGCCAAGTTAAGAAAAATAGATAGCAGCTATACAGAGCTCACCTGTTTAGATGTATGTAACACCCCTGAATTAGAAGAACTAGACTGTCAGCATGCCAAACTTACCAAATTGAGTATATCTAATGTTCCTAAATTAAAAAGACTAAATTG
>NZ_JADMQH010000016.1:0-23661 GCF_015559655.1 Bacteroides sp. 1001136B_160425_E2 | reverse complement strand
AGAAGAACTAGACTGTCAGCATGCCAAACTTACCAAATTGAGTATATCTAATGTTCCTAAATTAAAAAGACTAAATTGTTCTTATACAGAGCTTATCCATTTAGATGCATCCATTGCTCCTAATTTGGAAGAACTAGACTGTGAGCATACCCCAATAACAAATTTAAACATCTCGAAGAATCAAGAATTGAGAAGGGTTAATTATTCTTTCACAAAATTCACCAGTATAGATATATCCCAATGTACCAAATTGAGAACTATGGAGTGCTTTAAATGTTCCTTATCAAGCATAACATTAACAATAAACCAATATGTTGTATTTTTAAACGTTCTTAGAGACAATTGCCCGCCTGATATCACTATAATTTGCACTGATTACGATATCTTAACACATTAATAAATTAAAAGCATCCTCATTATTATCAAACCAATCAGTTATGAAGCAGAAACAAGAAACTTAGCACAGTCCAAGTGCTATTGGTAGTATACTAGTAATGCTACCATTGTTGGTCTATAGTTGTTCTATAGGCTGTTAAGAGAAAGTATAAACAAACTAACAACTATTAAATATAAGGGTGTTACTATGCCTGATTCCGGTTCTGAAGGTCGTGCGTTTGAATCGCACCGGGGTCACAGATGAAAACCGCAATTACTGGCAGAGAGAGTAATTGCGGTTTTCTTTATTATCTATTTATTCTTCTTTCGGATGGGAAGTGCAAACTAGCTGCTTGTCAGCGTTATCCGGGTTGTTATCATCATAGAAATTCCAGTTTCTTTCCAATCTTTTGGCTACATCAATTTTTTCTGTATAATAGTGATATTCGTTCTTTGCTACGTCAAGAATACCGTAAGTAAGAATGTCCTTCTCTTTTCCTTCTTTATCTATATAGACGCTTTTTACTAATAATATTTTGTATTTTCCATCTTCCCGAACACAGTATTCTTTATTGGCTTCCAATGTATATGTGCCGGAAACATCTGTCATATTGGAGGCAGCAGCGTCCATTTCTACAACAATTTGTTTGGGCTCTCCGGTAGTCGGAGTGTCTTTGGAGTCGTCATTGCAGGCAAACAACAAAACAACGGATAATAATTTAAGTAATTTCATCTTTGTATTTTTATTGGTTTTTGATTCTTTTTCCTAGTCTGAATGTGTTTAATCAAAATTGTCAATTATGCAAATGTACAATTTTTACATGATATAAAAACAGTAATAGATAAAATCTTGTGTTCCATGTCGTTATTTGTAGTTGTATAAATTAATCTAAAGAGAATGAAAAGTTGTTTTAGGTGATTAAATACTCGTGGAAAATACTAACTTTGTAACGATGAAGAAGTAAAAAAATGATGTTGATATAGTGTATTTATAGCTTTCCGGAAGTAGATATCTGACGATAAATTATATTAATCCCATAAATATAAATTAGAATGGAAGAAGCTAGAAAAAAGAAATGGGCTAGTGTAGCGCTGATTATTGGAGCTATTGGTTTTATCATTATTGTGATTTACTTTACAGTTATTTCAAGTCTCAACATGTAAAACAGATCATTATGGCATTGAAAAATTGAAGCTTGGACATTTCGTTTGAATTTGTCCAAGCTTGTTTTTTGTGGTTCCGGATGAGATTGACCGGTAATCTGGCAATGCCTCTTCTTTAGCTTCTTGAAACCTGAAGTCCTTTGTCAGAAAGAGTCATTTCTACAAAACGGGCACGTGGGTTGGGAGCTTGTTCTGTCAGTATCCGTCGGATTTGTCCGGCTGCTTGAGGGTCTTTGGCTACCATATATAAATAACCGCCGCCGCCTGCGCCGGGGAGTTTGTATCCCAGGGTGTAATCTTTGATTTTCTCGATAATGGCTGCTACTGCCGGAGGATTGGTTCCGCAATCTAATGCTTGGTTTTGTATCCAGGTTTTGCCGACCAAACGACCGAAACTATCGAAATTGCTGCGCAAAATAGCTTCACTCATATCCATTGCATGGGCTTTCATTTCGGTCAGCAAACTTAGGTGCGGTCCGGAATTGAGGAACATGGAACTGACGATTTCCGCCAGAATACTTTTGGCAGTACGGGTAATTCCTGTATAATATAACAGATGGCAGTCGCGGTAGTCGGGATGAACAAAGAGTTGGTCGGGCAACCAGCGTACTAATGGATTCTGTTCGAAACCAGCTTCGGATTGCAGCAGCTTAATGCCGGAGAAGACACCTCCATATTGATCCTGCCAGCCTCCTCCTGTGGTCAGTAATTGTTCCAGTACTAATGTGTAACTACATATATCATTCTTATCCCAAGCCAGTCCGCAGAAATCATTGATTGCTCCGAGCACGGTGGAGGCCAGGATAGAACTGGTGCCTAAACCCGAGCCGGCAGGAATAGCAGCCAACAGGGTAATTTCGATTCCTGAACCGAAGGCTTCCAGCTGTTTGGCTAAAGAAGGATAGGATTCTGTAGAGAACACCGGTGCGAAGCCTGCCAACGTAAGGGCGGCTTTCGGGATGGAAAATGGAGAACCCACCTTTTTGTAATCTTGCAGTTCCTCGTAATTTCGTATCACTTCCATTGCGCCCATGTCGATGGAACGAAGGGTAATCTGATATTCCTTGCAAGGTTTCACATATACTTGTAGTGGCGGTTGACCGTTCAGTTCGATGGCAAGATTGACAACACTTCCTCCTGAATAAAGAGAGTAAGGAGGAGTGTCCGTCCATCCTCCTGCCACATCAATACGTACAGGGCTGCGGCCCCATACAATCTGATCGGAATAAACATTGAGTATGGGATGACTTTTACGTTCGTTCATCACTCCCAATAAACCGTCGCGAAGCAGTTGGAAGGCTGCCTGTTCTTCTTTTGCGCAATCTTTGTCTTCACGTAGTTTCATGATGCGTGCGCGAAGCATTCGGTTGTGTATCCGTAGCATGGGTGCGGCATCTTCTTGCAGGATATCGGGAGTATCCAAATTGAAACGTACAAATTCGTTTGCGGCATCCAGTAAGTCAAGTTGATAGAATACGCTTTTTTCATAATTAGCCGCCAGTCCTTTCCAGTTCTCTTTACGGAAAGCGTTGCGCTGTTCATAAAGACGCTTGAGGTTGGCGCCTGCCGAGATTTCGTCGGCAGAAAGTTTCTCTGCTTTCAGCCAAAGTTTTTTCCCTTCTTCCAGTTGGGGTTCCGATGTCATCCAGCGCACTAATATGCCTAAATCTTCAACAGAAGTTACTTTGGGGAAGATAGATGCTGATTGTAAATCATCGGTGCGTCCTTTTATATCCTCCCAGATGATTCCTCTTTCTTCCATCCAGTGGGTAAAAGGAATATTTAGATAGGTAGTCGTTGATTTGTCCAACGCTCCTTTGAACACATCATCCAATCCATACGGACGTGCAACAAAGTCATTGTCGTCAATAGGGATAATGTCGATGCAGACTCCATCCGGCAGGTTGATGTTCCATTGGTTTTCGGGAACTCCTGTTATTATTTGGCGGGAACCCAGTTTCCAGCCTTTTCCCACATGACTATTCTCAATCCATAAGTTGGCATTGTCTGCAGAAAGGGAAACTTGTGTGATAGAGTTCTGGATAAAGATAGCCGGATTCGGTTTTACTTTCCGGTGCATGATCCTTCTTTGATCGCGTACCTTGTCTTGTATGGCTAAAGTAGAAGAAATCAGTTCATGGCTTGTGCCATAATGATAGAATTCTCCACCGGGCAAAGGTAATATGGCTACGGATAACTGATTGATTTCTTCATCTTCCGTTTTGGGATGCTCTCCCAAAGCCAAGCCGTAGTCCGAGTATAAGTCATAATAATTAATATCATTGGTTCCTTCTTTTAATGACCGTTTCATCAATACTTCGATGGCGCGGTCACTTAAAATCCAGATACCGATGTCCATCAGGAAAAGATGAGTTTTCGATAATCCTTCCAACTCTTCAAGAGAAGGTTTCTGTAACATGAAGTCGAGAACCTCCGGCTTTTTCCGGTCGGAAACAAATACACCATGATGGGTTGTCAATGAAGGATTCACCCATAAGCCGTAGCATACTACGTCTGCATTCGGAATATCTTGAAGTGGCTTTTCCGAACGGATATATACATCTCCGCTTGCGATCAGCGTATTCAGACCGGCCGGAGCCTGATTCATAATCCTTTCATAGAGTGGGAGCTGCAATGATAATAGATTCTGTCCCAGTTTTTGCCCTCTTTCCCAACTGAAGATAGGGATTGGAGTCAATATTTTGCCGGAAGGTCCGTAGCTGGGCAGGCGACGGCTTTGTCCGCCTGCATGGAGCAATATTCTTTTTTCATTTCCTATCCAGTTGCTGAAAGATTCTTGCGGCGCGAATGCCTGATGGCAGGCCTGCAGTAACCACGTCGTTCCGCCGCCGGAGCCTAGTTTGCTCCCTATGGGGTCTGATGTACAAAACCAATCGGTATGGTTGACTTCTTCCAGTTCGTGGAAGCAATGGATCAAATTGGGTGGTAAGGATAATAACTTTTGCATAGTAGAATCTGCGTTGGCTTAGATGGAATCTAAGTGAATTAAACTCCCGTAAAAATACGATTTATATTCTTGCTTTTCAATGTTTTTCTCCTGTTTTGAAGAATAAATTATCTTTTCAGCTTTTAGGTGTTCTTTTCAAACAGCGTATCCCAATGGTCGCTTAGTGCTTGCATGGATGGCAGTAGCAGATCGGCTCCGGCATCCAGCAATACTTGTCCGTCCAAAGGACCTGTATTTACGGCTATTGTAAAGATACCCGCATTGTGTCCGGCTTCCACTCCTAACGGGGCATTTTCTACTACGATGGCTTCATCAGCTTTAAGTCCGCCTTTTTTCAATGCCATCAGATACGGTTCGGGATTGGGCTTACCATATTTTACATCGAACGCTGTAACCATCAATTCTTTACGAAACATTCCCGGATAGTTGTGTTCCAACCGTTCGAGCAGGGATAGTTGGCCGGAACCAGTGACCACCATCGGAACCAGTCCATCCTTTTTCACTTTTTGTAGCAACTCCCATGCACCGGGCATACGTTTTGCTTCGGGATACGAATTGAACAAAACACTTTTCTCCTGATAGATACTTTCTATTTCTTCCTGGGTAGCTTCTCTGCCCAGTTCACGTTGGAAAACAATATTAATAGTGGAGGCTCCTGTCCGTCCTTCGTGCATATATGCTTCTTCGCGGCTAAGAGTGAGTCCGTGAGATTTCATTACTGTATGCCAGGCTTCCGAATGATAGGGCATAGAGTCAAAAAGTACGCCGTCCATGTCAAACAGGACGGCTTTCAGTTTCTTTTTCATACTTTGGTACGTTGCAGAATCTTTTTAAGATGATATTTTATTTTTCTATAAGCATTTTCTTCAGATCAGACAGAGGAATAATCACATCGTATTGCTGACCGGATTCCTTGCCGATATATCTGTAAGCTATGCTTTTATTGTTATCTACGCAGGTTTTGATGAATATCTGGGTGGCCGGATCGGTCTGACTTGCCAGTGTTGATACAATACCCTCTTTCACTTCTGCTGCGTTTTCTTCAATCTGGCTGATGGGACACAATTCTTCGTCCACACTGCATATATAAACAACCGATTCGCCTATGACCTCGATTTTTTCGACAATGACTTCTTCGCTGGCTTGCATCGGGAATTGCAGGTTCGCCATTTTCAGTTGCGCTTCAAGCTTTGTTTGTCCGCTTTGTGCCGGGTCGGCATTTGTATTAATCACTTCTTTCAGCTCTTCGGCGGTAAGTTCGCAAACCGCTTGTTCGCCCGACTTATTCCCTACAAATATCATGTGTAATCCGGAATTGCATTTTGCCATCAACTTGAGCATCTCTTTTACATCTGCTGCCGGATTTTGAAACATCATTGTGATAGATGATTTCATGCTTTCCGGATTGTCTTTCAATATCTTTATATTGGTAATCTCTTCGTTCATGTTCAGCGTGTACACTACGTTATTCCCGTCGTAGATGATGCTGGTGATCGTACCGACTGCTCCCATGTCTATCGGACACTGTTTGTTGGCTACTCCAATCACTGTCTTGAGTTTGGCTTCCTGGCAACCGGTCATTACGAGCATTAGCAATGATATGCTACATAATAATATGAATCCACTGGATTTCTTTAATAAATTTCCTGTCATTTTATTTGTTCTTTTTAGTTTGATTCGCTTAATCTACAGTTGTATACGAGGCAAAGATAACGATAAAAAACGAGAGATAAGTTAGAACGGGAAGATAGTTTAGTGATTACTTGCCATGTGGTATGTACTGCCAACTCTTGTCGTGTAGACTGTTCGGCACTACTGAATTGCGGCGTATTACTTGTATAATTATTTGTTGTTTAGAAGAATATGTGTATTTTTGTAACGTTATAAACTCGACGATAGCATGAAAAAGAGAGTATTATTGTTGCTACCATTGTTTTTAGGCGCCTGTTCTGATAGCGGGGAAAGTCCTGTTATCAAGATAGAAAAGCTTTATGCAAAGGTCGAATCGGAGGATGAAAGTTCCGGTTCCGGTGAAAAAGACTATGCGAATCAGAGGGACGAATTGCCGGCCTTGAAGGTGGGGGACGAAGTGAAAGCTCTTCTGCTTTTGGATGGAAATGGAGCTGAACTGAAAACCTTTAGACTTCAGAATGATGATGAAGTGGATACTAAACTCATCTTTGAGAAAACAGAAGTATCTACAGAAGGAAATCTGACAGATGTGGAAAAGGGACAGCTTCGTTTTAAGGATGGTGTGGCAAAAGCTAAAATTATGGTGATTGCGACTATCAAACAAGTAGATAAGAACGGCGATGTAAAATTAGAGTTCTATCTTTCTTCCAAAGCCGAATGTGAAGGAGCACAGGAAGAAATCGGCTTAAAGACGAAAGTCGAAGATGAAAAGTAAAAATGGTGCGCTGTAAACGGTACAACGGATAATAAACGGGCAACCGGAAACAGCAACCAATAGAATATAATAATGAACGGTGAACAAATCCATGTATATAGGATAGTTGTTCACCGTTCATTGTTTATAGTTTACCGTTTATAAAAACGTTCTTAATTACAGTTTTGCACGGATTGCTTTAGATTCTTCTTCATACCCCGGTTTGTCAAGCAACGCAAACATATTCTTTTTGTATGCTTCCACACCCGGTTGGTTGAATGGATTCACGCCCAGCAAGTAACCGCTGATACCGCAAGCCTTTTCGAAGAAATAGAGCAGACCACCGATATTGTATTCGCTTAATTCCGGAAGTACGATACGCATATTAGGTACGCCACCGTCTACGTGAGCCAGTTGTGTGCCCAATTCGGCCATCTTGTTCACTTCATCCACACGTTTGCCGGCTAAGAAATTCAAACCGTCCAGATTCGCTTCGTCAGAAGGAACTTCCAGTTTGTGGTTAACCTTCTCTACTGAAATCACCGTTTCAAAGATAGAACGTTCGCCTTCCTGAATCCATTGACCCATTGAGTGGAGGTCTGTTGAGAAATCTACTGATGCAGGGAAGATACCTTTATTGTCTTTTCCTTCAGATTCTCCGTAAAGCTGTTTCCACCATTCGCTTACATAGTGTAATTTCGGGCAGAAGTTAACGAGGATTTCGATCTTCTTTCCGTTTCTGTACAGTTCGTTACGGGTAGCAGCGTAGATAGCGGCAGGGTTTTCGGCAAATGCAACGTCCGAGCCACATGCTTTTTCCATGTCGGCAGCACCGGCAACCAGTTTTTCGATATCGAATCCGGCAACAGCAATCGGCAGCAAACCAACCGGAGTCAATACAGAGAAGCGTCCGCCTACGTTATCGGGGATGATGAATGTTTTGTATCCTTCCTTGTCGGCTGTAACGCGTGCGGCACCTTTCTTGGCATCCGTCACAGCAACGATTACTTTCTTTGCTGTTTCTTTGCCGCGCTGATCTTCACATTGTTTTTTCAGCAAGCGGAAAGCGAGAGCTGTTTCAGTAGTAGTTCCTGATTTAGAGATATTGATGACACCGAATTTCTTGTCTTTCAGATATTCAGCCAGTTCATACAGATAATCTTCGCTGATATTGTGTCCTGCATAGATCATGACAGGAGCTGTTTTCTTTTCCTGCAACCAGGTGAAGCTGTTAGACAAAGCTTCGATGACGGCACGGGCACCCAGATAGCTACCACCGATACCGGCTACGACTACTACTTCACAATTGTCTCTTAATACTTTTGCAGTAGCGTTCAGGTCGGCCAGGTGTTCTTTAGTGATAGAAGAAGGCAAATGCAACCATCCTAAAAAGTCGTTACCTTTGCCTGTACCTTTTTCAAGCATTTCCTGTGCGGCTTTTACTTCAGCTTCGTAAGCAAAAACCTTTTCTTTGGAGATGAATCCAAATGTCTTTTCAATGTTTAAACTAATCATATCGTTCTTGTTTAAAGATTATCTAAAAGAGTCAGTCAGCAATTTAATCTCGATCATTGGTGAGATACGTTCGTACAGAATGTTGTACACTGCGTCCAGTATCGGCATATTGACATGATGATGCTTATTGATTTCTTTGATACATTTCGTACCATAGTAACCTTCCGCAATCATTTCCATTTCAATTTGCGCACTCTTCACGGAATACCCTTTACCTATCATCGTTCCGAAAGTTCGGTTACGGCTGAAGTTGGAGTAACCGGTCACCAATAAATCCCCCAGATAAACAGATTCATCCACGTTTCTGTTCAACGGATGCACCGTATTTAAGAAACGGTTCATCTCCTGAATGGCGTTGGAGATCAATACAGCCTGGAAGTTGTCGCCATATTTCAGGCCGCTACAGATACCGGCAGCGATGGCATATACGTTTTTGAGTACCGAACTGTATTCGATACCCGCTACGTCATCACTGACTGATGTTTTGATGAAGCTGCTTCCCAGACGACGTGCGAAGATACGTGCTTTGTCTTTGTCAGGGCAGGCGATAGTCAGGTAGGAGAGGCGTTCCAAGGCCACCTCTTCTGCGTGGCAGGGACCTGCAAGGACTGCTATATTTTCTGGTGGTACACCATATTCTTTTGTGAAGTATTCTGATACAATAACGTTGTCATCGGGTACGATTCCTTTGATAGCGGTGATGATAAACTTATCTTTAATCTTGGTTTTCAGCTTTTTCAGATGTGCCTTCAGATAAGGAGAAGGAGTGACGAAGATCAGCGTATCCGATTCTTTCACCACATCGTTGATGTTGGAACTGAACGTGATGCGTTTTGTATCGAATTTCACTCCTGTCAGATAAGCCGGATTGTGCCCTAATCGTTTAAAATCGGCAATGCGGTCGTCTCGCCGCATATACCAATTGATTGAGTCTTCCTGGGCCAGACACATCTTTGCGATGGCTGTAGCCCAACTTCCTCCGCCCATTATCGCTATCTTGCCGGGTAATTTCATTTGTATGGATTTGGATGAAGAACTTATTAAATTTTCTGTATCCACTCTGTTACGTCGTTTACCGACGGATTGGTCAGTTCTAATTTATATTTCTTGTTAATGCCACAGATGTCCTGGTGCAACTTCTGCGGATTGACATCTTTCATGTCAGCTACAGTGTTGTAACCGGCTTTTTGGATCACCGGAACCCAGTCTTCTGCGATTCCCAATTCCATATATTTGGCGGCAGCGTCTTTTTTCACTACTTTTTCCGGACGCATTTGCGGGAAGAATAATACTTCCTGAATAGTGGTCTGTCCGGTCATTAACATCACTAGGCGGTCGATACCGATACCGATACCCGATGTAGGAGGCATACCATATTGTAAAGCCCGCAAGAAGTCCTGATCGATAATCATCGCCTCGTCATCTCCCTTGTCGGCCAAACGCATCTGCTCTTTGAAACGTTCTTCCTGATCCAACGGATCATTCAATTCCGAGTAAGCATTAGCCAGCTCTTTACCGTTCACCATTAATTCGAAACGTTCGGTCAGTCCCGGTTTAGAACGGTGCATCTTGGTCAGCGGAGACATTTCAACCGGATAATCGGTGATAAAAGTCGGCTGGATATACGTACCTTCACAGAACTCTCCGAAGATTTCATCAATCAGCTTGCCTTTACCCATTGTCTCGTCGATTTCTTCCATTTTCAGTTCCTTGCAAACTTGGCGGATTTCTTCTTCGTTCTTGCCGTTCAGGTCGTATCCTGTCTTTTCTTTGATAGCATCCAGGATAGGCAGGCGGCGGTAAGGAGCTTTGAAACTGATCGTTTTTCCGTCAACAACGCTTTCCGTACAGCCGTTTACAGCGATACAGATACGTTCCAGCAGTTTTTCGGTGAAATTCATCATCCAGTTGTAATCCTTGTACTGAACATAAAGTTCCATACAGGTAAATTCCGGATTGTGAGTTTTATCCATACCCTCGTTACGGAAGTTCTTACCTATTTCATATACACCTTCAAAACCACCTACGATCAGTCGCTTCAGATAAAGCTCCGTTGCGATGCGCAGGTAAAGGTCTATATCCAGTGAGTTATGGTGAGTGATGAACGGGCGTGCACTGGCTCCACCGGCAATAGATTGCAGGATAGGAGTTTCCACTTCCGTGTAGCCAGCCTCATCCAAGACATTGCGCAAAGTTTTCACTACAGTGGCGCGTTTCAGGAATGTTTCTTTGATGCCGTCGTTTACTACCAGGTCAACATAGCGTTGGCGATAACGGAGTTCGGGATCTTCAAAAGAGTCGTAAGCTACTCCGTCTTTGTATTTAACGATTGGTAACGGTTTAATAGACTTTGCCAGTACAGTCAGTTTCTTTGCATGGATGCTGATTTCACCCATTTGTGTGCGGAACACGAAACCTTCGATACCGATAAAGTCACCTAAGTCGAGCAGGCGTTTGAATACAGCGTTGTACAGTTCCTTGTCTTCTCCCGGACAGATATCATCCCGGGTGATGTACACCTGGATGCGACCTTTAGAGTCCTGCAATTCAACGAAAGATGCTTTACCCATCACGCGGCGGCTCATGATACGGCCGGCTACGGAAACCTGGCGTGGTTCTTCGTCGTCTTTAAATTCAGCTTTAATATCTGTAGAGAAAGCATTGGTTACATACTCTGCTGCAGGGTATGGATCAATACCCATTGCACGAAGCTCATTCAGACTGTTACGTCGAATAATTTCCTGTTCACTTAGTTCTAATATATTCATTTCGTTACGTATTAACTCAATTTTGTGGGCAAAAATACGAAACTTTTCTCATATATCCTGTAATCCGTCTCTTTTTTGTATCTTTGCACCCTCAAACTAATAGGTATGACAGGACAAAAGACACCCACTGCGTTGGGTACGGAAAAGATTGGAAAGCTTTTAATGCAGTATGCCATTCCGGCAATTATCGCCATGACGGCGTCTTCTCTTTATAATATGGTAGATAGTATTTTCATTGGTCACGGGGTAGGGGCGATGGCTATCTCCGGGTTAGCATTAACTTTTCCGCTAATGAATCTTGCCGCGGCTTTCGGCTCTCTGGTCGGTGTAGGTGCGGCTACATTGGTTTCGGTGAAATTGGGACAGAAAGATTACGATACCGCACAGCGGGTACTTGGCAATGTACTGGTATTGAATATTATCATCGGACTTGCCTTTACAGTCGTCACACTGTTGTTTCTCGACCCTATTCTTTACTTCTTCGGTGGTAGTGATGCTACGGTAGGTTATGCCCGCGATTATATGGTCGTTATCTTACTGGGTAATGTTGTCACCCACCTTTATTTAGGTCTGAATGCCGTACTTCGTTCGGCGGGACATCCGCAAAAGGCGATGTATGCCACGATTGCTACGGTAGTGATTAACACGATACTCGACCCTGTTTTTATTTATGGCTTCGGTTGGGGAATACAAGGAGCGGCAATCGCTACCATTACTGCACAGGTTATCGCATTGGCATGGCAGTTCAAGCTATTTTCTAATAGAGAGGAACTGTTACATTTCCATAAAGGTATTTTCCGGTTAAAGAAGAAAATAGTGTTTGACTCTTTGGCCATTGGTATGGCACCATTTCTGATGAATCTGGCAGCTTGTTTTATCGTGATTTTGATTAATAAGGGACTGAAACAGTATGGAGGTGATTTAGCTATTGGAGCTTTCGGAATTGTCAACCGCCTGGTGTTCCTTTTTGTCATGATTGTAATGGGATTGAATCAGGGTATGCAGCCTATTGCCGGGTATAACTATGGTGCCAGGCAATATTCCCGTGTGACGAAAGTCTTGAAAATTACGATTTATGTAGCCACCCTTATCACTACTATCGGTTTCTTGATGGGGATGCTGATACCTGATTTGGCAGTTTCTATTTTCACCACAGATGAAGAACTGGTTCGTATTTCTGCTAAAGGACTGCGTATTGTGGTCATGTTCTTTCCCATTGTCGGTTTTCAGATGGTGACTTCCAACTTTTTTCAGAGTATAGGTATGGCAAGCAAGGCTATATTCTTGTCTGTCTCCCGTCAGGTTTTAATTCTGATACCTTGTCTGCTGATCCTTCCACACTTCTACGGACAACTAGGAGTTTGGATCAGTATGCCGATTTCCGACCTGATAGCAAGTATGATTGCCGGAACGATGCTTTGGTATCAGTTTCGCCAGTTCTCATTATCGAGTGATTTAAAACATTAAAAAAGAAAATATGATAACTTCACAAATGTCCTACGAGGAATTGGCGAATGAGGTAGCAAAGGACTACATGGACGTGAGCATAATCATGCGAAAAAAAATGCTGGATGCTCTAAAATATTTCCGCAGGCAAAGCAAATTTCCGATGTTTCTTTTCTCTACAGTCACTTCACCCAGGAAGAACAAATGGATTTTGATATTCTTCGCCAAGAGTAAGCGACGTTTGAAACAGTATGTTGATAGCTTTCTTGTTTGCGTCAGAGAAACAGATCATGGTAAGTATGTTTATCGATACGATTTACCGGCTAAAGAAGGCTCTCTCCCCGGTGTGACTTTTTATCCACCTCATTTTTTTAGTAGATATGCTCTGCGGATGGGATTGGAACTCACCGGAGAGGATTTGATAAAAAGATATTTTAAAACGAACACTGCCATGCACTATAATGCCGATCATTTATTCTTGAGTGAAGAAGAAATGAAAGATTTACTGAATCCTGTGTGGTACACTAGTCCGGATGGTATCTCGCTCGGGTCGGCTATGATGGTGTCCGGCATGGAACTTTTTATCTGCAAGACTTTCGTTCCCTGGAATATGTGTAAAAAAGATCAACTGATAACATGTGGAAAAGAGGAAATGTTTCGATTGCAAGAAGATCTTGCGCTGGATACTCATGAGGAGGACGTTGTGAGTCAATCAGAGAATCTTAAGATTGTTCAAGAGTTTGCACGAATGATATTGGAACTTATAGAGAAGGCCGGTTAAACTAGTCAACCATTATCAGGGAAGTACTAATGCAATCTTCCTGAAATAATTGGTTGGTAACAAAGGTAGTGTCGGGTAGTCATTTTTAATATAAGAATAGGACGATTATATATCAATATTGTACGCAATCGGCGAATAATCCTTTTTTATTGATTATATTCCAATTCAAATTATGTAATATCAAAAAAGAACAGAATTTTGTTTTGCTGACTCAAGAAGGCAACAGTCCTATCTTTTTGTTCCGATATTCTTTAGGAGATATGCCGACATACTGCTTGAAATATTTTCCGAAGAATGATTGTGTGGGGAAGTTGAGCTTGGTCGCTATTTCCTTAATACTTAAATCGGTATTATCGAGCAGATATTTGGCTTCTGTAATGACATTCTGTATAATCCATTGCAAAGCACTGCTCCCTGATTTCTCCTTGATGACGGAAGAAAAATATCGGGCAGACAGACATTGCTTGTTTGCATAGAAAGTAACATCCCGTTCCTGATGATAATATCGATAGAGGGTAATCATGAAATTTTGGAAAATCCTATCCTTTTTATCTTGTGGAAGTGGTGTTTGCGGTTCGTTGTTGAAATAGATATTTAATAACTCATAGCATATCACTTGTCCCCAGGATTTGATTAATTCAGAAATTAAATATTGTTTCTGTCGGGAACTGTTACAGATATTCTCCCTGTTAATTCGTTTTTCTACAGATTTGAGTAAGTTCTCTACAAATGTATATTGCTCTTCGGAAAGCGACAGACAGGGATTTTCCCGCAAATAAAGCAAGTTCTCCGAGTTGGCTACTTTGTTTACTATCGGTATGACATAATCCAGATCGACCTCTATCATGATTCCTTCCAGGTCTGCGCTTCTTTGGCGTATCTGTAGAAGGTTGGCTGCAGTATATATGAAAAGATTCCTTTTGTTAATCTGGTATGGCCTACCTCCCAACAGGATTTCCGCCTGTCCTTTCTGGCAGAGGAAAAGTCCGCATTGGTTGAATTCGGAAATAATGCATCCTTCTTTCATGGAAGTATCTTCTGGAGATATTATAACATACTTGAATGGCATCAGTGGTTCCATATTCCTTTTTCGTTGAAATGAATTTCCTTACAAAGTAATAAACAAATAAATACAAATAGCAAACTATTTCGGCTTTTTATCTTAGGTAACGTACAAATAGAACAATATTCCGTCTAAATCAACCTTTCTCTTCATGTTTGCTTGGGATACTTTTGTGGCAACTAACTAACAAGTGAAAATATGAGACGATTAGACTTCTTATTAACAGGATTTTTAGCAGTTCTGTTGACTTCGTGTGGGCAACGTGTACAAAACACAGACAGTAAGCCGGCAGTGAAGATTGATACCGTACTTTCTGCCGACAGACAAATAGCTTTGCAGTTTCCGGGACGGGTGAAAGCGGCACAGGATATAAGTCTGTCCTTCCGGGTGAGTGGTACTATTCAGTATATGCATGTAAATGACGGTGCTTATGTGCGTAAAGGGCAATTATTGGCCGAATTGGATCCGACGGATTATCAGATTCAGTTGGATGCGGCAGAAGCAGAATATCAAAGTGTGAAAGCGGAGGCGGAACGGGTGATGGCGCTTTATAAGGAAAATGTGACGACACCGGATGCTAACGATAAGGCCGTGTACGGATTAAGGCAGATTACCGCTAAATATAATCATGCTAAAGACCAGTTGGCATACACCCGTTTGTATGCTCCTTTTAGCGGATATATACAGAAACGTCTTTTTGATTCCCATGAAACGGTAGCTGCCGGCATGCCCGTCGTTTCCATCATCAGTGAGGGAAGCCCGGAAGTGGAAATTAATCTTCCGGCAGTGGAATATATTCGTCGACAGCAGTTTACCCGCTACTATTGTACATTCGATATTTATCCTCATCAAAGATATGCTTTGGAACTGATTAGTGTCACCCCTAAGGCAAATGCCAATCAGTTGTACACCATGCGGCTTCAACTGAAAAAAGAAGATAAGCAGGCAGTTCCATCGCCCGGCATGAATACAATGGTGACTATCGAATGCAGTGAAGGAGATGCGTGTAACCTGTCGGTTCCCGGTGGAGCGATTCTTCGTGAGAACGGGCGTACGAGTATCTTTCTTTATGATGCTTCCAGTCATGTTGTCCGCCGTTGTGATGTGACTGTCACTCGTCTGCTTAGTGACGGTAGGTGCCTGATTACTTCAGACAAAGTGAATCCCGGTGATTTGGTTGTCGCTTCGGGAGTACACCATGTAAAAGAGGGAGAACAGGTGGAACCGCTTCTTCCGGCTACTGAAACCAATGTGGGAGGACTGTTATGATTGATATTAGTAAATGGGCGTTTGAAAACAAGAAGTTAATCTACTTCCTGATTGCCGTACTGATTGTAGGAGGAGCCTATTCCAGTTATGAAATGAGTAAACTGGAAGATCCTGAAATAACGGTAAAGCTCGCAATGGTAGTCACTACCTATCCCGGCGCGTCTGCACATCAGGTAGAGTTGGAAGTGACGGATGTGCTGGAGAAGAATATCCGCTCTATGGGGAATATAGATAATGTGGAAAGTTATTCCTACAATGATCTCTCTTTGATTCAGGTAGAACTGAAAACGACTGTCAAAGAGACGGACGTAGAGCAATGCTGGGATTTGTTGCGTCGTAAGGTGGCGAACGCACAGGCAGAACTTCCCGAAGGTGCCAGTCCTTCTATTGTAAAAGATGATTTCGGCAATGTCTACGGAATGTTTTTCGCTTTGACGGGCGACGGGCTTTCCGACAGGGAACTGTCTGATTATTCAGAACTGGTGAAACGTGAAGTCAGCGAACTGGATGGGGTGGAGCGCGTTGACTTATACGGTAAACGTCCTGAATGTATTAACATCTCTCTCCTGCAAGACCGGATGGCCAACTTGGGTGTGAAACCCGCCGAAGTGCTAGCCACATTGAACGGGCAGAACCAAACTACTTATACTGGTTATTATGATAATGGCGATAATCGTATCCGGGTGACAGTCAGTGATAAGTTTAAGACGGTAGAGGATATTGGTCGTATGCTGATTCAGGGGCATGATGCCGATCAGTTGCGGTTGAGCGACATAGCCCGTATTGAGAAGGATTATGAAGATCCTACCCGCAACGAATTGTTTTATGACCGCCAGCGTGCGATAGGAATCATGGTGGCTGCTTCTCCGGATGCCGACATTATCAAAGTGGGGCATCGGGTGGAAAAGAAACTGGAGCAACTAAAGGCTGAACGTCTTCCGGCAGGAGTAGAGTGTCATAAGGTTTTCTATCAGCCGGAACGCGTAGGCACTTCGTTGGGGACGTTCATTCTTAATCTGATAGAATCCGTGATTATCGTAGTTGTTATTCTGATGATTGCTATGGGATTCAAGAGCGGGGTGATTATCGGTATCAGCCTGGTAGTGACGGTATTTGGTTCCTTCCTGTTCCTTTATTTTATGGATGGTACGATGCAGCGTGTTTCATTGGCCTCGTTCGTGCTTGCGATGGGGATGCTGGTGGATAACGCGATTGTTATCATCGACGGTATTTTGGTAGATTTGAAAGCCGGGAAGAGCCGGATGGAAGCAATGACTGCCATCGGACGGCAGACAGCGATGCCTCTGCTGGGAGCTACTCTGATTGCCATCATCGCTTTTCTTCCTATCTTCATGTCGCCTGATACGGCAGGTGTCTATACGCGCGATTTGTTTATTGTACTCGCTGTTTCCCTGTTGCTTAGCTGGGTGCTGGCTTTGGTGCACGTTCCGTTGATGGCTGACCGGATTCTGCATCCGGAAATCTCTGCGGCAACTACTGCTGTCGGAAAGCGTGTGTATGAAGGGAAGATTTATGCCGTGCTCCGTTCATTGTTGAAATTCAGCCTGGCACATCGTTGGAGTTTTGTGTTTACAATGATTGCTTTGGTTTTGCTTTCGGCTTTCAGTTATCGTTTTATGAAACAGGGCTTTTTCCCGGATATGGTCTACGACCAGCTTTATATGGAATATAAATTGCCGGAAGGAACTAACTCCACTCGCGTGGCCCGTGACTTGGAGGAAATCGAAACTTACCTGAAAAAGCGTCCGGAAGTCACACACGTCACTGCTTCCATCGGTGGTACTCCTGCCCGTTATAACTTGGTACGTAACGTAGCCAATCCTTCCTTATCTTACGGTGAACTGATTATCGACTTCACCTCTCCCGACGATTTGGTGGATAACATGGCGGAAATTCAACAATATCTTTCGCAACATTATCCGGATGCTTACGTAAAGATGAACCGTTACAACCTGATGTTCAAAAAATACCCCATTGAAGCGCAATTTACCGGTCCTGATCCTGCTGTTTTGCATCAGTTGGCGGATAGTGCCCGCAAGATTATGGAGAATTGCCAGGATGTTTACCTGATTACCACGGACTGGGAACCACAAATCCCGGTACTGACTATCGAATATGACCAGCCTGCGGCACGTGCTATCGGATTGAGCCGGAATGATGTAAGCCTTTCTTTGCTGACAGCTACCAGTGGTATCCCTATCGGGTCTTTCTACGAAGGTATTCACAAAGATAATATCTACTTGCGTTGTCTGGACGAACACGGAAATCCGATTGAAAACCTGGATAATACGCAGATATTCTCGTCTCTTCCTTCTCTGAACGGTTTGCTGACACAAGAAATGATGATGAAGCTGAAGACAGGAACACTATCAAAAGATGAACTGGTGGAAACGTTGATGGGAACAACTCCGTTAAAACAAATCAGTAAGCGGATTGATGTGAAGTGGGAAGATCCGGTGGTTCCCCGTTATAACGGACAGCGCAGCCAACGGGTGCAATGTTCTCCTGTTCCGGGGGTAGAAACGGAGAAGGCACGGCAATCCATTGCCCCGCAGATTGAACAGATTCCGTTGCCTGACGGATACCAGCTTCAATGGCAAGGCGAGAGGAACGCCAGTACAAAGTCAATGCAATATCTGTTCAAGAACTTTCCGTTTGCTATCATTCTGATGATTTCTATTCTGATTATGCTGTTCAAAGATTACCGGAAACCGGTTATCATCTTCTGTACTATTCCGTTGGTGTTTGTCGGTGTTGTTGCCGTAATGCTGCTTACCGGGAAGACATTCAACTTTGTGGCTATCGTCGGTACATTGGGATTGATCGGTATGATTATCAAGAACGGTATTGTTTTGATGGATGAGATCACTTTGCAAATTAATCAGGGAGTAGAACCTGTGACGGCATTGATAGACAGTTCGCAGAGCCGTCTCCGTCCCGTGATGATGGCTTCGCTGACTACGATTTTGGGAATGATTCCATTGCTGCCGGATGCCATGTTCGGTTCGCTGGCAGCTTCTATCATGGGTGGGTTATTGTTCGGCACGTTGATAACGTTGCTTTTTATCCCGATTTTGTATGCATTATTCTTTCATATAAAAAAGACAGACAAATGAAAAAAGAAATTCTTGTAGCCATTAGTGTAGCGGGTATATTGTTCGGCCTGTCGGTTTCTCTTGCCGCGCAAGAAAAACTAAGTCTGGCGCAATGCCGTGAAATGGCACTGAAATATAATAAGGATATGGCTGCCGCTAATAAACAGACGGAAGCTGCCCGATTGATGTCTCTTAGTTATAAAGCCAATTTCTTTCCTAATTTTACAGCCAACGGAACAGGTGTTTATAGCACAGTGGATGGAAGTCTCGGAGTTCCGGGAGGAAACCTTCCGGTTTTCCTGCCCAATCCTGCCACCGGAGAACTGGTATCGAGCGGTTTCGCTTATTTTCCCGGACTGAATCTGGACTATAAAGTCGGAACGGTTTACTCGGGTGGTATACAAGTGGAACAGCCTCTTTATATGGGTGGAAAAATCCGTGCTGCCTATAAGATGTCACTGTTGGGAAAAGAAATGGCACACTTGAATGAAGTTTTGACTACTTCGGAAGTTATTCTGAATACGGATAAGGCATACGTGCAGTTAGTGAAAGCGAAGGAAATGAGAAAAGTTGCGGAAAAATATCATGCCTTACTGACGGAACTTTCCAAAAATGTAGAGAGTGCTCACCGGCATGGCATGAAACCGCAGAATGATGTGCTGAAAGTGCAAGTGAAGCTCAATGAGAGTGAACTCTCTTTGCGAAAGGCTGATAATGCCCTTCGTCTTGCAAGTATGAATCTCTGTCATTACATCGGACGCCCTTTGACGACGCGAATTGATATATCTGATGATTTTCCGGAAGTGGAGAAGGAGTGGAAAGTGCAGGTTTCTGACATTACCGCCCGTCCCGAATATGGAATCTTGAACAAACAAATAGCCATTGCCGAGCAGGAGGTAAGGCTGAATCGTAGTGAACTGTTACCGCGTATCGGTGTCAGAGGTAGTTATGATTATCTTCATGGGTTGGAAGTCAATGATGAAACTTTGATGAAAAAGGGTGCTTTTTCTGTATTCCTGAATGTTTCTGTCCCTCTGTTTCATTTTGGCGAACGTACCAATAAAGTAAAGTCTGCCAAAGTGAAGTTGGAGCAAGTCCGTCTTGAACAGGAAAATGCCAATGAAAAAATGTTGCTGGAATTGATGCAGGCTGCCAATAATCTGGATGAGTCCCGGCTGGAAACGGAGCTTTCCGAGCGTTCGCTGGAACAAGCAGAGGAGAATATGAAAGTCAGTGGTAAACAATATGAAGTGGGACTGGAAACACTTTCGGATTATCTGGAAGCGCAAGTGCTCTGGCAGCAGGCTTATCAGACGAAAGTGGATGCTCATTTCCAATTGTATGTGAATTATGTGGCTTATTTGAAAGCGGCGGGACAACTGCAGTGATAAAACCAGTATTCTGGACATCCCTATGGAATGTCCAGAATACTGGTTATGATTTGTACCTGTCGGGGAGTAAAAGTTCGTGTACGCGGATGATAACCTGTGGCAGTCAACAACCGGAGCAGTTCTTTATTTATTTTAATCCATTTGGTGAATATGCGTATGGCGCAACGGGGTGTAATGTTCGGATTGTACATACAAGCCAATTCCTTTTTCTTATAAGTTTTAATGCGAAACGGAATTTCTTCTTCTTCTGGCAATTCTTTCATGTTGATATTTTAATGTTTTAAGATGTTGTAAAGATACAAAATAAAAAAGGCGTTGTCAAGTCTTTTACAGGAATACTTTGGGAAACAGTATCCGCCCGTAGGCGGGTACTGTTTTCCTGCTTTTAAAGGCTGATGATTAATCTTATGCTGCCGGGTCCGGTGCTTCTCCTTTACCGTCATCCGGGTTGGGATTCGGGTTGGGGTCCGGTTGTTCCGAGCTGATGGAACCATCATCGGAAGCTACCGCTTTTTGAACACTGACTTTACTCAGCATCTCTTTGAATTTGTAGCCCGGAGTGAAAATGATTTTCACTCTGCGTATCGTATCGCTATCTACCTCTTTTTCAGTATCCTGACTTTCGCAATTCATACCAGGACGGAAGCATCCGAAATCTCCTAATTGAACAGAGATGCCTTTTCTAAGGTTGAGATTTAATGTATCGATCAAAGCATCGAGTACAAATTTTACCGCTCCACTGGGAACCATTCCGACTTTAGTGATTTCCTCGCACAAATCTCTGAAATCCACCGTATTGGTGATTACATTTTGTGCTACATACTTTTCAGCTTTAGTTTTATCAAAGCCGAATGTTCTTTTTTTAATGACGTATCTAAGTGCCATAGTTTTTTGTTTTTTTAAATTAGTTACTTTAGTTATCAATTCTCTTTGTGATCACGATGCAAAGATACTATGGGCACTTTTCGGGGAGGTGCTTTAACGGTCTTAGATGTACTTACTTTGATTCATTTTGATTTATTTTGTTTGTATGCTTCTGATTTATAGATTCTTATATTTTCTACTTTAAGAGCCATTTCCAAATAGGGAGTATTTCAATCAGTTTTCCTTTAAATAAGTAGTTCATAATGTTTTTTTTCTTATCCACATTCCATTATTGTCCTTGTCTTCATGCTTCAGAAATCTCATTTTCTTCTTATCTACAAGATAAAAATGTTATTGTTTTATCTTGTAGATAGGATAAGGCGGTAAATAGGCAATTCTACTTGTTCCGAGAGTTTATACCTTTATATATACAGTCAACTTTCCAACCCCTTCTTTCCGTATTATTCCGTCAGTGATAAAGGAATTTAATTCTTCAATAGCTACTTTTTTATTTCGTCCTGTCAGATGGCTATAATCTGTCCGGCTGATGAATAGGTGATTTTCCAAGTATGTGTTAAGACGGTCGCGACACGTCTCACGGGAGATACTATTTTTCTTAGGGCGTGTGATAGATTCTCCTCGTTGCAGCCTCATTTTGTCGCCTACTTCTTTCTTGAATGGACGACTTGCACGGAAATTAATATTTTTCATTTGGACAGACGCTGCCCGAATTTCTTTTTTATCTTTAACCGGCGGACATTGCAACGATGTAGAGAAGAATCCGAAGTTTCCCATTTCTACATTCCAGCCGTCGGCTAGTAAATCTCGTGCTTCATTGGCAAAGGCTTCCATGGCTCCTGCCAATAAACTTCTGCTGATACCGGTAAATTTGTGGACACGATCCAGGAACTCTTCTTTATCTACGGTTCCTTTGGAGACGATACGGGCATGTAGCGGTTGTTTCTCTTCTTTGTTTGGACTAGGAGTCTCAAATAAGTCATATATTGCACTCATATACTAATGTTTAGTGGTTTTATAGTTACTGTTAATTCGTTCTACAACTGTTGACTTTTAGTTCCACAGTTGTTTCCCTTTAGTTCCACATCTGTTATTGTTTCGTTCCATATTTGTGGAACGAATTGATGTGTGCTACAAAAGTAGCTAGTTTATACAAGAGAGAGGTGCTTTAATTGTAGAGTGGTTTCTTATATGAATAAGATAACTAATTGAAGCCTGTCTATTTATATACATACGCTTTAATTGTACAATCATCATTCGTTTTCTTTCCTAAACATTTATAACTCTCTCTTGTTATTTTCCGAAAAGTATTTGTACCTTTGTCATTGGAACGTAGCATACCTTTGTGGTATGCGATTGTGCGTTTCCTCGGTGAACAGGAAATCGTAGCGGATTTTTTTTACTTACGCCGGGAGACGCCTGTACTTCTATGACTTCTCATAGGGTACGGGCTGTCTGCCCGTGTAAGTAAGGTAGCCGCTACTACCTCCTGTTTGCGGGATTGTGGCAGCTCCGTACTCTTTTATAATAAAAGGTACGGAACTAGTTAATATTGTTAATCTAGTTCCGTTTTTTTATGTCAAATTGGCTCACAACAAAACAGATGTCTGAAAGACGCGACATTCAAGAAGCCATTCTAAAGAATTGGGCAAATCTTGGATACATTACGAGTTCCCGAATCAACGATCAGTTGTTTTTGGATGATGAGAGTTTGGATGCTTATCTGGAAGCTCACAAAAAACTTGGTTTAGAGGCAGGTTACCTTTCTAAAATCGTGGAAGAAAAGAAATTGGAACGTGATTTTATCATTTCCAAATACGATGATCTACTATATGTATTGAGAACACAGAAGACTTGTAAACCGCTATATGAAATAATCATTCGTGAACTGGCAGCATTAATTCTTCACCCTGTCGCCCGCAATATTTTCTATTCTATTTCTACAGGAGAACCGGTAGAGAAAGTGGCTGGTCGGCATCGAATTACCTATGGGAAGACATTGCAAATGTATAACTCTATACTTAAAGGGTTGAAATTGAAGAAAGATATATTGGCTACTTATCGAAAGCGTGCTATCAATGCCCGTTTTTTATCTTTAGCAGACAATAATAAGAATATAAATGTCGGGCAGGAGGAGTGGATACTTCAATTGCCTGTTTGTAAAGTAGCTGATACGCGGCTGGCTAATGTCTTGTATAATCAAGATGTTCGAACAGTAAAGGACATATTGGAAATCGTATCGGGAAGAGGTTGGAAAAGTCTGTTGAGAATAGAAGGAGTAGGAAAAACTTCCTACTATCATTTATTATCCAAACTTCAGATGATAGGTGTTGTGGATGAAAGTCTGGATCGGATTCTTGCTGGATGCTCTAATGGTAAGTTTGATAATAAATGACGGGTAGGACATAATTATGGAAAGAGAGATGATATAAAGAGGTTATTTTAAAGGAAAGATAGAGATTTCAAGGCACTATAAAATATTTTGTGTAAATGGAAATACGGGATTCAAGTTTGAGTCTCGTATTTTTTATTTTATA